>JBILMH010000001.1:0-75291 GCA_044375625.1 Alphaproteobacteria bacterium
GGTGATGCGGTGGCGCAATTTAATCTCGGTGTGATGTACGCTAAAGGTCAGGGGGTAACAAGAGATTACGCCGAAGCGGTGAAATGGTATCGCAAAGCGGCTGAACAGGGATTGGCAGCGGCGCAATTTAATCTCGGTGTGATGTATGAAAAAGGTCAGGGTGTAACGAGGGATTATGCCGAAGCGGTTAAATGGTATCGGAAAGCGGCGGAACAGGGCGATGCGGATGCGCAATCCAATCTCGGTGTGATGTATGGAACAGGTCAGGGGGTAACGCGGGACTATGCCGAAGCGGTTAAATGGTTTCGCAAAGCGGCTGAACAGGGTAATGCGGATGCGCAATCCAATCTCGGTGTGATGTATGGAACAGGTCAGGGGGTAACGCGGGACTATGCCGAAGCGGTTAAATGGTTTCGCAAAGCGGCTGAACAGGGTAATGCGGTGGCGCAATTTAATCTCGGTGTGATGTATCGTAAAGGAGAAGGGGTAACGAGGGACTATGAAAAAGCCTATATTTGGTTTGCACGGGCGGCCGCACAGGGGCATGAGGATGCCTCTAAGACTCTTAACATTACTGAAAAAACACTAACCCCCGAACAGCTGGCGCGGGCACAAAAGGCGGCCAGCCAACCGTTGAACACCGCACCGAAGGATCCGTCCCCCTAACCCTTTGCGCCTTGCCACCGCCCCACCTCATCACAACCCTGTCATCCTCCGCGAAGGCGGGGGATCCATGCGATGGTACGGCTAAGGGTAGCTAGCAACAGGGCTCTGGATCTCCGCCTACGCGGAGATGACAACGGAGTGGTGGCGCGAATGAGTGCGATGCATCCACATCACAATGTCATTCTACCCTTTATGGGGTGAATCTCAAATCCCAACCGTCAAACAAGCGGCGAGGGGGTAAGGAGATCCTACTCACAAGGAGTAGGATGACAATGGAGTGGTAGAAATGGTGGAGCTAGGATGACAAAGGTGGAAATGCCTTCTTAAGTCGTCATCCTCCGCCCCAAGTCATAAGAAAAGGCGGGGGATCCATGCGATGGAACGGCTGAGGGCAGCTGGCAACAGGGCTCTAAAAATCCTGCTGCCACCAAAAAACAATCCATTCAGGCACAAAAAAACCAGCCGCTTCACCCAATTGGGCAAGGCGGCTGGTGTTCATTGGGGTTATGGCAGGGGTGCAGACTTTGCGCCCCCTAAATAATCCTAGAAGCGTTTTTTGGCGCGGGGTGGGCGGTCGCCGCCGTCATCATCGCGTGAGCGAAAGGGTCGATCCCCACCCTCACCAGGGCGGCTGTTGAATCCGCCACCGCGTTGGGGGCGATCGCCGCCGCCGGAATCGCCAAAGCGAGAAAAGCTGGGGGGGCGACGAAAGCCGCCTTCATCGCCGCCGCCAAAGTCGCCGCGTGGTTCAAAGCGTGGACGTGGGCGAAAGCCCCCCTCATCCCCGCCGCGATCACCGCGTGGCTCAAAGGCGCGTTTTGGGCGGATAACGGTTGATCCGGTGGCGGACTCAGCCGCGGTAATCAGTTGCAGGGCAATTTCCACTGCGGCCGCTGCACGGTCTTCGTGGTCAGCAGGCGTATCGCCGTAAAGGGTGGCGGCCAATTCAACCACCAAACGGGCATCATCAAATGACATTATCAGTAACTTTCAATTTAGGGGCGGTATAACGAACAATCGTTGGAACAATTTATCCCGTCAAACACCACGCCGCGCCCCAAAACACATTACAAACGAGGTGACCTGCAAATAAACATGACAAAAGCAATCTTGGCAAGAAAATAATGCAGCAAGTGAAAAAAGCCGTTGCCCTTTTTCAGGGGGGGGCGTCAGCGCAATTCGCCCGAAATATCCAGGGTAGATTTGCCATCGCGCCATTCCCGCAGGCGAAAGGGGCGGGCAACTTGGCGATTGCCAGGCGTCGGGCTTTTGGCCTCTTCGGTTTTCGCCAGCCCTACATCAAATTGGCGCATCACCGATTGGCCGTTAATGTCAATCTGCACGGTGCCCGCAACAAACAGTTCGGGGCGTACCACCGCCCATCCGAACAGGTCGTTGGTGCCACGATCCCCCGTGGGCAGGGCGTAGCGCAGGAAGCGTTGGTTGCGGTCGCCGCCACGGTTGGCGGTGTAGATCGGGCTGAATTGCATTTCGCGCGTGCGGTCAACCAGGGTGCGAAAGCCGCGATTGGGCATCCCCAGCTCTACCCCGCGCAGCAAAAATCCGCCCAACCCCGCCATCGGCAGCGACAGAATCTCTACCCGTCCGCTTAACGGCAACTCCTCCAGCTTTTGCCCCTGTTGCAGGCTGCTCGGCTCCACCGCCACCGTGTAGTTGCCGGTAAAGGCCGTCAGGCTTTGAGCATGGGCAGGATTGGGTTGAAATAAGATGGTCGCCGCGATGGCGCACAAGATGGTCAGGATTGGGCGCACGGATAAACGGGGTTGGCGACACAGCATGGGGGCTACCAAACCGCGCCAGGGGGTAGGGAGACAAAAATCGCCTCCAAATTGCCGCCGGTTTCGATACCAAATTTGGTGCCGCGATCGTACAACAGGTTGAATTCGATATAGCGGCCGCGCTTAATCGCCTGTTGATGCTTATCCTCCTCTGTCCAGGGCTGTTTGGCCTTGGCGCGCACCAGGCGGGGATAGACATCCAAAAAGGCCGCGCCAACATCCTGCACAAAGCTGAACTGCTTCGCCAAATCCCCCTCCAGATAGTCAAAGAAAATGCCGCCAATCCCGCGTGCCTCACCCCGATGGGGCAGGAAGAAATACTCATCGCACCATTGCTTAAAGCGCGGGTAATAGGTCGGATCGTTGTGGTCGCAGGCCTGCTGCATCGATTGGTGAAAGGCCGCCGCCTCAACAGGGTCGGCAAAAGTGGGGGTCAGATCGGCGCCGCCGCCGAACCAGGCCTTGGTGGTAATCAGGTGGCGCAGGTTCATGTGAACCGCTGGCACAAAGGGATTTCGCGGGTGCAGCACCAGGGAGATGCCCGCCGCCCAAAAGCTGGGGTCACTCTCCGCCCCGGGAATTTGCGTGGCAAAGCGCGGATCAAATCGCCCCCAAACCGTTGAGACGTTGACGCCCGCCTTATCAAACACCGCGCCGTTGGTCATCACCCGCATTTCCCCGCCGCCACCGCCAGCCCTCTCCCAGCTTTTGGGGCTAAAGTCGGCCGCGGGGTGCTCTGCCGTGGCGAACTGCTCCTCCAACGTGGTTAGGGCGGCGCAAATTTGGTTCTGCAACAGGCTGACATAATGGCTGACGTCCCCGGCCAGCGCCGCATTGCTGTTGGCGGCAAGGGGAAAAGACATGGCGCGCCTTCCTAACAGCGTGGAATCTGGTCGTGATGCCTGGGCATCGGTCGACCATGGTGGTCATTTCCTACACTGTATCACATCCCCCCCCGCTGTCGATAGTGGGGGGATGCGTCTGTCCGTTGGGGTTAAGCGGCTTGGGTAAAAGTGGCGAAGGCAAAGGGTTGCAGGGTTACTGTGTCATTCTGAACACTCACCCCCTCCTGCCACTCTACCGTGCCCAGGCCTCCCAATCCTTTCAGCTCCACCGATTCAGCGGCAAAGTTGAACAGCCCCAGCATGGTTTGATTGCCGTGACGATACTCCAGTTGCAGAACCTGCTCGTTAGAGTTGCTGCTATCCACGGTGGCTTTTTTGATCCACGGGTGGTTTTTACGCCACGCAATCAATCGACGATAGTGGTTTAGTGTCGATTGGGGATCTTCCTCTTGCGAATCCACCGCCAAATTTTGTTGCGCCGCATCTACGGGAAGCCAGGTGTTGGCCGCCGTGCTAAAGCCTGCGTTGGCGGCATCTTTAACCCATGGCATGGGGGTGCGGGCACCATCACGACCAACGTGGTCGGGGTAAAAGGCTATGTCGTAAGGGTCAACCAAATCTTCAAACCGCAGCTCAGCCGTAGGCAGTCCCAACTCCTCCCCCTGATACAGGCACAGCCCGCCAGGCAGTGTTAGCACCACCGCGGCGATCATCTTGGCAAAAGCGGCACGATGGCTCGGATCCTGCGAACCCATGCGGGTAACGTGGCGGGGGGCATCGTGGTTGCTGAGCGCCCAGCAGGAGGTGCCTGGCAGAAAGCCCGCTAAGCCACCCGCCAGCTTTTCGCGGAACAACCCTACCGTTACCAGCTCACGGATATCCAGCATGTTAAAGCTATAGCTCAGGTCGAATTTATCAGCGCCAACATAGGTGCGGGCGATCTCCACCGTGCCAACTTCGCCAAGCAGCAGCGCGCCAGGGTAGCGATCTGCCACCTTACGAATGTCGCGGATGAAGTCGATGGTCGCTGGCTGACCAAGGTCATACACATGGTCTTGCATCCCAAAAGGGGAATCTGAAAGCGCGCCACTGGTAGAACCTCGCGGGGCGGGTGGGTTGTTGCGCAGCTGCGGGTCGTAATGAGCAAAATGGATGGCATCAAAGCGGAAACCCTTCACGCCTTGCTGAAGCCAGTATTCGACCACTGCCAACAACTCTTCTCGCACTGCTGGTGCGTAGAGGTTCAGGGCAGGCTGTTCCCCCAAAAAGTGAGTCAGGTAGTATTGTTGGCGCCGTGGTTCCCAGCGCCAGGCCGAGCCACCAAACACCGATTGCCAATTGTTGGGAACATTACCATCAGGCAGGGGATCAGCCCACACATACCAATCGGCTTTCGGATTGTCACGGCTGGCACGACTTTCCAGAAACCATGGATGCTGGTTGGAACTATGAGCCAGTACCAGATCGACCATGATCCCTAGATTGTGTTGTGCCGCATCGGCAATCAACTGCGCCAGATCAGCGTTTGATCCAAACAGCGGGTCAACCGTGCGGTAGTCGCTGACATCATAGCCGAAATCCTTTTGCGGAGAAAGGAAAAAGGGCGAAATCCACACCATATCGACACCCAGCTTGGCCAGATAAGGCAGGCGATCAACAATCCCGCGCAAATCGCCAACGCCATCCCCATTGCTGTCCTGAAAGCTGCGGGGATAAATCTGATAAATTGTGGTCATGGGCTATATATCCTCGTTAAAAATACAGAAAATTTTGGTTTTGTCAATTATCGGAGCTGGATATTGCTCGTTAGATTTACAAATTGATCCAACCAGTCTGGACGATTGCCATGGTAAAAAATAGCGTGTGTTGGAATATCAGGGTGTTGTTCTGCAATAGGTACAAAATTTTCTGGATGCCCGGATTGTTCACAGGCAGTTTTTAGGACATCATCAGGCAATTGGCCATTAGCAATATTGTGTACAGTGACAAGAGTCGTTCCATCTTCCTTCCAGCGCCATTGGATAAACCCCCCCGAGTCGCCTAGAGGTTTTGAGTCTATTAACAATGGTGATTTGAGAAGAGGGTTGTTTTGTCGGCAAGCATTTATAGATGCTATGTATGCTCTTAAATCACATTGGGGATTACTAAGCATTTGATCTGGTGTTCGCGGTTTATTGATATAACGACCTTCCGCAGGGTGGTTTAGGATATTTGCACGCTCTTCTGTGCAGAACTCAAATCCCGCCTGGGCAAATGGAATCCCAAAATTTGATGCGGCCCAATAACGCTGTTTGTGTGCGTCAATAATGCTTTCGGCTGGTAATGTTTTGTTCTGTTTCAGGATTTTTGTTGCAAGAGGCAGTTCATCATGAGTGCTAACAGGTGCTATGATCCGCTTTCCACGCCTTAGTAGTAAATTTCTTTCGTCAAGTAGCCATGGCTCTAAGCCTGCTTCAGAAAAATAGTGACTAGAATATAAGCTGTGAAAAGGCTTACTAAGATCACGTATTCCTTGATGCCCGCAGCCTACAGTTTCTCCTATGAACGTCATATCAGGAAATGTGTTAATGATTTCTTCCCATGCGTTGCTAGGTATGTTGTTGGGGTAATCCGCACGAATAGCTGTAAACCCAAGCGTCTTTGCCCATTCAATCGTTTGAATAGCATCTGCTACTAGTAGAGGTATGTTTTCCTCAGACCAATTAAGGGGACGAACATCGTCCCAAGCGTCACCGTCAACAATCAATGCATTTGTCTGATAGAGTGAAGGATTCTCTGTAATCCAAGGGTGATCAGTGGATGTGTGGTTTAAGACGAGATCAAATATTGGTTGCATACCCTGGGTTTTAGCCAATGCAGTAACATATTGCATTGCTTGGGTGGCCTCCTGCTCGCTTAACCCTCCAGCGATACTTGGGTCAAAGGCTCTGTGATCTTTAATTGAGTAAAAACAACCATATTTTCCAGAGGGCGCTGTCTGTTCTCCACGTTGGCAGAAAGGTGTCAGATGCACGGCATCAAATCTCATGGAGCTGATATGAGTCAGCCAAGCCTCCCAATTTTCAATTTGAGCAAGCGAACCTATAAAGGGAGTAGGTATTGAGTAAACACTATGAATGTTCATATCATGATCAAATTAAAGTTATCAAGAGTCATTCTAAGACGGGCAAAAACATCTGTACAATACTCTTTTAAAAATAGTTCGCCAGCAGGAATGGGTGCGATGCAATATAATGTACCACTCCTCATTTAAGAGCCTCGTATCGTCTAAAAATCCAACCAAAACAACCAATAAAAATGGTGCGGTCGAGAGGACTTGAACCTCCAAGGGGTTTCCCCCACAACGACCTCAACGTTGCGCGTCTACCATTTCGCCACGACCGCCCAGGCTGCACAGCATACGCAAAGCGGCAACAAACTGCAACAGTTGGCTTGGCGGCTCCGCAACTTAAGAGCGGTCACGCCCTATTGCACATAAACGGTTTTGACGTAGGTGTACATGTTGGTACCCGCAGCCAACCCAAGATTCGCATTGCTACAAAATTCGTTGCGCGGTTCGCCGCTGATGATTGGTTGACCAGCTATTAGCACCCCCCCAGGTGGCTGATTGATGCCGCCCTGCGAAAACTCAGGAGCGGATGTTGGGGTTCTGCTGTCAGCGGCTGCTGCCGCGGGGGTTGCCGCGACCAACGGTGCCCAACGGTTGGTTCCATCATTGGCGGCCGATTTACTCCAAGCACTAACGCGCACTATTGGTGTTGGTGCATCACTGAGCGGGGCGGCAAAAAGCAAGTTGTTGGTCTGTTGGCAAACAGCAAGACGCAGGGGGAATGTGTAAACGATAAGATCGTTGGTTAGGGATGACCCCACCCACTGCTGCCCCGCTTGCAAAACATTGCGCCCTAACCCCAAATTGACACGGCCAAGATACCAGGCGCAGCCATTGCCATTGGTATCGGTATCATTGGTGGGGTTCAGGGCACAAGCCCCCTGCGTCGCACCAGCGCCATGGATGTCTACAATCGGGGTGTCCACATAGCTGCCGGTGGCAACCTTTGGTGGGGTCAGCCCCCCGCGTGGCCGCCAAAGATTGGCAACATTATTGCGCACCGCATCGGTTCCGCCCATCACCGCATACAGCTGATACCCCTTAAGGTTATTGGCGGACAAATAGGAAGCAATTTGCACCTCAAACCCCTTGCCCGTGGTTAGAAGAAAGGATGCGCCCAACCGTTCCTCCTCCTGCTCACCAACCGAGCTGGCGCCGCGGTTGCCCAGCGCGATGGCGCCAATGACAATAGCCATCAGCGCCACCACCACCAGAATAAGGCCGATGGCAAAGCCATTTTGCCCCCGACCAAGCTTTGCAGATCCTGGTAATTGTGAAACAGTCGAGAACGGCAGGGGAAAATTTTGTGGCAAGATTCAAACCTCATAAAAACCAAATTAAAGTTTAGTCACTTTACGTTACGCCATTTTGACAGAAACAGCCAGAACATGTGTAAAAGGGTATGAGCATTTTTGACGCCCCCTATCAGGATTGGTTGATGCAGCAGCAGGCAGCACAACGCTATCGCCATTTGCCCGCCGATGTTGCGGGCGATGCGTTGAACCTGGCCAGCAACGATTATCTGGGATTGCGTCGTCATCCAGCCCTGATTGCGGCGGCGCAGAATTATGCCGAGCGGTTCGGGGTGGGGGCGGGTGCCTCACGCCTGCTGGGCGATTCGGCCGCGCTGTATGAGCCGTTGGAGCTTGCACTGGCGCAACTGAAGGGTGTGCAGGCCGCGCTGATTATGAACAGCGGGTATCAGGTCAACGCCACTATATTGACCGCGCTGTTGGATCGTGCGGCGATAGGGCGTGACCCTGTGGTGCTGGCCGACCGCCTGATCCATGCCAGTCTGTACACCGCCTGCCGCAATGCGGGGGTGATGCCGCAACGGTTTCATCACAACGACCTGAATCATCTGGAAAGCCTGTTGACGCGCCATAGCCATGCCAGCAGCGCGCGGGTGGTGCTGGTAGAATCGGTGTACAGCATGGATGGCGATTGTGCCGACTTGGCGGGGTTGATAGCCCTGTGCCAGCGATTTGGCGCCTTTTTGTATGTGGATGAGGCGCACGCGACCGGTGTGTTTGGCCATCATGGCGGCGGGCTGGCCAGCGAATTTCCAGGGCAGATTGACCTGGTGATGGGCACCTTTGGTAAAGCCCTGGGCAGTTTTGGCGCCTATGTAGCGGGCAGTAGGGTGCTGATCGACTATCTGATCAACCGTTGCAGCGGTTTTATCTATTCCACCGCGCTGCCCCCGCCCGTGTTGGGGGCGATTGGGGCGGCCTTGTCGCTGCTGCCCACGCTGGATCCCGCCCGCCACCAGCTGTTGCAACTTGCTTCGCAGGTGCGAGATAAGTTGGCGGCGCGTGGCTATGACACGGGGCAGTCAACGACCCAAATCGTGCCGCTGTTGGTGAGGGGGGAGGAGGACGCCTTGCAGCTGAGTCATCAATTGCGGCAGGCTGGCATCATCGCCCCCGCTATCCGCCCGCCGACGGTGCCGCCCAATCAATCGCGCCTGCGTTTAGCCCTGACCGCCGCCCATCAACCCCAGGATTTGGATAAGCTGTGGCAGGCGTTGGATAGGTTATCTCCGCCCAGGTTATCTGCTGCTAAGGAGGGGATGGCATGACCATCGACAAAAGCATCAGCAACGCTGCAAGCAACCCCAAACCGACCATCGTGTTGGCGCATGGGTGGGGCAGTGGGGCACAATGTTGGCAGGGGTTGATGCCCTTTCTGGCCGACTATCCCGTGCAGCTGGTCGATTTTGGCTATACCGGCACGCCCGATGCCGATAACCATCCCCCCGTCATTCCTGAGGGGCAGCCCTGGATCGGGGTGGGGCACTCCATGGGGGTGATGTGGCTGTTGGAGCAGCAGGCCAAACGGTTGCAACAGGGGGATAGCGGGTTGCAAGGCTTGGTCAGCCTGTATGGTTTCAGCCGCTTTGTCGCAAACCCGAATGACCCCCAGGATTGGCCGCACGGTATCCCGACCAAACATTTGGCACCGATGCGTGCCCATCTGCCCCACAACCCGCTTGAGCTGTTGAGCGGCTTTTATAAAGCGGCGGGCAGCCCGCGTCAGCCGCCCGCGACTGTTGATGGTCACGCCCTGCACCAGGGGTTGCAGTGGCTTGAGGATTGGGATCATCGTAACACTCTGCGTAATCTTAAGGTGCCCGTGCTGGCGGTGGCGGCGCAGGCAGATCCGATCGTGCCCGCCGCCCTGTCACAGGCCAGCTTTGCCGACCACGACCATGTCACCCTGCATTGGGAATCGCACGGCCGCCATGCGTTGCCAGAGGATGCCGCGGACTGGCAGCCGTTGGCGGAAAAGCTTATCGCCTTTTTTCGGCGGTTGCCCCCATGCTAAAATCGGCGGTGGCGCACAATTTTGGTCTGGCAAGCCCCCACTATGATGCTCAGGCCAGATTGCAGGCGTTGGTGGCGCAGCAATTGGCGCAGGCGATTTTGGCCAGCCATCCTGCATCAGGGCTAAGCGTGTTGGAAATCGGTGGCGGCACGGGGGGGCTGACCCGCCACCTGCTGCCCACCCTCTGCCCCGCTATGTATCTGTTCAGCGATTTATCCTGGCCAATGGTGCGGCGGGCACAATGGCCGCCTGAATATGACGCGCTAGGGGAAAAGAGGGCGGTGCCACCCCCCTATCGGCTGGTAATGGATGGGGAGCTGCCCGCCCTGCCGCCTGCCAGCATTGATTTGGTGGTCAGCAGCCTGGCGGTGCAATGGTTCAGCCAGCCCGCCCTTAGTCTGCCTGGCCTGTTGCGCGTGCTGAAGCCTGGGGGGCAGCTATGGGTTAGCACGCTGGTGCAGGGCAGTTTTGATCAATGGCGGCACGATTGTGAGCAGGCGGCATTATCGGCGGGGATTATCCCCCTGCTTAGTGAGGCGCAGTTGGTTACTCTGTTATCGGATCACGGCTCCCCAACCAAAGGCTCCCAAGTAGAAGGACAAGTGCCAGGTCACGCAAAAGGTCAGGTAACCGGCCAAGTGCATAAGATACGGCGTTTCTATCCCAGCGCCCTGGCGTTTTTGCAGAATCTACGCGCCATCGGGGCGCATCATCCCGCCGCCGCCCATCGCCCCGTCAACGCGGGTCGGTTGCGCCAGCTGCTAAAAACCCTGCCCACCCCCTATCCCGTGGATTATCACGTGTGGATCGGGTGTGTGACGGTTTGATGGATGTGACGGATTCACCCTTATGCTGTCATTTGCTTAGCCTGAGGCGGGTTACCAGAGTTTTTACAGCGCGGCATCCTGTGGCTGATATTGGTACGGGGGGCGCTGTTTGATGGTGCGCTTAATTTCTTCCTCGATTTGCTCGCTAGCCAGATCAAGTTCATAGCGTTTTTGCAGGTTCATCCAAAAGGCGGCGGAAACCCCAAGCCATTGTTGCAGGCGAAGGGCGGTGTCGGCCGTCATGGAGCGTTTGCCAGCCAGCAACTGATAAATCCGATTGGCGGGCACATGCAGCTCCCGCGCCAGCTCGGCTGGTGACATGTTCAGCTCGGCCAGCTCATCACCCAGGATGGTGCCAGGGTGGATTGGGTAGATGGGTCGTTTTTCTGGTGCGGTCATGTTGTTCTCCTTAATGGTAATCGACGATTTCGATGTTGAAGGGCTTTATGTGATCGTCAGGCCACTCAAAGCAGATGCGCCATTTTTGGTTTATGCGGATGCTGTATTGCCCCTTACGGTTGCCGCCTAAGGCCTCAAAACGGTTGCTCGGTAACTGCATTAAGTCTTCACGGGATTGCGCATCCTCCAGAATTGCTAGGCGTTTCTTTGCTTGCTCCTCAAATCCCTGAAACGTTTTAACCCGCTCGCCCGCAACAAAAGCCGCTGTGCGCTTATCCCTACAGGAGAGTGGTTTTGGTTTATCCTCCGACATATGTTCAATATGGCAAAAAAGACGTGATACGTCAAGCGTCTAGCTTTTCCTGTTGCCACCCACATATCGGCAATCCAAAGGATTGGCCTTAAGAAATGTTTATGGTAATGGTCGGGAATTCAACAACCCTGTTTATCATCTCAAAAAGTTTAAGTTGCCGACCATGTTTATCCAAACCGAATCCACCCCCAATCCCAACAGCCTGAAATTCATTCCGGGTCAACCGGTTATGGCGGATGGGACGGCCGATTTCCGCGAGGCGGCTAAGGCCAAACAATCGCCGCTGGCCAACCGCCTGTTCCGCATTGACGGCGTGGTGGGCGTGTATTTGGGCGGCGATTTTATTACGGTGACTAAGCAGGATGGGGACGACTGGCTGCTGCTGAAACCCGCCATTATCGGGGCGATTATGGATCATTACAGCAGTGGCGATGTGGCGGTTGCCGCCGATTCTGCCGCCCCTGCGACAGCTGGTGAGGCCGCTGAGGATAGCGACCTGGTTACCCAAATTAAGGAAGTGTTGGACAGCCGCGTTCGCCCCGCCGTGGCCATGGATGGCGGCGACATCATCTTTGACCGTTTTGAGGATGGCATTGTTTATTTGTATTTGCAGGGGGCTTGTTCCGGCTGCCCCAGCTCCTCCGCGACCTTGAAAAACGGCATCGAAAACATGCTGCGCTATTATGTGCCAGAGGTGGAGGAGGTGCGGGCATCCAACCAATAGGTTGCGCGCATCTTAGCAGTCATGCCCCCCGTTTTGCCCCATCCAAACCCCAACCCCCTGACCCTGAACATTGACACAGCGGGGGAGACTTGTCGGCTGTGGCTGACGACTGCGGATGGCGCGGTGGTGGCACAGCGGGCGGAGTTGGTTGGCAAGCATCACGAAAGCCACCTGTTGCCCCTGTTGCGCCAATTGTTGGATCAGGCGGCGGTTGGATTGCCCGATTTGGGCGGGGTGACGGTGGTGGCCAGCCCTGGTTCCTATACCAGCCTGCGCGTCGGGGTGGCCAGCGCCAAGGCTCTCGCTTTCGCCCTCAACCTGCCGCTACAGCTGCAAACCGCCTGATGGGGGTGGGGTAAGTACAACTACCACCCCCGTCATCCTCACCCTTGCCAAGCTAATGACTTTTTCGGTAACAGTTTTGGGTTATGATGGCTATGATGAACCGATGGAATCGCCCGACAGTGGTTTTTTGCATGGCGTTGGCTTTGGCCTTTGCCACCCTGGGGCATGGCCAGATGGTGGGGCAGGCGGTGGCGCAAACCGTGCCCACCAGCCGTCAACAAGTACAGCTGAGTTTTTCCCCGATTGTTAAGCAGACTGCCCCCGCGGTGGTCAATATCTATGCCAAAAGGGTGGTTAAATCCCGCCTTAACCCGATGCTGAACGACCCGATTTTTCAAAAATTTTTCGGCAACAGTTTGATGTTTGGCCTGCCGCGTGAACGGATTGAAAATTCGTTGGGCTCTGGGGTCATTATTCGTGCCGACGGTCAAATCGTTACCAACTATCATGTGGTGGAATCCAGTGATGAGATCACGGTGGTGTTGGCCGACCGCCGCGAATTTCCTGCCAAAGTCACTTATGGGGATAAGCGGATTGATCTGGCCTTTTTGAAAATTGAGGCTGGCAATGTGCCCTATGTGGAATTGGCGGATTCGGATGCGGCCGAGGTGGGGGATGCGGTGTTGGCCATCGGTAATCCCTTTGGCGTGGGGCAAACGGTCACGATGGGCATTATTTCTGCGTTGGCACGAACCGCGGGCGGCATTTCTGACCTGAACTTTTTTATTCAGACCGATGCCGCCATCAACCCGGGCAACTCCGGCGGGGCGTTGGTGGATTTGAATGGGCGATTGCTGGGCATCAATACCGCCATTTTCAGCCGTGATGGTGGATCCAACGGCATTGGATTTGCGATTCCTGCCAACATGCTGCGCGCCACTGTTGCCTCCTTAGAAAAAAATGGGCGGGTGGTGCGGCCATGGCTGGGGCTTAGTGGTCAGCCCGTCACCGCCGAAATTGCCAACAGCCTGGGGCTTAGTCGCCCGACTGGTGTGGTGGTGGCCAGGGTGGTTCGGGATGGTCCCGCCGCCACCGCTGGCCTCAAAAGCGGCGATGTGATTTACGCGGTTGAGAATAAAGAGGTTACCGATCTGGAATCCCTGCGTTTCTATGTATCGACCGCTAAGCCCACGGGGTCGGTACGGCTGTCGATCATTCGCCAGCAACGGCAGCTTAATCTAGCCATGCCGTTGCAACCTGCGCCAGAAAATCCCCCCCGCCAGGAAACCAAGCTGGCTGGGCGTACCCCCCTGACGGGTGCCACCGTGGTCAATCTGTCGCCAGCGGTTGCCGAGGAATATGGTTTTGCCAGCGATCAGGGGGTGGCGGTGATCAAGACGGATCAGGGGACGCCCGCCGAACAGTTGGATCTGCGCGCTGGCGACATTGTGTTGGCGATCAATGGCGTGGAGGTGGATTCGGTGGCCAGCCTGCGGGATTTGGTTAAGGAGCCCAATCGCGGCTGGCAAATCACTGTTCGCCGCGGTGCCGACGTGCTGAATGTGGTGGTCAGGGGCTAGGGAAAAGCGGTTAGTAGTGGGCACTGCACAATCATTCGGCACAGGCTTAAGTATGTGTAAGCTGACGCCCGTGAATGCTGGTGTATGATTTATAACTTTTTTCTTATTTTGTTCTTGACAGCATGGCTAGTAGGCGCAATATGGTATCAGTTGTTGCGCCGCACCATTTTCGTGGAATGCGAAAAAATGATGTGGGGCATCAGGCCTAGCTTTATACCCATTTGCTCTAATTTAAGGAGAGACTAATGACCAACAACAACACTTCAGCCAAAACAAAGGCTGCCGAAGCTCTTAGCGCGACCACCCAGGAAGCCATTCAGGGCGCCATCGCCAACGGTGTTAAAGCCGCCCAAACTTCTGGTGCCGAAGCTGCCAAAGCTGCCACCAAAATCGTCAACCTGGTTGCCCAAAACACCAGCAAGGCCAATTCAACCATGGTTGAATCCTTTGACGGTATGTCCAGCTTTATGCGTGAAAACCTGAACGCTATCAGCAAATCCAGCGCCGACCTGATTGCCGGTTGCGAAAACATTCTGAAGCAGTGCTTTAACTTTGCTCAAAGCCAGTTGGAATCCAGCCTTAGCGCTCAAAAAGACCTGGTTAACTGCAAAAACCTGCGTGATGTTTTTGAAACTCAGGCTGAATTTGCGCGCAATTCCTATGAGCAAAGCGTTAGCGAAATGACCAAAATTTCCGAAAGCTTGATCAAAATCACCAACCAGTCAGCTGAGCCAATTCAAGCGCGCATCAACGTGTCGATTGAAAAAGCGTTCAAATCTGCTGCCTAGGCGGTTTTAACCAATCCCCGAAGGGGGCTGGAGGTGTTTGCCTCCGGCCCCTTTTTTTTGTACCATCGAAATCCGTAGAACTTTTCTTAAAGGTCATGGTGTTGGTAAGCGTGATGCGCCCGCTGCTACCGCAATTGCAAGTCCAGCTGCAAGCCAGCCTGCCCCCCAATGCGCCTCCCCATTTGGGGCAGCAGCAGGATACCGCGACCAAGCCGCGCGAACGCCTGAAAAAACCGCCGCTGTATCGCGTGTTGCTGCTGAACGACGATTTTACCCCGATGGACTTTGTTGTTGATATTCTGGAAACTATTTTCCGCAAAAATCATGAGGAGGCTACGATCGTCATGTTGCATGTTCACAATCATGGGGTGGGGGTTTGCGGTATCTACAGCTGTGAGGTGGCGGAAAGTAAGGTGCAGCAGGTGTTGGACTATGCGCACGCCTTTGGCCATCCATTGCGCTGCACGATGGAGCGGGCATAGGAAAAGATTTTTGCAACAGGGGGGTAACCAATGTTAAGCCGTAATTTAGAAAGAACGCTGCATCGCGCGTTGGATTTTGCCACTCAACGGTACCATGAGTTTGCCACGCTGGAACATTTGTTGCTGGCGCTGACCGATGATCCAGAGGCGGTGGCGGTCATGCGTGGTTGCCATTTGGATCTGGCCAAGCTGCAACAAGATCTGAAGACCTATATCGATGGCGAACTGGCCAATTTGGTTAATCGACAAATTAAGGAATCTAAGCCAACGGCGGGCTTTCAACGGGCGGTGCAGCGTGCGGTTATCCATGTACAGTCCGCCAGCCGCAGTGAGGTGACGGGGGCAGACCTGTTGGTTGCGATGTTTTCTGAACGGGAATCGCACGCGGTGTATTTCCTGCAAAGCCAGGATGTTACCCGTTTCGATGTGGTCAACTTTTTGTCGCATGGCATCAGCAAATCTTCTGCTGGCCATCGCGATGCCGCCAGCAAGCCCGCCGATCATCAGCAGGAGGAGGGGGGTAGCCCGTCGGAGCGTCCGCATCGCCGCACCCCCAGCGCGCTGGAATCCTATACCACCAACCTGAACGAACGGGCGGCAGCGGGCAAAATTGATGTGCTGATTGGTCGTGAAGCGGAGCTGGAACGGACAATTCATATTTTGTGCCGCCGTACCAAAAACAATCCGTTGTTTGTCGGCGATCCGGGGGTGGGCAAAACCGCCCTGGCGGAGGGATTGGCGTTGAAGATTGTGGCGGGGGATGTACCCGAAAAGCTAAAGCCCGCGGTCATTTACGCGCTGGACATGGGAGCATTGCTGGCGGGAACCCGCTATCGCGGTGATTTTGAGGAGCGGTTGAAAACCGTCATGAGTGAGCTGGCCGCCAAAGACATGGCGATTTTGTTTATTGATGAGATTCACACCGTGATCGGGGCAGGCGCCACCAGTGGCGGCGCGATGGATGCCTCAAACATCCTGAAACCCGCGCTGGCCAAGGGTTCATTGCGCTGTATGGGATCGACCACTTACCAAGAATTTCGCAACCATATTGAAAAGGATCGCGCCCTGGCGCGTCGGTTCCAGAAAATTGATATTCCCGAACCCAGCCCTGGCGATACGTTGGCGATCCTGCGCGGCCTTAGCGGTGCCTATGAAACCTATCACCATGTGCGTTTTGATCCGCCCGCGTTGCAGGCGGCCATCGACCTATCCACCCGCTATATCCACGACCGCAAGCTGCCCGATAAGGCCATCGACGTGTTGGATGAGGCTGGCGCGGCGGCGCACCTGGCCAACAAAAAGGGCGCGACCAGCACGGCTAAGCGTCGCCGCCTGGTAACGGTGGCCGATGTGGAAAAGGTGGTGGCCAGAATGGCGCGGGTGCCCGCCAAACAGGTGACGCATGATGATAGAACCCAGCTGATTCAGCTGGAACGCAACCTGAAAACCATGGTGTTCGGCCAGGATCAGGCGATTTTGGAGCTGTCGGCGGCGATAAAGCTGTCACGGGCAGGCCTGCGTGATGGTGAAAAACCGATAGGCAGCTATCTGTTTTCGGGGCCAACCGGCGTTGGTAAGACGGAGGTGGCGCGGCAATTGTCCAAAGCCTTGGGCATTGAATTGGTGCGCTTTGATATGTCGGAATATATGGAACGCCACAGCATTGCGCGGCTGATTGGGGCGCCGCCAGGCTATGTTGGCTTTGAACAGGGGGGGCTGCTGTCGGACGCCATCGACCAACACCCGCACTGCGTGTTGTTGCTGGACGAAATCGAAAAGGCGCATCCCGACCTGTTCAATTTGTTGTTGCAGGTGATGGACTATGGAAAATTGACCGACCACAACGGCCGCCATGTCAGCTTTCGCAACGTCATTTTGATCATGACCACCAACGCTGGCGCGGCCGACTTGGCCAAACCCGCCATTGGTTTTGCCCATAACAGCAGGGAAGGGGACGATAAGGAGGCGATCAACCGCCTGTTTACGCCAGAGTTCCGCAACCGACTGGACGCGGTGATTCCCTTTGCCGCGCTTAGCCCCGCCGCGATTGAACGCATTGTCGATAAGTTCATCATGCAGCTGGAAATGCAGTTGCAGGAGCGCAACGTCACCATTGATTTGAATAAGGAGGCGCGCGCCTATCTGGCGACCCATGGGGTGGAGCCTGGCTTTGGCGCCCGCCCAATGGCGCGGTTGATTCAGCAGGAGATTAAACAGCCGCTGGCGGAGGAGTTGTTGTTCGGGCGGCTGGCCAAGGGCGGCATGGTGCGGGTAACGGTTAAGGATGGCCGCCTGCACTTCATCTATCCCGACCTGCCCGTGCCATCAACAGGTGGCGAGGGCGAAAAACCGCTGCGTGCCAAGCGCAAACCCACCACTGTTCCTCGTTAGGGGATGGGGGTGGAGTAGGGCACTTTGCAACCCTTGCCATAGCGTACAATTTTAAAAAGCTTCTGTTGACTTTATCTATTTAATAGATTATATATTTTATATGAAGCATTAATAGCATTTTTTATGAGTAAGTCTTAATATTAAAATGCATTATTGGATTAATTGATGGGTAAAAAAAATGAATAAAAGTTTTTTGAACAAAAATAATGTATTAATTGTTCCAATGGAACCTAGCAAGGAACAAATAGACTGGCTTGCTTTTAGGTGGGGTCATGTTAGAGATTATGAAGAGAATTTTGATAAACCTCTTCAAGAATTCAAAAATCTACCTCCGAATACAACGCAATTGTTTGTCATGTGTATGGCAGCGGAGGGTTGGAATGTTGAAAAAGCAATTTTTCGTCTAAATGAATTTGGCATTAATGATGCAAATGCGATCGCGGCCGCTCAAAAAGATCTAGGTTTGTGCGATAATAATAACTTATTAGATGGAAAAGCTGTAAAAATAACAATGCCGTGTTTTATAGCGGTCGATTTAGTTGCGAATTCAAAAAAACTTTTAGAAGATGCCATCAAAAAATGCCCTGACTTTTTAAAAAAAGTGGATCTAAGATGTTCCAATATGCCAAATACTATTTTGCGACGTGCGGATCTTACAGAGACTGATTTCGAGGGAGCAAATCTTAAAGGTGCCGATTTACGTGAAGCAAACCTAGAAAAAGCTGTTTTGTGGAAAGCAAAAATGGTTTTTGCAAGAATAGGGCGCGGTATTGTTAATTCTAAGACGAATTTTACTGGGGTAAATCTTAGTGGTGTAACCAATTTACCATGGAATCCTGAGGTCAATCGCTTTGGTTATGTGTTTGCCAGAGGGGTTGATCGTACAACACGTCAGCAGATGTATGGCGAGGATAAACTCATAGGGGGACTGTCCAACATTTTAGAGGCGGGAAATAATGTGCTTAAGGCTTTTGGCCTTAACCGTTAGCTTTGGAAACGCTACCTTTTTCAAAACTTTGGGGCGGGGGTCGGTATAGAACCCCCGCGCTGTAGGAGAAGTCCGCTTGAAGCGCTCTACCGCAAACCCATCCGCTCCATCACCCCCTGCAGGGTGGGTTTGGCGATGGCGTTGGCATTGGCCGCGCCGGTGGTTAGCACCTGTTGCAGATAGGCCTTGTCGGCCAGCAATTGTTGCATCCGCTGGCCAATCGGGGGCAGGTGATCCACCAAGGCGGCGGTCAGTTTGGCCTTAAAGCCTGAAAATTGGCCGCCCCCCACTTCGGGCAGCACATCGGCCAGGCTTTTGCCCTGAATGGCGGCATAGATGGTCAGCAGGTTGCGTGCCTCCGGCCGGTTGGCCAGCCCCGCCGCGTCAGAGGGCAGGGCGTCGGGGTCGGTCTTGGCGCGCTTAATTTTGTCGGCAATGGTGTCGGCATCGTCCAGCAGGTTGAGGCGCGATTGGTCAGAGGCATCCGACTTGCTCATTTTTTTGGTACCGTCGCGCAGGCTCATCACCCGTGTCGCCTCCCCCATCATCAGCGGTTCAGGCAGCGGGAAAAAGTTTTCCCCGAACTGGTGGTTAAAGGCGCCAGCAATGTCGCGGGTCAGCTCCACATGCTGCTTCTGATCCTCTCCCACCGGCACTTGCGTTGCCTTATACAGCAAAATGTCGGCGGCCATCAGGGCGGGATAGGCCAACAGCCCCAGCCCCGAATTGTCACGATCCTTACCCGCCTTATCCTTAAACTGCGTCATGCGGTACAGCCAGCCCAGCGGGGTTTGGCATCCCAAAATCCACCCCAATTCGGCATGGCCGCTGACATGGCTTTGCACAAAAATGCTGTTGTGGGCGGGATCCAGCCCACAGGCCAGATAGGCCGCCGCCGCCTCCAACACCGCCTGGCGCAGCTTGGCCGGTTCCTGCGCCACCGTGATAGCGTGCAGGTCAACGACGCAGAACAGGGAGTTTTGCGGGGTGGCGTTCTGGGCACGCGACAGGGCAACCCAGTTGCGGATCGCGCCCAAATAGTTGCCCAGGTGAATATTGCTGGTCGGCTGAATGCCCGAAAGGATGGTCATGGTTCTAACGTGTTGTTTTGGTTGGAATTGCTAGCTTTGGCCTTGCGCTTGCTTTTGCCCTTCAGGGGATTAAAGCGCGCCAAATCGCCCCAAGCATAAACCCGCATCCACCCCAACAGCAAGAAGTACAGAGCGCTGGCCGCCGCAATAATCACACCAAGGCCGATAACCTTTGCCAGCAGATGCCCGTCCAGATAGGGGGTCAGCAGCGGGCGGGTAAGAGCCAGCAGCAGTGCCATCGACAGGGCGGCTATCACGATTTTTTGCAGGGTGTTGCGTAGGCGAAAATCGCCCAACCAATAGCCACGCTTATGCGACAGCCAGGCCAGGGCTGCAACATTGCCCCAGGAGGATAGGGCGGTGGCCAGGGCTATGCCAACCTGCGCCATTGGCCAGATCAGCAGCAGCTTTAGGATAAGGCTGGCGCCCAACCCTGCCAGCGCGATTTTCACCGGCGTGCGGGTATCACCATGGGCGTAGAACCCTGGCGTAAAGACTTTAATCAGTACATAGGCGGGCAGGCCGATGACATAGGCCTGCAGGGTGGCGGCGGTGGCGATGGCATCGGTGGGCAGAAATTTGCCGCGCTGAAACAGGGTGACGATAATCGGAAAAGCCAGCAGCAGCAGGCCGATGGCGGCGGGCAGGGTGATGGCCAACCCCAACTCTATCGCCCGATTTTGAATATGGTGGCTGCCCTGATGATCGCCATCCGCCAGTTTTTTGGACAACAGCGGAATCAGGCTGGTGCCCAGGGCAACCCCAATAACGCCCAGCGGCAATTGGTTCAGTCGATCGGCAAAGTACAGATAGGAAATGGCGCCCTGATCCAAATAACTGGCCAGCTGCATATCGATAATCACACTAAGGTACAGGCCGCCCGCACCCAGGGAGACGGGCACCATCCGCCGCAACATGGTGCGCACCTCTGGCGTCAGGGCGGGACGGCGCAGGCGTGGTTGCACCCCTGCCTTTTTGCAAGCGCGCCAGCACCAGGCCAGCTGCAACACACCAGCCAGCGTTATCGACCATGACAGCCAATAGCCCGCCACCGCCGCATCCCCAACCCGTAGCAGCATTGCCAGGATCATGACGGCGTTTAACAGGGTTGGCATGCTGGCAGGAACCGCAAAACGCTCATGCGCGTTCAGCAGGCTGCTAAGCAGGGTGACCAGCGACACAAAAAACAGATAGGGAAAGGTAATGCGGCAAAAATCAATCGCCAGCGCCAAGACATCAGGCTTGCTGCCAAAACCTGAGGCAAAGGCATGAATGACATAGGGCATCCCGATTTCCACCAGCAGCAGAAAGGGGATTAGCACGGTTACCAACACCGCCAACGCCTGTTCGGCAAACAACAACGCCCCCTGTTTGCCATCGTTTTTCAGGCATTTGGTGTATTGCGGCACAAAGGCGGCGTTAAACGTACCCTCACCAAAAAATTGGCGAAAAAAATTGGGCAGGCGAAAGGCTACCAAAAAGGCGTCGGCGATTGGCCCCGCCCCCAACACCGCCGCCAACATCGAATCGCGGATGAATCCGACAACGCGGCTAAGCATCGTTAGGCCGCTGATGGTGGTAAAGGCTTTGGCAAGGCTCATGAAATTAAACTTAATGAGCGTTGATTAGCCGCCCTGCAGGCTGGTGACCATCAGGGTTACGGTATCGTTGGACACTTCATAGAAGCCGCCAGTGGGCAGAAATTCGCGAATCTGCCCATCGGTTAAGGCAACAACCACGGGCTTGCCATCCAAAATGCCCGCCAAATTGGCATGGTGCACCAAAATTTGCCTCTGGCCAATGCTGTCATGCAACGATACGGATTGCGCGTTCAGCTCAATTGGGGGCTGATTGGGGGTCAGCAGGCGCACCAACAACTGTTGATGCTGCCCGCCGCCATCATGACCGCTGGTGGATTGCAATACCGCCATTACGCCGCCGCCAATTCTGCCGCCAATTTTTTGGCTTTTTCGACGGCTTCTTCAATCGTGCCGACCATGTAAAAGGCCGCTTCGGGCAGGTCGTCATAATCCCCGCTCAGGATGCCCTTAAAGCTGCGGATGGTATCCTCCAGCTTCACAAAAATCCCTGGCGATCCTGTAAAGACTTCGGCCACATGGAACGGTTGCGACAGGAAGCGTTGAATCTTACGCGCCCGTGCTACGGTCAGCTTGTCAGCCTCCGACAGCTCATCCATGCCCAAAATGGCGATGATGTCCTGCAGCGATTTGTAAGATTGCAGCACCTTTTGCACATCGCGGGCAACCTGATAATGCTCCAAACCTACCACATTCGGGTCAAGAATGCGGGAGGTGGAGTCCAGCGGGTCAACCGCGGGGTAAATCCCCTGCTCAGCAATCGCACGGTTCAACACGGTGGTGGCGTCCAGGTGGCTAAAGCTGGTGGCAGGCGCCGGGTCGGTCAAGTCATCGGCGGGCACGTAAATAGCCTGCACCGAGGTAATCGATCCCTTATGGGTTGTGGTAATCCGTTCCTGCAACGTACCCATGTCGGTGGCCAGGGTGGGTTGATAGCCCACGGCTGAGGGGATACGCCCCAACAGCGCCGACACTTCGGAACCAGCCTGGGTAAAGCGGAAAATGTTGTCGATGAAGAACAACACATCCTGCCCCTCCTCATCCCGAAAATACTCGGCCAGGGTTAGGCCGGACAGGGCAACGCGGGCACGCGCCCCGGGCGGCTCATTCATCTGACCATAGACCAGGGCGACTTTGGAACCCGCGGTCGAACCCTTATCATCAATCTTAATAACGCCCGCATCCTTCATTTCGTGATACAGGTCGTTACCCTCCCGCGTGCGCTCACCCACGCCAGCAAACACCGACACGCCGCCGTGCGCCTTAGCGATGTTGTTAATCAATTCTTGAATCAAAACGGTTTTGCCAACGCCCGCCCCGCCGAAAAGACCAATTTTACCGCCCTTTGAATAGGGACACAGCAGGTCGATAACCTTAATCCCCGTCACCAGCACTTCGGTTTCGGTGGCCTGTTCGGTAAAGGCGGGGGCGTCGCGGTGGATGGAGGAGGTGCGCTTGGTAACCAGCGGCACGCCATCGTCAATCACTTCGCCAACCACATTCAAAATACGGCCAAGGGTTTCGGGGCCAACCGGCACATGGATGGGATGACCAGTTGCCACCACCGCCTGCCCACGAACCAGGCCATCGGTGGCATCCATCGCAATCGTCCGAACAACATTGTCGCCCAGATGCTGCGCCACCTCTAACACCAAACGCTGGTTGTGGTTGACCACCTCAAGTGCGGTTAGCATGGCGGGCATGGCACCCTCAAACAGCACATCGACCACGGGGCCAATCACCTGAGCAATGGTGCCGGTGGCAATGCCATCGTTGGTCACAGCCTTGGTGTCCGGAGCTTTGCCCTTGGCCGTTTCAGGCTTGGGGGCGGCTGTGGCGGTGCCAGCAGCAGCAGTCTTGGGTGAAGCGACAGTGGGTTTTTTGGTAGTAGCCATTTTACGTACATCCTAGCTGAAAAAATCGGTGCGACATCAGTTGATCACGTGGCTGATATAAACCGTTTTGTCCCAAAGGTTAAGTCAAAAATGCATCGACCTGTGGGATGGTGTTTTTAGTGGCTTTTGCGGGGATAATCGAATCGTCATGAACCATCCGATTCGGGGCAATTATGCGTGACCTGCCTAGCTTTTTTTATAAGCGGCGGCCAGTTGCCCCAAAGTTTCCTGTTGCCGCTTGGCGGCGATTTTGCCTAAAGAAGGCGGGCGTTCAATCGGTTTGGTCAATTGGCTAATGACAGTGACCGAACCGCTGGACGGCGCGCTGACGGCATCGGGCTGCGTATGACCCCAGGCCTGAACCACCTGATCAATCTGCTGTGCGGACAGGGCGGCATCAGATTTCGATAGGGAAGCGGAAGAGGTTGCAGGTTTTGCGTCGTTTTTGACTGAACCAGCGGCTTGTTGGCTAAAGCGATCGGCAATGCCATAGCTTTGCGCCACCTTTGCCACCATGCCAGAAACCGCGCCGTTAAGCCAGGGATCAACAATGGCCAGCAGCAGGCGGCTATCCTCACGGCAACGCTTACGCAACAACAAACTCGCCCGTTGATAGTCGTTATCGCTATCAGCAAGCGCCTCAAGAACCGCATCGGTTAGAACAGCAGACATAGAATTAAGAATGGCGCAATTTGGTTAAAAACTTGTTAAGGCAGGGGTGGGAGGGGGGCGCCCGACTTAAGGCGCATGTCTAGCCTTAGAGGGCTGGCGGCTGGTGCGAAATTGGCTTCAAAGATTGCCAGCTGCGGATGGCGCCTAGCCAGGCGGCCAGGGTGGCCAGCACGACTGCCGCCCACAGCCAACTTATCAGCGGGTTGATCAAGAATTTAATGGTTAAAGTGCCCGCCGCAATATCGGGTTGGCCAATGACCACATACAAATCGCGCCACAGTCCATAATCTACGGCTGCCTCGCTGGTTACCATTTCCTCAACCTGATAGTGACGTTTTTCGCTGGTCAGCAAAATGGGGTGGCTGGAAGGATTATGGGCGGGGCGAATGGCCACCACCGCCTGCCAAGTGCTATAATTTGCTCCGTTTTGGCCGATAGGAATTTCCCGCAACTGTTGCAGGGTTAGTTGATAGGAACCAGCAACCACACCCTTACCAGGCGCCAGTTTGACGATATAGGATTGCTGCCACAAGCTGGCGCCAACCATGCCGATAGCCGCCAACCCCGCGGCCAAATGTGCCAAAGCCATAACCCGCCGTTGAGGTCGCCAAATCGGCGCCCAATTTTGGATAATTGCCAGTCCCCCCATGGCAACAATCACACCCCCCGCTATCCAATGCCAACCAATCCACAGATTCAGTACGCTGGCCAAGACCAACAAAGCCAGGGCTGGCCAACGGTATCGCTTTAGGCCAGGTGATGTTGGTGATTTATCGGTTCGCGCCAAATGTGGCAATCCGACCACCCCGCCTAGCAACAACAACAACAGGGGCACCACCATCTGCTGATAAAAATCGCCCGCCACCGCCATCGGGGAATCGGTAACCGTCTGATGCAGCAGGGGATAGGCGGTGCCCAGCAGCACGGTGACAGCGGTTAAGGCAAAAATTAAATAGCCAAACAACAGCCAGGCCGATGGCGAAAGCCAGGAGGTTTTGGTCGCCACGGGGGCTGTTGGGGCAACGGGGACGCGCAACGCGAATAAAGCAAGGCTGGCCAGGGTGACCACCGCCGTAATGGCCAGCAGCACACTACCCCTGGCAGGATCCAGGGCAAAGGCGTGGACAGAGGTTAACAGGCCGGATCGTACCAAAAACATCGCCAACAGCGTGCTGCCCAAGGTAAAAATCGCCAAAAGATGGGGGGCAGATGCCCATGCAGCTTCCTGCACAGCTTGCACCTGTTGTTGACCCTGCTGCTGTTCTGATGGCTGTCGTTGCAAATTCAGGGCGTGCATCAGGGCGCTGGCAAACAGCCAGGGAATCAGTGCGGCATTCTCCACCGGATCCCAAAACCACCACCCGCCCCAGCCCAATTCCCGATAAGCCCACCAACTGCCCAGCGCGATCCCCAACGTTAACCACCCCCAGGATAGCAACAGCCATGGGCGCGCTAGGATTGTCCAGGCTGGTTCATCCCCGCTGCTTTCAGACGATGCGGTTGATACGGTGGTGGCGGCGAATGGGGTAGGGCAATGGTTGCCCAACAAGGCCGCTATCGATAGGGCAAAAGCGATGGTGATTCCTGTCAGGCCAAGGTACAGCACGGGGGGATGGATGGCCAGGCCAATATCCTGCAGCAAGGGGTTTAAGCCAGCGCCAGATTTAGGCGCAATCGGCAACCGCCAAAATGGGTTGGAAAGGATTAAGGCATAGCCTGTCAGCAGGATTTGTAGCCCCCCCAGAACCGCTAAGGCACGGCCAGTTAGCTTAGGAGCCAATCGTTGCGCGGGATGCCAGGCCAGCGCCGCCGCATATAATCCCATCCACAGCAGCCACAACAGCAGGGATCCCTCATGATTGCCCCAGGCGCCCGTGATGCGATACAGCAACGGGGCGTTGGCGTTGGTGTTTTGGGCGACATTCGCCAGGCTAAGGTCAACATTGACATAGGCCGCAATCAGACTGGCCATCGATAGGGTTAGGACTGTGGCGTTTAGGCCAGCAATTTCAGGCAAAAAGCTGCTGAATCTTGGCCAAAAGCGACTGCCCGCCAACAGCTGTAGCCCTGCCAGACACAGGCTAAGCTGCAAAAGGGTTTGTCCCAAGTCACCGAAATCAACAAAACTGGTCATTATAGGGGCGTTTTCCAAAAAAATGATGCTGTGGGCGGGTGCGAGTTATGGATGATGCGTGAGGCGACTGCTAGGCTTAAGTTTTTGTTAAGCGCCTAAGGCATAAACTGATTTTGGTCAATGGTCGCATTTTCTCCTGCCATTTTCTTTTGCACTTTATTTTGAGAATTTAATGCCATCTGGATTCCTTCACCATCTATTTATGCAGTTTGATGCTATAGCCAAACGCCTGCCAGAAGATACTACAAAGGCTGGCGAAGGCATGCGGGAGGGTGTCCCATCCTGGTTCATTTTGTATGGATTGGATGAGCCAGGGGGGGAGCGGTTGCAGCAAAAGCACTTCAAAAGCTCAGGAATCACGGTAGATCAAATCAAATCCACCGAGGCCTTTAAAAATCTTATTGCGATAGGGGATCGGGCGGGTTTTCGCCTGGAATTGTCTGAGCAGGTTGATCCCAATGACAGTGTTCCCGTCTATCTTTTGGTCGTAAGCGGCTGGGTTTAGGGGGCAATGGCCATGACCAATCAATTGACAGATATCGAAAAAAAAATCCTGGAACACGAAGCGTGGGTTGATGGAGAGGAAACAGGATCTCGTTTGGTGCTTTCTGGTCGGTCCTTAGCAAGAATCCAAATGCCTAATCGCATGCTTAAGTCGGCAAAAATGATGGGTTGTGATCTGCAAGAGGGCAATTTTGCAGGAACCGATCTAAGTTTTTCAGATTTGTTTTGTTCCAATTTGGAACGCGCCAATTTTTCCGAAGCCAATTTGATGCGTGCCAGCATGCGTGGGGTTAAAATTCGTAACGCCAATCTACGTGGAGCCAATTTAACGGAGGCCGATTTGCGGGCGGGGGCGATTGTTCGCCATGTTAATGAGGCCGCGGAAGAGGTCAGGACGGATCTGTCGTTCAGTCGGTTGGATGACGCCGTTATGCCCAATGTTAATCTAAATGGCGCGGATTTGCGCAATGCCATCATGACAGGTGCTAACCTTAAAGGGGCTTATCTGCGCGGATGCAACTTGAGTTCCGTGGATTTGCGTAATGCGGATTTATCCAATGTGGACTTGTCCAATGCTGATTTAAGCTTTGCCAATCTTAAGGGGTCATCCCTAAGCTATGCTGTCATCAGTCGTACCAGTTTTGACAACGCTGTTGTTGATAATATGGATATCACGGGCACAGTCTTTGATGATAGCGCCCCGGCTGAACTGGTTGACATGCTGCAAGATAAAAGCCGCAACCAACCCCGCAAATTGGATGAGGTGTTGGCCAACCATGTGCAATGGATTGATTCACAGGGTGCCAAGGGGCAGCGGGCGATATTGGTCAAACGGGATCTTAGTAGTTTTGATTTGAATCATGTCAATCTTAGTGGGGCTGATTTACAAGAAGTTTTACTAATTGAGGCCAATTTGTTCCGTGCACTTTTGGTCATGACGAATCTTAGTGCCGCCAACTTGCGGGATGCCAATCTGTCCAAAGCCAATTTGGCTGGTGCCAATTTAACAGGTGCTGACCTTAGCCATGCCGATCTTAGAGATGCTGTTCTTAAGGCTATCATTTCGCGTGCCAGTAGTGCGCTCCCAGGTTCCAAATTGTGGCCAACCAACCTTAGCAATGCCAGGTTGGTGAACAGCAATCTTAATGGCGTGAATTTGACGGGGGCAAACCTGGCTGGTGCTGACCTTCGGGGAGCCAGCCTGCGTCGCGCCGTGCTTATAGGTGCCAATCTGACGGGGGCTAATATCGATAAAGCCGACTTCACCGATGCCATTTTGAAACAATAGAGTGGATTGTTTGGGACTGTTTCTGGCTTTATGATTCTATAAGCAATTAAAAAACAATGATTTTTTAATCGGGCTTGGCAGAGAGACGCGATTTGTTTATAGTCCGTTCCTATGGCTGTTCGATACACCAACGATCTTCCGATCCTATGCTTAACCAACCAGGCATTCATGCAGACGTTTACGCTAACCCCGTTTGCGTCTAAAGGAATGACTTCGTTAGGCGCCTGAGTCACCCTTTAGCTGTTAATGGTCGCAATGCCCAAACCCAAACTGCTGCTGTTGCATGGTCCCAACCTAAATATGTTAGGTTTGCGTGAACCATCGATTTACGGATCGGTGACGATGGCGCAAATTGATCAACGCTGCCAACAATTGGCATCTGAGCTGGGCTATGACCTTAACTGCCGCCAAAGCAACCATGAGGGGCAGTTGGTTGATTGGTTGCAGGCAGCCGCAGGCGAATTTGTCGGCATTGTCATCAATCCTGGTGCCTACAGCCACAGTTCAATTGCCTTGCTGGATGCCATCCGCGCGATTAGCATTCCTGTTGTCGAGGTGCATTTGTCCAACATCCATGCGCGGGAGGCTTTTCGAAGCCACAGCGTGACGGCGGCCGGCGTTGTTGGCCTTATCAGTGGCTTTGGTGCCGACAGTTACCTGCTGGGCGTTCGCGCCGTGGCACAGTTGTTGGCCGATTCTGTTTCTTCTTCATCCTAACCATCTATTGAGTGACCCCTATGACTGCTTTAGCCGATCTTGACCGCAAATTGCTTCGCCAGCTGGCCGAACTTATCAACGATACTGGCCTTTCAGAAATTGAGGTGCAGTCGGGCGATTTCCGCCTAAGGCTGGCCAAACAGATTACGGTGCAGGCCACGGTGCCCGTTGCTGCCCCTGCCGCTTCTGCCGTGGCGGTTCATGCGCCAGCGCCCGCTGCTGAGGCTGCTGCGGTTACAGCGGATCCCGCCAAGCCTGTGATTGGCCCCGACCATGTAGGCGCCGTGTTGTCGCCGATGGTGGGCACGGTCTATCTGGCTTCTGAGCCTACCTCACCGCCCTTTGTAAAGGTTGGCGATACGGTAGAGCAGGGACAAACCCTGTTAATTGTTGAGGCGATGAAGGTGATGAACCCGATTCAGGCGCCGCGTGCAGGCAAGGTCACGCACATCATGGTCACCAATGGTATTCCGATTGAGTTCGGCGAGCTGTTGATGATTATTGAATAGCATTAGCTTACGACAACGTACCGAACATTTTATTTAGGTTAGACGCATGATTGCCAAACTTTTGATTGCCAACCGTGGGGAAATCGCCCTGCGTATCCATCGCGCCGCTAAGGAGCTGGGTATGGCAACCGTTGCCGTCCATTCCACCGCGGACGCCGATGCCATGCATGTGCGGTTGGCGGATGAAAGCGTTTGCATCGGCCCCGCCGCCAGTAAGGATAGCTACCTGAATATGCCAGCGATCCTGTCGGCGGCCGCCATCACGGGGGCGGATGCCATTCACCCTGGCATTGGCTTTTTAGCCGAAAATGCCCGCTTTGCGGAGATGGTGGAGGATCACGGCCTGATTTTTGTGGGGCCCAGCGCGGAACATATCCTGTTGATGGGCGATAAACTGACGGCTAAAGAGGCCGCAACCAAGCTGGGCATTCCGATTGTGCCGGGCACGCCCGAACCGGTGGAGGAGGATGCGGTGGCCTTAGCCTTTGCTGAGGAGGTTGGCTATCCCGTGCTGGTGAAGGCGGCTGGTGGCGGGGGCGGTAAGGGCATGAAGGTGGTGATGACAGCTGAGGAAATGCCAGAATCGCTGTCGATTGCCCGTCGTGAGGCGCAAACCCATTTTGGCAACCCCGCGGTTTATATCGAAAAATACTTGCCCAGCCCGCGCCATATTGAGGTGCAGATTCTGGCCGATAAATTCGGCAACGCTGTCCATTTGGGGGAACGCGATTGCAGCCTGCAACGCCGCCACCAGAAGTTGTTGGAGGAGGCGCCTTCGCCCATCCTGACCCCTGAGCAGCGGGCAGAGCTGGGCACGCAATGCGTTAACGCGGTTAAGGAGCTGGGATACTACGGCGTCGGAACCTTTGAGTTTTTGTATCAGGATGGCCAGTTTTATTTCATCGAAATGAACACCAGGTTGCAGGTGGAACATCCCGTGACCGAGATGATCACCGGCATTGATTTGGTGCGCCAACAGCTGTTGGTGGCGGCTGGTGAAAAACTGCCGTTCAAACAAAAGGATATTAAATTCACGGGGCACGCAATGGAATGCCGTTTGAACGCCGAAAACCCAATTAGCTTTGCCCCCCGTCCTGGCAAAATTAGCGATTACCATGCCCCTGGCGGCTTTGGGGTGCGGGTCGATTCGGCGCTGTACAACGGCTATAGGGTGCCCTCCCACTACGACAGTTTGGTCGCCAAGCTGATCGTCCACGGCAATGACCGCGCCACCTGCGTCGATCGGCTAAAGCGGGCATTGGGCGAATTTGTGATTCTGGGGATTGAAACCACGCTGCCGCTGTTCCAACGGCTGTTGGAGGATCCCGACTTCCTGGCCAGCAATTTTGATGTTAAATGGTTGGAGGGCTTCGTCGCCGAACTTCAGGAGAAAAAGGCGGCTTAGATATTTGAAAAATTTTTGAAGGACGGCTGATTATGACCAGAAAAGAGCTCGAAAAGCTTTTACAGGCTGGTGAGTCTAATAAAATTGAGTTCAAAAGCAGATTCACTAAAGACAACAAATTGCCTCAGACAATTTGCGCATTTGCTAATAATCTAGATGGTGATGGCAAACCTGGATATATCATTATTGGCATCAATAATGATAAAACATTTAGTGGATTGCGTGATACCGATCAAATACAAACGACAATTGCTGAATATCGTTCAAACGCTAACATTAATCCGTTGCCATCTATAAGTGTACAACTCATCTCATGTGACGAGGGTGATGTGCTGGTAGTAAAAGTAGAGCCTTCATCAACCCCACCTCTACGCTATGAAGGGGTGGTATGGGTTAGAACGGGATCCAGCACTAGGAGGGCAAATCCAGAAGATGAACGTCGGCTTTCAGAGAAACGAACATCTTTGACAAAAACTTTTGACGCTGAGCCATGTAGAGATGCTTCTGTTGATGATCTAGCATTGCGCTTGTTTGATGAGTATCGCGGGCACGCAGTCAATTCTAGCGTTATAGCCGAGAATCATCGAAGTACCGATGAAAAATTAGCCTCTTTAAGTTTTTTTGATTTGAAAAATCAATGTCCGACTTATGCAGGGATATTATTATTTGGCACCAATATTCGGAATTTTTTACCAGGAGCTTATGTGCAATTTCTAAAGTTTTCAGGTAGTGATATTTCGGATCAACCAGAAGACATAGATGAAATCAATGGAGATTTAAGGACGCTTGTTGACAGAGTTTATGAGAAAATTCGTTCACATAATCGTGTTTCTCTGGTCAAAGGTGAACGTTTTGTAGAGAAGAATGTTCCAGAATATCCCGAATCTTCTCTGCGAGAATTTTTGAATAATGCTATTATACATCGTGATTATCAATCAAATACTCCAATTCGGTTTTATTGGTATGAAGATCGCATAGAAATTTCAAGTCCTGGTGGTCTTTATCCTCCTGTAACTTATGATAAAATTGAAAAAAGGACTGGCTATAGAAATCCAATTGTTGCAAATGCGATGAAAGAGCTGGGGTATGTCGAAAAATTTGGCCGTGGCATTCAGACTGCTCAAAAAGCACTGCAGGATAATGGTAACCCAGCAGCAGAGATTGCAAGAGAAGAAGGGTTTTTTCAGGTGACAATTTATAGGCGGGAATCATGAAGATTGTTGCATTTTTTAACAACAAAGGTGGGGTAGGTAAAACAACCCTTGTTTACCATTTAGCCTGGATGTTTTCGCGTAAAAAAATTAAGACACTGGCGGTTGATTTGGATCCGCAAGCTAATCTGACGGCTATGTTTCTGAAGGAGGAACAATTAGGAGAAATTTGGCCAGATGGTGAGCATCCTAAAACCATTTATGGTGCTATCCGTCCGCTTACCAAGGGAACTGGTGATGTTCTTGATAATCCGCATGTGGAAGAAATACCAGATGTTATTCTCGATATTCTACATGTGGAAGAAATAGCGGAGTCTTCTTTAGGTTTAATTCCTGGAGATCTAGGGTTATCGCTTTTTGAAGATAAATTGTCAGAATCTTGGCCTAAATGTCATAATGGAGATGAGTCAGCTTTTCGCACCATGACGGCTTTTTACCGTATTATTGAAAAAGCTGCTAAAGGATATGATTTGGTGCTGGTTGATATAGGTCCGAATTTGGGAGCAATCAACCGATCCGCTCTTATTTCCTGCGACCACGTTGTGTTGCCCTTGGCGGCGGATTTGTATTCGTTGCAAGGACTAAAAAACTTAGGGCCAACGTTGCGAAGTTGGCGCAAGACCTGGGGGGAGTTAAAGTCTAAAGCTCCAGGTGATTTGTCATATCCTAGTGGCGATATGAAACCAGCTGGATATGTGGTGATGCAACATGGCGCCAGAAAGGATCGTCCAGTTAAGGCTTACGATCGTTGGATGGCCAAAATTCCTGAAGTCTATCGGAAGTTTATTTTGGCCGAAGAAAACCCTAACGAGACCATAACCGTTAACGACGATCCGTATAAATTGGCTACACTTAAGCACTATCACAGCTTAATGCCATTGGCACAGCAGTCACATAAGCCAATGTTTGATTTGAAACCTGCTGATGGAGCCATTGGTTCTCATGTTGAGTCAGTACAGGGTTGTTATCGCGATTTTGAAGCTTTGGCGAAAAGATTGGCACAAGAGATCGAATTGGTATGGCCAGATGGTGCCTAGTATTGAGTTATAACCCCCATGCCCATTTCTGACCAAAGCTTGCTGTTGCATGCCTATCGTCGTGGGTTTTTCCCAATGGCTAAGGGGCGGGAGGAGTCAGAGATTTATTGGGTTGCCCCCGATCGGCGCGGCATCATTCCGTTGGATAGCTTCCACATTCCGCACAGCCTGCGCAAATTTCTGAAGCACAGCGGCTTTCACTACAGCATCAATCAGGCGTTTGAGACGGTGTTGTTATCCTGCGCTGCGCCGCGCGCAAAACAGCCCGACAGTTGGATTAACCCGGCGATTGCCGCCCTGTATCGGGATCTTTGGCAGCGCGGCTTTGCCCATAGTGTAGAGGTTTGGCAGGGGGCGGTGGGGGAACAGCTGGTCGGTGGGTTATACGGCGTGGCGATGGGGGCGGCGTTTTTTGGCGAAAGCATGTTTAGCCGTCAAACCAATGCCAGCAAGGCGGCGTTGGTAGAGCTGGTACGGCACCTAAACGAACGCGGATTTCGCCTGTTGGATGCCCAATTCTATACCCCCCATTTAGGGCAGTTCGGCGCGCAGGAAATTGACCAGGCCGACTATCTGGTTCTGTTGGACGACGCCTTAGCCCGTGACGCACGTTTTGTTTAGGGGAAATGCTCTGAATCGCCCCACAGCATGGGTGACAAGTTGGCGGTTTGGCGTATCATGAGGGCGATTGAACCGCTATAGTCATTCCACTTTAAAAATCTACAGTGCTGCAAATGTCACGATCTCTGTGATACGGTGCTCATGTACGTCCGTGTACGCTCCGCTCCGTTTCTCGACCTCGTAACATTTTCGCAGGCTGTATATTTCTAAATTGGAACAACTATAAAACCCATACGTCCCGCCGATGAAGCCCGCCGCCAACGCCCTATCCATGACCAATGCCGCCATTAAGGCCACAGGCCAGCCCCCCTTAACGCCAGGGCAGGCGGTCACCCTGTACGCCGCACCGCAGGGTTATCGCGCCCTACAGCTGGCTGGGTGGCAGCGGGCATCCCCTGGCCGCTGGCTGGTGGTGACGGCGGATGAACGGGGCGTAGCCAGCTGGGCGGCGGATTTGGCGGTGGTTGCGCCGGATCTGACGGTGCTGACCCTGCCCGCCTGGGACTGCCTGCCCTATGATCGCAGCCCCCCGCACGCGGCGGTGATGGGGCAACGGCTGGCCACCCTGCATCAGTTGCAGGCTGACCCCGCCCGCTCCACGATAGTGTTAGCCCCTGTGGCGGCGTTGTTGCAGCGGGTGTTGCCCGCCACCGAGCTGGCCAAGTTGGTCTTTCCGTTGAAAACAGGAGCGTTGCTGAACCGCGACAACCTGCTGCGCTGGATGAATGACCAGGGTTATGAGCGGATGGAAACCGTGCGGGAACCTGGACAATACGCGGTGCGCGGCGGTCTGTTGGATCTGTTTGCGCCCGCGGGGGATCAGGCCTTGCGCCTGGACTTTTTCGGGGCGGAGCTGGAACGGTTGCGGCGCTTTGACCCGCTGAGCCAACGCAGCCTGGGTGAGGTGGAGGAGGCGTTGCTGCTGCCCGCCAGCGAGATAAGCCTGAACGAGGCGACCATCCGACGATTCCGCGATAACTACCGCGCGACCTTTGGCGCGGCCGCCCTGCATGACCCGCTGTATCTGGCGATTACTGAGGGGCGACGGTTTAGTGGCGCCGAACACTGGTTGCCGCTGTTTTACGATCATCTGGCCAGCCCGCTGAGCTATTTTGGCGCGGACACCCGAGTGGTGATGGAGGAGGAGGCGTTGCCGCGTGGCCAGGCCTTTTTGCAAAGCGTGCAGGAATACGCCGCCGCCCGTCGGCAGCATGCCCGCACCGGTGACACCCCCTATCGCCCGCTGGCGGAGGAGTTGTTGTACCTGAAGGCGGCGGAGTGGCAGCAAGATTTAACCCGATACCCGCTGGGGCAATGGCTGGCGCGGGAACGCCTGCCTACGCATCTGCCAGGCCTTGCGGAGCAGCAACATTGGTCAGTGGGCGGTGAGCAGGGCTATAATTTTGTGACCATCCGCCAGGATGCCGCGCAAAACCTGCTGGCCAAGGTGGTGGACTATATCCAGGCCGAATGGGCGGCGGGGCAGGCCGTCATCCTGACTTGCTATTCTGAGGGCAGCAGCCAACGGTTAAGCCAACTGCTGCGGGAGGCTGGCTTAACCAACCTGCGCCCCGCACCGACTTGGCCAGACCAGCCCCAGCCGCAATTGTTGGAGCTGGTGCAATGGCCGTTGGCGGCGGGGTTCCGCAGCGAAGGGCTGACCGTTATTTCCGAGGCCGACATTTTTGGTGAGCGGTTGGGTGCCAGCCCAAGCCGTAGCCGTGGCCGTCGGGCGGAGCATTTTATCCGCGACCTGACCGCCCTGCTGCCAGGTGATTTGGTGGTGCATGCCGATCACGGTATCGGAAAATTTGAAGGCCTGACGATGATCAGCGCGGGTGGGGTGCGCCACGATTGCCTGTGCCTTATCTACGCCGACAACGCGAAGCTGTATCTGCCGGTTGAGAATTTGGAGTTGCTAAGCCGTTTCGGGGGGGAGGAGGCCGCCGCGGGCGTCGCCCTGGATCGCCTGGGCGGGGCAGCCTGGCAAGCGCGTAAGGCGCGGGTGAAGAAACGCCTGATGGAAATGGCGGGGCAGCTGATTCAAACGGCGGCCAGCCGCGCGATGGCGCAGGCGCCCGAAATTGCCCCTGACCAGACCGCCTATCAGGCCTTCTGCGCCCGCTTTCCCTATGCGGAGACCGAGGATCAGGAGCAGGCGATTGCTGATGTGCTGGCCGATTTGGCGGCGGGTAAGGCAATGGATAGGCTGGTTTGCGGCGATGTCGGCTTTGGCAAGACTGAGGTGGCGTTGCGGGCAGCCTGCGCCGTGGCGCTGTCGGGTTGGCAGGTGGCGGTGGTGGCGCCAACCACCCTGTTGGTGCGCCAACATGCCGCCAATTTTACCAACCGTTTTGCTGGCCTGCCCGTCCGCCTGGGCGCGCTGTCCCGCCTGACCCCCGCGGCGGTGGCGACCGACACCAAAAAAGCCTTGGCCAGTGGGCAGGTCGATGTGGTAATCGGCACCCACGCCCTGCTGAGCAAGTCGATGAATTTTGCCCGCCTTGGTCTGGTCATTGTGGATGAGGAGCAGCATTTTGGCGTGGCGCAGAAGGAGCGGTTGAAGGAGTTGCAGGCGGGCGTTCACGTCCTGACCCTGACCGCGACGCCGATTCCCCGCACGTTGCAGCTGGCTTTGTCGGGGGTGCGCGACCTAAGCCTGATCACCACCCCGCCCGTTGATCGTCTGGCGGTGGAAACCCATGTGATGCCGTTTGACCCCGTGGTGCTGCGTGAAGCCCTGCTGCACGAATACCATCGCGGCGGCCAAAGCTTTTTTGTGGTGCCGCGCATTGAGGATCTGCCCAAGTTGCAGGAGGAGTTGGCCGAATTGGTGCCAGAGATCAAAATTGCCGTCGCCCATGGCGGCCTAAGCGCGGGCGATCTGGAGGCGGTGATGGGGCAATTCCTGGATCGTCGTGCCGACCTGTTGCTGTGTACTCATATTATTGAATCGGGGCTGGATATTCCGCACGCCAACACCATCATCATCCACCGCGCCGATCGTTTCGGCCTGTCGCAACTGTACCAGCTGCGCGGGCGGGTAGGGCGGGGCAAGGTGCGCGGCTATGCCTATCTCACCCTGCCGGCGGGGCAGGTGGTGACCGAATCCGCCACCCGCAGGTTGCAGGTGATGGCGGGACTGGATCAACTGGGCGCGGGATTCCAACTGGCCAGCCATGATTTGGATATTCGCGGTGCGGGCAATCTGTTGGGCGATGAACAGTCGGGGCAGATCCGTGAGGTGGGGATTGAGCTGTATCAGCAGATGTTGGCCGACGCGGTGGCAACGGTTAAGGCGGGCGGTACAGCGGGCGGCGGCGATGGGGCAGCAACCCAGCCGCAGGGTCAGGATTGGACGCCCACCATTCAAATCAGCGATACCGCCCTGTTTATCCCAGAGGACTATATTGGCGATTTGAATCTGCGCCTGCAAATCTATCGCCGCCTGGCGGATCTGGCCACCACGGCGGAGGTGGAGGCGATGGCGGTGGAGCTGATCGACCGTTTCGGCAAGTTGCCGGCGCAGGTGGACAATTTGTTGCAGCTGCTGATCATCAAACAACACTGCAAGACGTTGAATATTGATCGGTTGGAGGCGGGGCCAAAGGCGGTTGTGCTGTCCTTCCACAACCATCAATGCCCCAACCCAACCGCGTTGGTGCAGATGATTGCCAGTGACCCGATTCGGTTTAAGCTGCGCCCTGATCAGCGCCTGGTGTACAGCCTGGGTGGATCCCTGACCCAACTAAGCGCCCTGGCCGCCTGTCAACACGTCTTGGCGCGGCTGGCGAAACTGGCGGAGCCAATCCTAAATGCGCAGGCAGTTCAACAACGATAAGCTGGATTAAAACTTTCGCTTTGCCCACCCAAAAACCCCATAGCGTAGTAGGGCGCGGGCGTTGTGAAGGACGCTAACGGGGCGTTTTACAATCGCATCCTGGAACAGGGCGATGGCGGGGCGATTTTCCCTTTGGTAAATATATCCAATCCCCAACATCAATCCGCAGTGGCGGCAGACCAGCTTTTTATCGGTGGCGAATTCCTGGGCAAATTCCTGGATAAGATTGGGCGACAATTCCTGTGCCGACCTGTCCATCATCACGCGATCTAGGTACAGTCGGCGCAGCGATCCAAAGCCGTCTTTTTGATACAGGCACAGCGTTGTGGCGCAGCATCGGCAGGTTATTGTGTAGAACCGAAAAACGCCGCGGCGATTGGCCAAAAACGAATCGCGCTTTGCCACTGCCATCATGGGCTATCACACCTATCACACTTAGCACACCATTTTGCGCAAAGGCCGCTAAATGTCTTCAGCGTCGCTGATGGCCGCGCCGCCGCCCAGGCCGCCACCCTCATTGGCCTCAGCCGCCTCAGCGCTGGTAGGCTCCGCGATTAGGTTTTCGGCAACCAGGCCAGCGTTTTGTCTGATGTAGGCCTCAATACTGTCGGCCAAGGCGGGATTATCCTTCAGGAATTGTTTGGAATTCTCGCGCCCCTGACCAATCCGTTGCCCCTGCGCGCTGAACCAGGCGCCCGATTTTTGCACCACGCCAGCGGCCTCACCCAGGTCAATCAGCTCACCAATTTTGGAAATACCCGCGCCATAGATCATGTCGAATTCCACCTGACGGAAGGGGGGTGCCAGCTTATTTTTCACCACCTTAACCCGCGATTTTTGACCCAGGATGACATCCTTATCCTGAATTTTGCCGATGTTGCGGATATCCAAACGAACCGAGGCATAGAATTTTAGGGCGTTACCGCCGGTGGTGGTTTCGGGATTGCCCCACATCACCCCAATTTTTTGGCGCACTTGGTTCAAAAAGATCACCATGGTGCGGGAACGGGAGATAGAGGCTGTCAATTTCCGCAAAGCCTGGCTCATCAACCGTGCCTGCAATCCCATATGGGAATCGCCCATATCCCCCTCCAACTCCGCCTTTGGTACCAGGGCGGCAACCGAATCGACCACCAACACATCCACCGCGCCGCTGCGCACCAGGGTGTCACAAATCTCCAACGCCTGTTCCCCATGATCGGGCTGGCTGATAATCACATCGTTCAGCACCACGCCCAGCTTTTGGGCATAGGCGGGATCCAGGGCGTGCTCTGCGTCAATAAAGGCGCAGGTGCCGCCCGCCTTTTGCGCCTCAGCAATCACATGCAGCGCCAGGGTGGTTTTACCAGAGCTTTCCGGGCCAAAAATTTCAATAATCCGCCCACGGGGCAAGCCGCCAACGCCCAGCGCGATGTCCAGGCCGAGAGATCCTGTCGAAATCACCTCAACCTCCACCGCCTGATCCCGTTGACCCAAGCGCATGACCGAGCCCTTGCCAAAGGCGCGCTCAATCTGCCCCATCGCGGCCTCTAAAGCCTTCAGGCGCTCGCCCGCCTTTTGGTCGGTGGGTTTTAATTCGGTCACATTGGTGTTGGAAGATGACGTTGCGCGAATCGACATGGGGGCATCCTGTAAGTAAGAGTTCCGATTGTGGTTCTAGTCATAGCGCTTTCGTTGCCTGCCCGCAACATTATGTATGCGCGGATGTAGCACGGGGGTTATCGCATCCCATCTCTCCGTCTGTTGTCATCCTACTCCTTGTAAGTAGGATCTCCTTAGGCTTTTACCGATTGTGCAGCGGTTAGGGTTTGAGACCCTACCCATAAAGAGTAGGATCTATGCGATGGTATCGCCTGAAAAGCGGTGAGGATTTGAGATTCTACCCACAGGGGGTAGAATGACATTGTGAGGTGGCGACATTGCGTCCATTCTTTACCCCGCCCCCGCCATTATTTGCCCCCGCCCCTGTCTTTTTTCGCCCCCTCCCCTGTCTTTTTTCGCCCCCTCCCCTGTCTTTTTTCGCCCCCTCCCCCAACCCCCTCCCGCAAGTGGAGGGGGAACACTCCCACCCACATCGTGCCTTGTCATCTGGACTTGTCATCCAGAGGGGGCATGCTTAAACTTAGTTTTTGTGCCGCAATAGCAGATGGGGTGGGGTTGGATGATTCCTTTTGATGATCGCGATGGCCTGATATGGCTGGATGGTAAGCTGGTTCCCTGGCGGGAGGCGCGCGTGCACGTGCTGACCCATGCATTGCACTATGGCAGCGCGGTGTTTGAGGGCGAACGGGTCTATGATGGCCGCGTCTTTCGGGAACGGGATCACGCCATCCGCCTGCAAAAATCGGCCGAAATTTTGGATTTCGAGATCCCCTTTAGCCTCGAACAAATGGCGCAAGGCGTGCAGGAATTGATTGCGCAGAACAACATCCCCAATGGCTATTTGCGGCGTTTAGCCTGGCGCGGCAGTGAGATGATCGGGGTGTCGGCGCAACACACCCGAATCCACCTGGCGATGGCGGTGTGGGAATGGCCCAGCTATTTCCCGCCGGAGTTGTTGCAGCAGGGTATCCGCCTGGCCACCTCAGACTGGGTATGCCCGCCCCCCAACGCGATGCCAACGGCCAGCAAGGCGGTGGGCAATTACATGATCCGCACCCTGTCGAAACATAAGGCTGAGCGGGCGGGCTTTACCGATGCGCTGCTGTTGGACTGGCGTGGCAATCTGGCTGAGGCGACGGGCGCCAACCTGTTCCTGCTGATCGATGGCGCGCTGCACACCCCAACGCCCGACTGCTTTTTGAACGGTATCACCCGCCAAACCGTTATTGCCTTAGCGCGGCGGCGGGGGATTGAGGTAATCGAACGGCATATTGCGCCGTCGGAATTGGCCGCGGTGGGTGAAGTGTTCCTGACCGGAACCGCCGCGGAGGTCACGCCGGTTGGTCGTATTGATGATCGCAGCTTTGCGGTGGGCACCCTAACCCGCCAGCTGATGGCCGATTATCAGGACTTGGTGCGCGCCTCAGCCGATGATGTTGTTATCTAGGTTGCCAGATGCCGTCGAACCCGCTAGTGATAGTCTCATGATAACAAGCTCTGTTCAATCTGGCGCGGTGCAGCTGCCTGAAATGGCTGATACCGAACACTTCCAGTTCTCTGATCGTGGTTTCGAACCGATTGTGGTGGAATCCATGGAGATTCGCCTGGCCAGAACCCCTGAGGAGGTTTTGGCATCGCAACGGCTGCGCTATGAGGTGTTTTATGAAGAAATGGGGGCAACCCCCATTCGCCAGATGGCAGAATTGCGCCGTGACTATGATGCCTATGACCGCTACTGCGACCATTTGTTGGTGTTCGATCGTAGGCGGCCAGAGGGCGCACAGGTGGTGGGCACCTATCGCCTGATTACCCGCGACGTTGCCAAACAAATGGGACAATTTTACTCAGCCAGTGAGTATGATATCAGCAAGATTTTGGACTATCCTGGTGAGCTTTTGGAGTTTGGTCGTTCCTGCGTGATGCGTAGCTATCGGACGTTCCCGGTGATGCAACTGCTGTGGCGCGGGATTGCCGCCTATATCTTTACCCACCAGGTGGAAATGATGTTTGGGGTGGCCAGCTTCCCTGGTCAGGATGTGCAGGCGCTTCGCGAACCGCTGAGCTTTCTGTATCACCATCATTTGGCACCAATTGAGCGGCGGGCGGTCTGTTTGCCCCAACATTATGTCGATATGAACCTGTTGCCTTCAGATCAGGTGCACACCAAGTCGGTGATGAATAAGCTGCCCCCCCTGATTAAGGGGTATTTGCGGGTGGGTGCCTGGGTGGGCGATGGTGCCTATATCGATCGGCAATGGAATTCTGTTGATGTCTTTATTTTGGTGAAGACTGATAAAATTACCCCGAAATACATGGAACATTATGGCTTAAGCGGGGTTGTCAACGATCCACTTTTGCCAGAGTAGGATAGGGCAGTGTTAGCGGTTGGCCGATTACTGGCGTTCGTGCTGGTCACCCTGCTGTTGATACCTGTGCAAGTGGTGATGTGCCGTTTGCCTGGTCGTGCCCCATTTTGGATTACCAAATTTTACCACCGACTTTGTTGCCGATTGTTTGGCATTCGCCGCATTGTGCGCGGGCGCCGCAAATTGCCTAAGGGCATGCCCCGCCTGATTGTTGCCAATCATCTATCCTATTTGGATATCACGGTGTTGGGATCGCTGCTGCCTGCCAGTTTTATTGCCAAGTCCGAAATTGCCAAATGGCCTTTATTTGGTTTGTTGGCCAAGCTGCAAAAATCCCTGTTTGTCAAACGCAGCTCAGAACAAACCGCCAAACAACTGCATGATATGCGGGCACGTTTTCACAATGGCGACACCCTGATTTTGTTTGCTGAGGGAACGTCGGGGGATGGAACGCGGCTGTTGCCCTTTAAGTCATCGCTGTTTGGCATTATCAACAGGTTGGATGACCAGCCGTTGGTGGTGCAACCCGTGGTGATCAGCTATGTCGCCTGCAACGGTATTCCGGTTGGCCGTAACGAGCTGCCCCATCTGGCCTGGTATGGGGATATGAGTATTTTGAGCCACGGATGGAACATGCTAAAAATTGGTCGTATCCAGGTGCTGATAGACTTTTTGGATCCGATGACGGTTCAGGCTAGCGATAACCGTAAGCGGATTAGCGAGCAGTGCTTTGAGGTGATGCGCCAAACCTATGAACAGAATATGCGTAGCTGGTCAGCGGTGGATGGCATCCCCAGGCGACCACGCAGCCTGCGCCAACGCCTAAGCCGTAAGCCGATGGCGGCGATTGCCGCTACCCCTGCTGCTCCTGCCAGCACCGCATCCGCAACAAAAGTGCCTTCCCCCGACAATCAGGCCGTGGCCTAATTGGGATGGAAGCGGCGGAAGGATTAGAGAGGGCGGTGGCGATGGCGGCATCCGATCTGCTGGTACGGGCGGGGCAGCCCGCCGATCTACCCTGGCTGAATCAGGTTAGTCCTGAGTCACAGGCGGCGTGGCGTGATGCCTTTGGTGCCAACCCGCCGTTGGCGCTGTTGATTGCTGAGCTGGCGGGGCATCCCGTGGGCTATTTGGCGCATCATCCGGGTTATAACGTCGAAACGGCGGAGCGCGGCTGGCACATCATCGACCTGTTGGTGATGCCGTCGCATCGTCGCCAGGGGGTGGCCAGCGCGCTGTTCGCCATCGCCCGCCATCAGTGCAGGCAGGAAGGCGGGGGGTGGATGAGCTGGACAATTGATCTTAGCAATCATGATGCCCAAGCGTTTTACCGTCGTCATGGTGCCCATGTAACGTCAAGCTTGCGAATCATGCATGTCCATTGCTAAAACCATTTTTGGTTGAAACTGCTTTGGGTGGATTTTTTGGGGAAAAAGGACGGGAAACAACATGACCAACAAAAAACTGTATATCAAAACCTATGGTTGCCAGATGAATGTTTATGATTCTGGCAAAATGGCTGACGCGCTGTCGGTGCAGGGCTATGAGATGACAGAGCAGGTGGCGGATGCCGATATGGTGGTCATCAACACTTGTCATATTCGGGAAAAGGCGGCGGAAAAGCTGTATTCCGATCTGGGGCGTCTTAAACCCTTTAAGCTGGCACGGCGGGAGCAGGGGCAGGACATGATCATCACCGTCGCGGGCTGCGTCGCGCAGGCCGAGGGGGCGGAGGTGTTTGAGCGCGCCCCCTTTGTGGATATTGTGGTCGGATCCCAGGCCTATCACCGCCTGCCCGCAATGGTGGGGGAGGCGGAGTCGATGCACCGCGCCGGGCGCAAGGTTCGCCGCCGCCTGTTGGACACCGATTTCCCCAGTGAGAGCAAATTTGATGACCTGCCCGCCGCGCAGACGGGCAACATTTCCGCCTTTTTAGCGGTGCAGGAAGGGTGCGACAAGTTTTGCAGCTTTTGCGTGGTGCCCTATACCCGTGGCGCGGAGTTTTCGCGTCCAGCCGATCAGATTCTGGCGGAGGCGCGCAATTTGGTGGCAAAGGGGGGGCGCGAAATCACCCTGTTAGGGCAAAATGTTAACGCCTGGCATGGGATTGCCCCCACTGCCGCCAGCCATGCGGCTGGCAGTTCAGAATGGGGATTGGGACGGCTGATTCAGGAGTTGGCGGAGATTCCTGGCCTGGCACGCCTACGTTACACCACCAGTCACCCGCGTGACATGGCCGATGACCTAATCGCCGCGCATGCCGAGGTGCCGCAACTGATGCCCTATCTGCACCTGCCCGTCCAGTCAGGCTCCGATGCCATTCTTAAGGCGATGAACCGCAAACACAACGCCGATGACTATCGCCGCCTGGTGGATCGGATTCGCGCCGCCGCCCCCAACCTGGCGCTGTCTTCAGACTTTATTGTCGGTTTTCCTGGCGAAAGTGATGCGGATTTTGCCGACACCCTGCGCCTAATCCGCGATGTTACCTATGCCCAGGCCTTTTCCTTTGCCTACAGCGTGCGGCCAGGTACGCCGGCGGGCGAAATGGGCGCGCAACTGTCGCGCCAGGTTAAGGAGGAACGCTTGGCGGAGCTGCAAGCCCTGCTGCGTGACCAACAGACCGCCTTTAACCAAAGCAAGATTGGGCAGGTGATGCCCGTGCTGTTTGTTGAGGCGGGGCGGAAGCCTGGCCAGCTGTTGGGCAAATCGCCCTGGTTGCAATCCGTGCATCTGATGGGGGATCCGCGCCTGATTGGTCACATTCTGGACGTTCGGATTAAGGATGGCCACCTTAACAGCCTTAGCGGCGAATTCCTGATGACCGAGGGGGATGAGGATGATTGGGGCGACGACCACGCCGCCTGCTGCGCGGGTCATTGATGGGGTGATAAAAAAATTCCCCAAATGTTCATTGTGTACAAACAAACAAAATGGTACAATTGCCCTTGGGTCAAACAAAATATTGTTTGTTGGAAAGGTGTGACATGAGCCGTATATCAATTGAAGTAAGTCCAGAGCAGCACCAACGCCTTAAGGCTTTTGCTGCTTTGCGCGGTGAAACTATCAAAGATTACATTTTGGGCTGTGCCTTGCCGCCATCAGCGTCTGCAGAGGTTTTGACGGAGGAACAGGCCTTGCAAGAGCTTGAGCAACTATTGCTTCCTCGTGTTGAAGCGATTAAACGCGGCGAGATCAGTGCCAAAAGCTTTGAGGAAATTATCGCCGAAGCACGCAATGAGGCGGCAGCGTTGTGAAACCTTTTTGCATTTCTGTTGCAGCTGAAAAAGATTTAAAACAGATTTGGCGATATACCGCTCAACATTATGGTATATTGCAAGCGGATTTATATACTAATGTTCTGCTGTTAGGGTGTCAAAAAATCGCCCAGCAACCGTTGGTCTTTCTCTCTCTTAGATTGGCCAACCAAGATTTTAGAGTGTATCGATATAAGAATCATTATATTTTGTATTTAGTTGCTGATGATAAGGTTGTAATTGTTGCATTTTTTCATGAGCGCATGGATATAATGGTTCGACTAAGAGCAAGGTTAGAAAATAGTTAAAGAAAAGCCCCCCCCAAAGTTTTTTCGCCACCAGCCCCTCCGCATGGCTAGCCAAATGTGGTGGCGGGGGGTATGCTAAGGGAATACAGCAACCCCCTACTGTTTTTGCCGTGTCACCACAACCACCCCCACCATCCTTAACGGCTAATGAGCCGTTGCATCTGCAATTCGACAACAACAGCCTGTTGCCCAATTTGTTTGGCCAGCATGAAGCGAATCTGCACCAAATCGAAAAATCTTTGGGCGTTACCCTGTCCACCCGTGGCAACCGCGTGGCGATTGCGGGTTCCCCCTCTATGGTGGAGGCCGCCCGTCAGGTGCTGATCCTGCTGTACGAACGCGCCAAGCGCGGCGTGGTGCTGGACGGGGGGGAGATTGATGCGGCAATCCGCGCAACCGCCGCTGAGCCTGGCAACCAATTGTTTGTTGAGGGCGGCGGTATCAAAACCCGCAAACGCTATGTTGAACCACGCACCGCTGGCCAGCGCGCCTATGTTGAGGCGTTGCAGAAACATGACATGGTGTTCGGGGTGGGGCCCGCCGGGACGGGCAAAACCTATCTGGCGATGGCGATGGGGGTGGCGATGTTGGCCGCCAACCAGGTCGATCGCATCATCCTGTCACGGCCAGCGGTTGAGGCGGGGGAGCGGTTAGGATTTCTGCCCGGCGATCTTAAGGAAAAGGTCGATCCCTATCTGCGGCCGCTGTACGACGCGCTGTACGACATGATGCCGTCGGATCAGGCCGCCAGGCGGATGGAAACGGGGGAGATTGAAATTGCGCCGCTGGCCTTTATGCGTGGCCGTACCCTGCACCACGCCTATGTAATTTTGGATGAGGCGCAAAACAGCACCACCGCACAAATGAAAATGTTCCTGACCCGTTTGGGGGAGGGGAGTAAGATGGTGATTACGGGGGATCTTACCCAAATCGACCTGCCATCGGGGCAACGGTCAGGCCTGGCGGAGGCGGTTGATATTCTGAACGGCGTGCCCGGCATTGCCATTACCCGCTTCACCGATCAGGATGTTGTGCGTCACCCATTGGTCGGTCGTATTATTCGAGCCTATGACGCAAAATCCTGATTCGGCTATGCCACCCAATATCCCGATAAATCTTATCATCGATGATGCCGATTGGGAGCAGATGTTGCCCGACGCGTTGGCTGTTGCAGGGCAGGCGTGGCAGCAGGTGGCGGCGCTTCACCCAGAGCTGACCAAGCATCGGATCGACATCGTGTTGGCGGATGATGACTTGCTGCACCAACTCAACCGCGACCATCGGGGGCGGGATAAGCCCACCAACGTGCTATCCTTTTCCTACGGCGATGACGATGCGCCCCCCGTGCCTGTCGAACAGCTGGCCGAACAGATGGCCGAGCAACCAACGGGGGAGCTGTATTTGGCTGCGGGCGTGGTGGCGGCTGAGGCGGCGGCGGCGGGGCTGTCGATCGCGCATCATTTTGCCCATTTGATTGTTCACGGTTTGTTACATTTGTTGGGTTACGATCATGAGCTGGATGAGGAAGCGGAGGAAATGGAAGCCTTGGAAACAAAAATTCTGGCGCAAATGGGCATTGCCAACCCCTATGACGCTTGCGACACCAACCATAAGACACCAGGCAGGATCCCATCATGACCACCATTTGGCGCAGCATTGTTCATAAGCTTAAGCCTGAATCGGGTGAGCCAGGCTTACGCGCCGCCCTGGAGGGGTTGATTGAGGATCATAGCGATAACACCCGCCCCCTGGGGGAGGAGGAGAGGGAGCTGATCGCCAACACCATTAAGCTGCGCAACCTGACCGTGCGCGATGTGATGGTGCCCCGCCCCGACATTCTGGCCATTGATGAGGATGTGACGATTAAGGATTATTTGGCGTTGCAGGGGGATGATGGATTCTCACGCCTGCCGGTGTACCGCGAAACCCTGGATAACGTTATCGGCATGGTGCATATCAAAGACCTGTTGCCGCACTGGGGCGAAACCGCGACCCCGATTAAAGACCTGATCCGTGAGGTTTTGTATGTGCCGCCATCGATGCAGGCCTATGATTTGCTGTTCCAGATGAAGCTGACCCGCACCCATTTGGCGGTGGTGGTCGATGAATTTGGTGGCACCGACGGCCTGGTCACCATCTCTGACCTGATTGAGGAAATTGTTGGCGAAATTGAAGATGAACATGACGCGGCGGATCAGGGCAACATCTCCAGCCGCAACGATGGCAGCTTTTTTGTGCGCGCCCGCACCCCGTTGGAGGAGTTGGATCAATCGCTGAATTTAAATTTGGCCGAAGAGGTTGAGGAGGATATCGACACCGTTGGCGGCCTGGTCAGCACCCTGGCGGGTGAAATTCCCAAACGGGGGCAGGTGGTCGAACTGCCCGAAAAAAATCTAAGCTTTGAGGTGTTGGATGGCGACGGCCGCCGCCTGAAATGGCTGCGGGTTTGGGTAAACGCTGGCTCTGGCGCCGATGTTGGGGGTGGGGCAGGGGGTGGTACGGCTTCTTAAAGCTTTTTTCAGGTCGGTTGCCCGCTTTTGTTCCCCTCCCTTGTTTTTTTTGTTCCCCCTCCCCCAACCTCCTCCCGCCAGGGGAGGGGGAATATCTGAACACACTCTCTCCGCATGGGGAGGGGGAATACACTCCACCCTTGCACTGGGGGATTGTTGTCGCGCCGCTCTAATGCTATGAAAATGATACGAAAAACACTCCACCCTTGCGGGGGAGTCGCGGGGCGCAAGCCCAGCGGTGGGGGGTAAGTAGGGCTTCGTCATCTCCGTGTTTTTTGAAAAGGGGGGCGGAGATCCAGAGCCCTGTTGTCGCTTTTCCAAGCCCTAGCACCGCATGGATCCCCCGCCTTCGCGGAGGATGATAACTTGAGAAGGCCTTTTCAGTTTTGTCATCCTAGCCCCGCCTTTTCCGCCGCGCCGCTGTCATCCTACTCCTTGTGAGTAGGATCTCCTTACCGTCCGTGCCGCTTGTACAGCGGTTAGGATTTGAGATTCTACCCATAAAGGGTAGAATGACATTGTGATGTGGATGCATCGCACTCATCCACTCCGCCTCTCCGCCGTCATCTCCGTGTTTTTTTGAAAAGGGGGGCGGAGATCCAGAGCCCTGTTGCCGCCTTTCCGCGCCCTAGCATCGCATGGATCCCCCGCTTTCGCAGAGGATGACAGTCTATCCCCCTATTTCTTGCCGCCACCTTGATCCATGAACTTAAAGAATCGGCTGTTGGGGGACAGGATAAGGCTGGTATCGCTGTTGGCCAGGCTGTTGCGATAAGCCTCCAACGAACGGTAATAGCTGTAAAATTCGGGATCGATGTTCAGGGCGTCGGCATAGTTTTTAATCGCCTCCGCATCACCCTCCCCCCGCAATTTTTGCGCATCGCGGGTGGCCTCAGCCAATAGGATGGTGCGCTCACGGTCAGCGTTGGCGCGAATTTCTGCCCCCATTTGCGCGCCCTTAGCCCGAAATTCTTTGGCTTCACGATCCCGCTCACTGATCATGCGGTTGTAGATAGCCTGGCTGGTTTCCTGCGGCAGGTCGGCACGGCGAATCCGCACATCGACAATTTCTATGCCAAAGGGGCGACTGGCCTCACCCACCTCACCGCGAATATCGGCCATAATCCGCACCCGATCGTCTGACAGCACGCTGCCCAGGCTGACATTGCCCAACACCCGCCGCACGCTGGAATCAATAATGTTGCTAAGACGAATATCGGCGTTGTTCTCATTCCGCACGGTTTGGAAAAATTTCAACGGATCCTTGATGGCATAGCGGGCAAAGGTATCGACCTCAATCCTCTTTTGGTCCGCCAGGGTGATTTGCTTGCCAGACGGTTCCACATCCAACAACCGCTTGTCAAAGCGCATCACCTCCTCCCACGGCAATTTGGCCTTAAGCCCAGGGGTTTGGATAACCCGTTTGGCCTCACCAAATTGCAGGACAAGTGCCTGTTCTGTCTCCTGAATCGTGAACAGGCTGCTGCTGACCAGCATCAACAGGGCAAAGCCTGCAAACAGAGCGATCAATTGTTGCCTAGGCATTAGCGGCCTCCATCAGTTTTTGGTGGGTTGCTGGCCGGTGCGCCGCCAGATCCGTTGCCCAGGCCGTTCAGCGGCAGATAAGGAACCACTCCGTGACTGGATGCCGATGGATCCACCACCACCTTGCGGGCGTTTTTCAACACCTGCTCCATGGTTTCCAGATACATCCGTTCCCGCGTCACCTCGCGCGAGGATTTGTAGGCGTTGTACACCGATAGATAGCGTTCGGCGTCCCCCTTAGCGGCGTTAATCACCTGTTCGCGATAGGCGGCAGCATCCTGACGGAATTTGGCCGCCTCCCCCCGTGCGCGGGGCAGAATATCGTTGCGATAACCCTCAGCCTCATTGGCCATCCGTTCCATATCGGCGCGGGCGCGTTGCACCTCATTAAAGGCATCAACAACTTGCGAGGGGGGATCCACCGCCTGCAACTGCACCTGGCTGATGGTAATGCCCGTTTGATACTCATCCAACAGCCGTTGCATCAGCGATTGCACATCGGTTTCGATGCGGTTGCGCCCCTCCGTAAAGGCCTTTTGGATGGCGGTCTGGCCGATAATTTCCCGCATTGCGCTTTGCGCCACCATCTGAATAGTTTTTTCAGGATCCTGCAGGCGGAAAAGATATTTTTCTGGATCACCAATCCGCCACAGCACGGTGAAATCGATATCCACCAAATTTTCATCGCCCGTCAGCATGATATTGGTGCCGCGATCATCGCGATTGGTATCCTTGCCGCGCCGCGTTTCAGAGGTTTGGCGCGACCCAATTTCTAGGCGGTTTTCGCGGGTAACATAGGGCAACTTCACCGATTCGATGGGATAGGGCAGGTGAAAGCGCAAGCCTGGTTGGGTGGTGCGGACATAGGCGCCAAAGCGCAGCACGACGCCCTGCTGATCCGGCTGAACCCGATAAAGTCCTGTGGAGAGCCACAGCAGCAGGAACACAAGGCCAGCTAGCAACAGCCCCTGCCGGCCGCTGCCCGCGCTGCCACCACCACCGCCTGCACCACCAGCAAAAAATGGCCGTAACTTTTGCTGCAGCTGACGCAACAGATCTTCCAGGTCGGGACCACCACTGCCACCACCGCCGCCAGGGCTGGGGCGACGGGGAGGCTCCTCAGGGCGACGACCACCGCCGCCCCCCGTACCCCAAGGGTTGCCACCATTGCCAGTCCCCCAGGGGTTGTTCATATGTTTCCACATTATCAAAGCTTCTTTGCGTGACTTGGTTGGTGACAATCTACCATTTCACCCAATAGGGTGGACAGGCCAATTGCCGTTAAATTGCTTTGGCACTATAAAGGCAATACCGACGGCTGACAAGTTTTATGACAAGCCTACCTACTGGCTATATCGCGGATTGTTGGCCAAAATATCCCATGATGGGATGCGCAAAAATAACAACTCTAATCTTGGCAATGCCCTTTAATGGTTGATTTACTCCCCCCGCTTCATGAGCAAGTTACGGCTATTTTGGTGGCCAGCGGCTTAGGGGATGCCGCATCGCCCGCCAACGTGCGGCTGGAACATCTGGCCGTTGGGGATGGCCAACTTCGTTTGCTGGTCAGTGTGCCGCCGCCAGAGGTTGCACGGCTGGGCAGTCGGTTGGAGGATTGGCGGCTGACGCTGCTGGCGGTTTTGGCGCAGCATTGGCCTGCCTATCAAACTCAACTGGCGCTGACCACTCATCAGGACAGGTATCAAGACACGCATCAGGAAGCTGCTGCCCCGACGCTTAAGCCAAAGCCCGCACCTACCAAGGCTACGCCACCCCCGAACCGCACCAGCCTGCTGCCGCCCCAGATTGCGCGGGTTATCGCGGTGGCCAGCGGTAAGGGCGGGGTGGGGAAATCGACCACCGCGCTGAACCTGGCGATTGCCTTTGGGCAATTGGGGTGGCGGGTAGGGCTGTTGGATGCGGATATCTATGGCCCCAGCCTGCCACGTTTAATCGGTCAGCCGCACACGCGCCTAGCCGCCCAACCTACTGAACCTGGCGCAGGTAAGCCCCCCCGTCCGCCGCTGCCCACCGTGCCCTTTGCGGGGTTGGCCTGTATGTCCATGGGGTTTTTGGTGGCGGAGCAGGAGCCGATTATCTGGCGTGGCCCCATGGTGATGGGGGCGGTGCAACAGCTGTTCAGCGATGTGGATTGGCCAGAACTGGATCTGTTGGTGGTGGATATGCCCCCCGGCACGGGCGATGCCCACCTGACGTTGGTGCAGCGGGTGCCGCTGAACGGTGCCATCATTGTGTCCACGCCGCAGGATTTGGCGCTGATTGATGCGCGTAAGGGCTTGGCGATGTTTCAACGCACGCAGGTGCCGGTGTTGGGCATGGTGGAGAACATGAGCCTGTTTCACTGTTCCCATTGTGGTCAGCATACCCCGATTTTTGGCCATGGCGGGGCGCAGGCAACGGCACAGGCTTTGGGCATTCCCTTTTTGGGCGCCCTACCGCTGGATCCCGCCATCATGCTGGCCAGTGAGGCGGGGCAGCCCATTACCCTGACTCAGCGCGATCATCCCGCCAGCCAAGCCTATCGCCAAATTGCCGAACGCTGCCGCCAGCAGCTGGAATGTTGATAATAGTTATCAGTTGTGCAATAATAATCGATATGAAAACGGTGCATGGTGCTGAGGGGGGTAGCAATGGCGGGAAGTTATGAGCTGGGCAGTCAGCTTAGCCTATTTGTTGATGATCTGGTGGCAGCGGGGCGCTACAATTCCAAAAGTGAGGTGGTTCGTCAGGGGTTGCGCCTGCTGCAGGAGCGGGAGCAGTTGCGGCAGATTAAACTGGATGAGGTGCGAAAAGCCTTTCAGGAAGGCATTAACAGTAGTCGGGGCAACACGGCTGAGGCGGTGTTTGATCGGTTAGAGGCCAAATATGCGGCGATGATCGCGGTCAGCGATTGATGCTTCCCGTTGTTTTTTCACACAGGGCGGCTGATGATTTAGAGGCGATTGCCGATTTCATCGCACAGGATACCCCCGCCCGTGCCGTAGCGTTTTTGCAGAAGTTGCGTCAGCAATGTCTGAACATCGGGCGTTTTCCGAACGCGCAGCCCCGTTTTCCTGAATTGGGGGATCGGGCGCGGGTCATGCCCTACAAAAACTATGTGGTGCTGTACCAGGTTTTGGACGATGCGGTTTCGATCGAACGGATTATCCATGGGGCAAGAGATATCCTAAGCCTGATTCATCATGACGGATCCACTTAGCCGTTCATCACGATAAAATCATGAAAAAATGGTGGGGGGGATTAGGGGCTGGGTGCCACCTTGCCTGACCCCATATCCCCGCCAGACTCGCCAAATTGAAATTGATTTTTCGTGGGGTGGGCGGCGTAGTTGATCGGCTGGATAATCAAATTTTTGATTAGAACTTGCGCAACCAAAGGTTCCCCAAGGCTTTTGTTGGCCACCTCCTGAATTCTTTGTTTGATGGCGGGTTCAGAAAGTTGATTGAATCGTTCAGGCAGGGATGCCGCCTGGCGCAGGCCATCCAACACATCGTTGCGCAACCGTTCCTTATTGCTGGCAAATTTTTCGATGTCTTTTTCATCAGTTAGCTCTAACGTTGCCGACACAAACAGGAAATCTTTGACCTGTCCATCGCGCAAGACGGGCAGCTTAAAGGCATCCATTTTAAAAAAGGTGGGCAGCTTTACGGCGGCGACCTTTTCGGCGGGGGGCAGCTCTATCGGTTCAGGAGCTGGCTCAGGCGCAGAGGCTGGCGGTGTCATTTTTTGAAAAACGACAAAGCCGCCTATGCCCAGCAGAACCAGGATAGCACCAGCAACAAAAGCCTTTTTTTTCATCGCGGTGCCTGCATCGTTAGGTTAATTCCTAAGGCTGAATTATTCTGGCAACACCCCGTTCGCAACCTGTTGTTTGTAGCAACGATCCAATACGGCGTTCACAAATTTTGGTTCATCCACTTCAAAGAATTGCTTAGTAAGGTTTACATATTCGTTAATGACCACCCGTGGCGGGGTGGTGGCCAGCGTCATTTCGCACAAAGCCGTTCGCAAAATGACCCGCAGCAGCAGGGGCAGGCGATCCCAAGTCCAATTCGCGCTTAGATGGGGAATCAGGGTTTGATCCCACGCATCGCTATGGCTGCTGCTATGCTGCACCAATTCCTCTAGCAGAGCATTGTCCAGGGTTTGCCGCGATTCCCGCCGATAGGTCAGCGCGTCGGACTGCTGATGCCCGGTCAGCGCCATTTCGTACAAGGCTTGCACGGCGGCCACACGGGCAGCCCGCCGTAACCGCTGATTCGGCTTAGCGGTGTCGGTTAACGGTTGGCCAGAATCGGCGACGGGTTGATCGGTCATGGGGGTACTGTCCTTAATTCACGAACTAACGTTAAAAACTTTCAAAGCTTTTAACGCTTAGCCCAAAGCCATCCAATCCGACAATGGTTTTCGGCTGGTTAGAGAGGAGGGCGATGTGATGCAGCCCCAATTTTTTTAAGATTTGTGCCCCAATGCCATAGCGGCGCAGCACCGGTTTGGCAGTGCCCGTTGCCTGCAGATCGTCCAGCGATGCCACCCCCTGCAACAAATCGCCCGCCCCATGCAGCAGTACCAGCACGCCGCGCCCCTTGTCCGCAATCCGCATCATCGCACGGCGCAGCTCATCCGGGCGACCATGCTGATCCCCCAACAGGTCGTTCAGCAGGTTCAGGCTGTGCATCCGTACCAACACCGCATCGTCATCTGAGGTGGCGGTCAGGTCGCCCTTAACCAGCACCAAATGCTGTTGCTGATCGGTCAGGGCGCGAAAGGTCATCAGGCGGAAATCGCCAGCAAAATGCGATTGAAAGGGCTGTTCCGCCACCTGCTCAACCAAGCTTTCGTGCGACAGGCGATAGGCAATCAGGTCGGCAATGCGCCCCATTTTCAGGTTCAGCTGGCCAGCCAATTGGGTAAGGTCGGGCAGGTCGGCCATCTGCCCCGCATCGTTCATAATCTCGCAAATCACTGCGCAGGGGTGCAACCCCGCCAGGCGTACCAAATCGACAGAGGCCTCCGTATGCCCCGCCCGTACCAGCACCCCCCCCGTGCGCGCCTGCAACGGGTTAACATGGCCAGGTCGGACCAGGGCATGGGGGTCGGTGGCGGGATCCGCCAGCAGTTGGATGGTGCGGGCGCGGTCACCGGCACTGCTGCCCGTACTAATCCCATCGCGGGCATCAACAGTGATGGTAAAGGCGGTTTGAAAGCTTTCGCGGTTGTCGGGCACCATTAACTCCAACTGCAGATGGTGCAGGCGGGCGGCGGTCATCGGCACGGTGATGATGCCACTGGCGTAGCGGGTCATCATGGTAATCGCCTCAGGGGTAATATGCTGGGCGGCCATCACAAAATCTCCCTCATCCTCCCGCAGCTCACCATCGACCACCTGCCCATCGACCAGGATGATCATGCGTCCCGCCGCCAGCTCAGCCAGCAATTCAGGAATCGGGGAAAAAGTATGGGGCATGGGTATTTTCTAGGGCGATTTTAATGTTGGATTTACAGAGTTCAGTGTAACAGGCTGTTTTAAAATGGCTAAGCGATAATGGCCAATATGTTGGAATCCCACGGCCTCATAGGCTTTGGCGGCGGCAGCGGAATCGGTGAAGAGGATGGCTTTTTCTACACCCCTCTCCCGTGCCTGTACCAGGGTTAAGGCCAGTAGGGTTCGGGCATAGCCCTTGCAGCGATGCTCTGGCGGTGTCCATACACCCCCAATTTGCACAATATCTGGCAGGACAACACTAAAACCACTCAAACACACGGGGTTATCGTCAATGAAAAGCACCCAATAGTCTTTGCTTTTTAAAACTTTTTTTACAAAGCTTTCTACTAATGTATCTAGATTCTGATTATCTATTGCGGCTAAAGCTTCTATTTCGTAGGCTTTGCGCCATTGAAATAGAAGGTGGCGATCAATGTCTTTGACACTAGTCATGCGATATTTTTTATCGACTTGATAAGTGGGTAACACCAATTCTTTTAAATTAATTGAGTACAAAAACTCATTCGTATTTAGGGCAGATGGCGCGTCGGATAGCCCCAACTCCTTAATGACCTGATCTGCTTGGTGATTGACCCCTAGGACGCCAGCAATCGGGCGGCTAACCATTGCTTTGAAATCTTGCAACAGATTGCTTAACACCTCGGGATTGCTGGCCTGCATCATAATGTTGTTGTTCCAATAGTGAGCCAGAACGCCGTTGAGGGATCCTGCCGCATCAAACGATCCCCAATACTCTCCCTCATAGGGCTGTCCGTTGTAGGTTAGACCTGCCTCCCGTAGGTTGGATCGTATATACATGCAAGTGGCAGTATAGCCAGACAGAAAAGACTCAATGGCGGTTTCATCACGCGCCTGCAGGACACGGACGGTCATAATTTTTTCTCCAAATGCGTGCTGCCTACAGCCAGCTGGCGGGCGACGTAGCGGGCCAGCATATCAACCTCCAGATTGACTTGATCCCCCACCCGCAAATCGGAAAAGGTGGTGTGGTGCCAGCTGTGCGGAATCAGCATGATTTGAAAACCATCGGGCAACAAGCTGTTGATGGTCAGCGAGGTGCCGTTGAGCGCCACCGACCCCTTCGCGGCAAAAAAGGGCAGCAGTTCGGGCGGCACGCGCAGCGCTATCTGCCAATAATCAGCCTGGGCGGTAATTTCGGTAATGGTGGCCAGGCCATCAACATGGCCAAAGACAAAATGGCCATCGATGGTGTCCCCCAGTTTGAGGGAGGGTTCCAGGTTCAGGCGGCTGCCCACTTGCCAGCTGGCCGCCGTCGTGCATGCCAGCGTTTCGGGCGACAACTGCACCTCAAAATGCCCTGCATCGCCCGCCACCACGGTCAGGCATATACCGTTGCAGGCGATCGACGCGCCCAGTTTTGCCCACGCCGCCGCGTGCGGGGTGGCGATGCTTAGCCGCAGGCTGCTATCCGATTCCCAGGTTAAGCGGTCGATGGTGCCAACCGCCTGAATAATCCCTGCAAACATTCCTACTCCTCCTCCATCTCGCTGACCGGATCCGCCCGCAGTTCGTCAATAAAGGATTCAAAGTCGTGGGCTTCGTTAAAATCCTTATAAACACTGGCGTAGCGAACATAGGCCACCTTGTCTAAGGTTTTCAGGCAGTCCATGACCTTTTCTCCAATCATATCGCTGGCAATAATGGGTTCGCCCAGGCTTTCCAGCTGGCGGACGATGCCGTTGACCATTTGATCCAGGCGGGGCAGCTCAAACGGCCGTTTGCGCAGGGCGACCGTCATGGATCGCAACAGCTTATCGCGCTCAAACGGCTCCACCCGCCCGCTGCGTTTCATGACCTGAAATTCGCGCAGCTCCACCCGTTCAAAGGTGGTAAAGCGGGCGGCGCAGTTGGCGCAAAAACGGCGGCGCCGAATCGCACTGCCGTCATCGGATGGCCGCGAATCCTTAACCTGGCTGTCGTTCGATCCACAAAATGGGCAACGCAATCGACTATCCCACCAAACGGCTGTAGATGGGATAGGCGTTGGTCAGTTGCCGCACCTGTTGCTTCACGCGCTGCAACACCACCTCATCCAGGCTGCCATCGGCTTTAACGCCATCAAAAACATCGCCAATCAGGTTGCCGACACTCCGCCACTCCTCCAACCCAAAGCCGCGGGTGGTGCAGGCGGGCGTGCCCAACCTTATGCCAGAAGTAATGGCTGGCTTTTCGGGGTCAAAGGGGATGGCGTTTTTGTTGCAGGTGATGCCCGCGTGATCCAAGGCCGCCTCAGCCTGCTTACCAGTAATTTTCTTGGGACGCAGATCAACGGTAATCAGGTGGCTATCGGTGCCGCCCGTGGTAATGGCCGCGCCGCGATCCACCAGGGTTTTGGCCAGCAGGCGGCAGTTTTCCACCACATTGTGGGCATAGGTTGCAAAACCTGGTTGCAGCGCTTCGCCAAAGGCCACAGCCTTGCCCGCAATCACATGCATCAGGGGGCCACCCTGTAGCCCTGGAAAGACCGCGCGGTTAATCGCCTTACCAAGATCCTCATCATTGCTCAGGATCATGCCGCCCCGTGGGCCACGCAGGGTTTTGTGGGTGGTGGTGGTGACAACATGGGCGTGGGGCAGGGGGCTGGGGAAAGCGCCACCCGCCACCAGGCCAGAAAAATGCGCCATATCGACCATTAGGTAGGCACCGACGCTGTCGGCAATCGCCCGAAACTTGGCAAAGTCGATGGTGCGGGAATAGGCGGAACCGCCCGCGATAATCAACTTAGGTTTGTGTTGGTCGGCCAGCCGCGCCACCTCCTCATAATCAATCAGCTGATCATCTTGGCGCACGCCATAGGGCACGCCCTTAAACCACAGGCCAGACAAATTGACGCTGTAGCCGTGGGTCAGGTGACCACCATGCGCCAGCGACATCCCCATCACGGTGTCGCCTGGTTGCAGCAGGGCAAGGAATACCGCCTGGTTGGCTTGGGCGCCAGAGTGGGGTTGGACATTGGCAAAGCTGCAACCAAACAGTTTCTTGGCGCGCTCAATCGCCAAATCCTCAACCACATCGACCCATTCGCAGCCGCCGTAGTAGCGTCGCCCCGAATAGCCCTCAGCGTATTTGTTGGTGTTCACCGACCCCTGGGCTTCCAATACCGCCTGGGACACAATGTTCTCTGAGGCAATCAGCTCAATTTGCTGCTGCTGGCGGTGCAGTTCGCCGATTAGCGCGTCATAAACCGCGGGATCGCGGGTGCGAACCGACTCATGAAAAAAATTGTGCAGACCCTGTTCATCAAGATGGGCGGCGGTGGCGGTTGAGATGGTCATGATCGATGGCTCCTTAGCGATTGTTTGTGGCATTGCATTACTTGCCAAGGTCATCAGGATTGGTCAATTTGTCAACCCGTCCTTGATGACGTCCCCCCTCAAACGGGGTGGTCACGAAAATTTGCAACATTTCGGCAGCCTGGGCAGGGGTCACCACCGCCGTTCCCATGGCCAGCACGTTGGCGTCGTTATGTTGGCGGGTTTGTTGCACCAACTCTTTGTTGTGGCACAGGGCGGCACGCACCCAGGGATAGCGGTTGGCAGCCATGGTAATGCCCACCCCCGAATTGCAAATAAGCACGCCGTAATCGGCTGAACCGTTTTTGATGGAACGTGCCACAGCAGTCGCATAGTCATTATAGTCAACGCTGTCAGAACCGCTGCATCCCACATCAATAAAGCTTAAAGTTGGGGCATAGGATTGCTGCATCAAAAATTGTTTTAATGCAAAACCACGATGATCCGATCCGATAGCAATTTTCATTTTGAAGCCTTATTTAAGAAAAGAAAGAAAAAAGCGGATAATCCCTTTACACGCTACTTTGTTTGTTGTAAGTCTGCCCTTGTTGAACACATTAACCAAGGATTAAAAATGTCTGAAATAAACAACGCCGATCTGACCAACGCACAACTGTTGGAAATGACGACCGATATTACTACCGCCTACCTTAGCCGTAATACAGTTAACGTAGACCAAATTCCTGAACTGCTGCGTAGCGTGTATAGCACCCTGGATCAGTTCCAACAAGGTGTTGTGGTGGAAAAAGCCGAAGCGCAAAAGCCATTCACCAGCATCAAGAAGTCGATTACCGATGACTACATCATCTGCCTGGAAGATGGCAAAAAGCTGAAAATGCTGAAGCGTCACCTGCGCACCACCTACAACATGACGCCTGACCAATACCGTGCGAAATGGGGTCTGCCTTCGGACTATCCAATGGTGGCGCCAAACTACGCCCAACGTCGCGCCGAATTTGCCCGCCAAATCGGTCTGGGCAAAAAAGCTGCCAACAAAAACAGCGTCAAAAAAGCCAAAAAAGTAGCCTAAGCTTTCGGTTTAGACTTCGGTCTGAACGATTTTGCTAAAAAGAGGGGGCTGTAGCACTTGCCGTTAAGCAGGTGTTGCAGTCCCTTTTTTTTTCTATGGCTATCTGCTTTTTGGCTATAGCGACAATGCTCTAAATTGTGGTCACAAAGCTGGCCATGACTTTTTTGTGGCCGATGCGGTCAAAACGCACCTCAAGCTTGGTGCCATCGACCGCCGTTATCGTGCCATCGCCAAACATCTTGTGGCGAACACGGCTGCCGATCCCGATGCCGTTCACACTGCCCGAAATGGTGCCCGAAATGGTTCCAGAGACAGCGTTTGCGCTAGCTACCCGCCGCATGGGGGGTGGTTGCGGGGGTGTGTAAGTGTTGTCGCGGTTTTGGATCAGCAATTGGCGGGCATAGGATTGCGGTTCAGCGCTGGGTTTGCCAGCCGCACCCGCACCACTTCTACCAGTGCTGCCACCCCGACCCCAACCGCCGCCGCTATTGCCGCCACCGCCTCCGCCACCATAGGATGAACGTCCCCATCCACCTGATCCGCCGCTGCCCCGATAGCCGCTAAGCTGGCCTGCCTGCCCGCCTTGGCCACTATTAAAGCTTTGACGCCGTTCTAACAGCTGTGGGGGTAGCTCATCCAAAAAGCGTGAGGGTGCATTTTGTTGCCACTGGCCATGCACGCGGCGGTTGGCGGCGTGACAGATGGTCAGGGATTTTTTGGCGCGGGTAATGCCGACATAGGCTAAGCGCCGCTCCTCCTCCAACCCCGCCGGCCCGGTTTCGTCCAGGGCTTTTTGGTGGGGGAACAACCCCTCCTCCCACCCGGGCAGAAAGACGGTGTTGTATTCCAACCCCTTGGCGGCGTGCAGGGTCATGATGGTCACCATATCCTCAGCATTTTCACTGGCGGCATCCATGACCAGGGCAATATGCTCCAAAAAGCCCGCGATACTGTCAAAGGCCTCAATCGCGCGCAGCAGTTCTTTCAGGTTTTCCAATCGACCTGCCGCGTCGGGGGCGGGATCGGCCTTCCACATGGCGGTGTAGCCCGATTCATCCAGGATTAGCCCCGTCAGCTCAGCGGGCGGCATGGTGGTCAGCAGGCTGCGCCAACGGGCGATATCGCGCACAAAATCTCCCAAAGCCTTACGGGCGGCGGGGCGAAGCTCATCGGTATCCATCAGCTTTGTTGCGGCGGCCAGCAGCGGCATATCCATCATGCGGGCACTTTGGTTTAGCAGTTGCAGCGACGCCTCCCCCAACCCGCGCTTAGGCTGGTTAATGATGCGCTCAAAGGCCATGTCATCGGATGGTTGTACCACCAGCCGCAGATAGGCTAGGGCGTCTCGCACCTCCGCCCGTTCATAGAATCGGGGGCCGCCAATCACGCGATAGGGCAGGCCGATGCTGAGAAAGCGTTCCTCAAAACTGCGGGTCTGAAAGCCTGCCCGTACCAGGATGGCGGTATCGCCTAACATCTGCCCCTCACGGCGCAGCATTTCGATTTGGTCGCTGATACTCCGCGCCTCCTCCTCATCATCCCACAAATGCCAAACCGCGATCGGCGTGCCGGTGGCAGCCTCCGTCCACAGGGTTTTGCCCAGGCGGCCTTCGTTGTTGGCAATCAGGCTGGTGGCGGCTTTTAGAATTTCGGGGGTGGAGCGATAGTTTTGCTCTAACCGAATGACGGTGGCGCCAGGAAAATCCTCCTCAAAGCGCAGGATGTTGCCCACCTCCGCTCCGCGCCAGCTGTAGATCGACTGGTCATCATCGCCAACACAGCACAGGTTGCGGTGATTTTGTGCCAACAACCGCAGCCACAGATATTGGGAAACGTTGGTGTCCTGATACTCATCCACCAAAATATAGCGAAATTGTTCTTGGTAAGATGCCAACACCTCAGGCTGGGTTTTGAACAGATGCAGGCATAATAAGATTAGGTCGCCAAAGTCGCAGGCGTTCAGGCTTTGCAGGCGGGCTTGATATTCCGTGTACAGATCCCGAATACGTTGATACACCGCGCTGCCCAAATCGGTACTGCTTAGCTGATTGGGCAACAGGCCACGATCTTTCCATCGTTGAATGGTGGCGGCAATCATCCGCGGTGGATAACGCTTTTCGTCCAGCCCATAGGCGGGCAGCAATTTTTTGATCAGGCGCAACTGGTCATCGGCATCCAAAATCGTAAAGCTGGGGGTCAGCCCGACGGCCTCAGCATGTTTGCGCAAAATCCGCACGCACAGGCTGTGAAAGGTGCCCAGCCAAAGGCTTTCGGCCACCGACCCCACCAAGTGGGTCATCCGTTCGCGCATTTCCCGCGCCGCCTTATTGGTAAAGGTCACCGCCAACACCTGATTGGCGAACGCCCGCCGTGACAGCAGGATGTGGGCAATGCGGCTGGTCAACACCTTGGTCTTGCCCGTTCCCGCGCCTGCCAGCACCAGCACGGGGCCATCGACAGCCTCCACAGCTTGCCGTTGAGGGGTGTTCAGACCGACCAGGTGGCTTGGCGACGCGCCCCCCGTCTGCGGCTGTAAGGGGGGATTACTATGGTCGTGGGGAAGGGCGTTCATCATGCAGCGGATTGTGCCGCCATTACCAACAGCATGCAAGCATGATTTGGCCGTCGTTTTATCGTTGCCTTTTATGGGATTACAGGATTACGCTCGCTACATAGCCTGATGCTTACTAACGGAGAAAATTCATGCGCCAATCCTCTTTTGTTTTTGCCCTGGTTTTAGCGGTTTTTCTGCCCGTTGCTTCCGCTATGGCGGATGAACATGGTCATGAACCGCGAACGATTAACACCACCGGCACCTGCAGTAAGGTGGTGGTTCCTGACCGCGGCCGCCTGCAACTGACCGCGGTGGTGGATGATAAAGATTTAAAAACGGCCAGCACTAAGGCAAAGGATCAGTATGAAAAATTGCGCACCGATATCATCGGCATGAAGCTGCCCGATGGAGAGCTAACGACCAGTGAATATGTGGTGCAAGAACAATCGGATTATCAAGGTGGCCAGCGCATTAAGCGCGGTTATCAGGCGCGTTTCGGCTTGTCCGTTGTAACGTCTGACTTGTCACGTTTGGGCGATATTATTGAGATGGGGGCTAAGAACAACATCCCTGAAGTTAGTCAGCTGCAGTTGTTTCTTTCCACCGCAAAAGCTAAAGAGGCCGAACGATCCTGCTTGGCGGATGCGGCGGTGGATGCGCGGGAAAAAGCCAGCAAACTGGCGGCGGGTATTGGGGTTAAGCTGGGCGCGTTGCAACGGTTGGATGCATCAGGCGGTTACGCAGTGCCGCCTCCCCCTTTTCCACAGCCAAGAATGCGCGCTATGGTTGCTGGAAGTGATGCGGTAGCATCGCCAACGGTTGAGGCGGGGCGCCAAACCATTGATGTGACCGTTAATGCCGCTTTTTTGGTAGAGTGAATCTATAAGAACAAACAAATGAGCCGGCTTATAAGCTGATAAAGATTTATTAACCCTATAGACCCTACAATGAATCGTTGATTGTTGCTGGGGAAATCGATGGCTGGTTCAAAACATTCGGTGTCGTCAAAAGAACTGATAGCACAGATTCTTAGCCATAACAGTTGGCTTGCAGGGCGGGCAGGATCCAGAGCCAATCTGTCGTTGATGGATCTAAGTGGTTTGGGGCTAAGTTCCATCAACCTTAGTCAGGCTAAGATGGATGGCGCCAACCTGACCAGCGCGCTGTTGGTGGAAACCAACCTTAGCCAGGCCGATTTGTTTGCATCGAATCTAACAGGCTGTGATCTTAGGCAGGCAAAATTGGTTGATACCAATCTGCGTGGCGCCGTGTTGTATAAGGCGGATCTTCGCCGGGCGGATCTAACGCGGATAGATTTGCGTCCAGGAGCTTTTTTAACCCATTTTTCTAAAAAACAGGCAGCGAAGGAGAAACCCTCAGCATCGAACAAAATTTCTGAACCCGTTGCGAATTTGCAGCGGGCAAAGCTGGATGATGCCCTGATGGTTGATGCTTTGCTTTGTTACGCCGATTTTAACGGCGCATCGTTGCAGCGTATCAATTTAACTGGTGCTGATTTAACCGGTGCAGACCTTAGCAATGCTGACCTTACGGGTGCCTGTTTGCGTAACGTCAAATTGGCTCAAGCCCGCATTCATAATACGATTCTGCGTAACGCCGACCTTACAGGCGTGCTGATATCCGATGAACAGCTACAAGCGATGGATCTTTTTGGCGCTTATGCAAGATTGCCTGTAGTGGGTAAACAATTGGCTGTCGAAGAATCGGATGTCGATATTTCAGAAAAAATTCTTCGTAGCCTAAGCGTGAATTTGCAAGATTGTATTAGGCAGCATGAGCAATGGGTTCAGTCGGGGGGTGTGCATGGCAAGCGTGCTGATCTTTCTAACCAAAACCTTCAGGCACTTAGATTGGATTCATTGAATTTAACAGGTGCAAAGCTGGCCAATTGCCAATTGCAATCTGCCAGTTTGGTTAAAGCCGTCTTAACCATTGCCGATCTGCGCGGAGCTGTTTTGTGTGATGCCGTGCTGGAGGATGCGATGCTGGAGGGCAGCAATTTATCGGGCGCGAATCTTAAGGGGGCAAATCTTAAGGGGGCGCGCCTAGCCAGCAATGCCCATCGGGCAACCAACCTTTCCAACGCCAATTTGCAGCATGCGGATTTAAGCGGCGCTGACCTTAGTCATACCAATTTAAGAAATGCCGATCTTCGCAATACCAATTTGGCGCGCACCAATTTGTCGGGTGCAGACCTTAGTGATGCAAACCTTAGCGATACATTGTTGGATAAAGCGGTTTTGAATGGCGCCATTCTGGACAATGCCAAATTTGGTCTTAGTGAATCCATGGCCGCCATCATCAGCTAACTTTCTTTCTTAATTCTTCCTTAACAGACATATTCGATTGTATAAGACTAACAATCTGCCAGCCAACCTGCTAAGCCTATGAGAAGGTCACATGCCACAAGAATTTAAAAAAATTAAGGTTCTTTCGCCCGTTGTTGAGATTGATGGGGACGAAATGACCCGCATTATCTGGGCGATGATTAAAGAGAAATTGATCCTGCCCTTTCTGGACATTGATTTGCGCTATTATGATTTGAGCATCGAAAACCGTGATGCCACCGATGATCGGGTGACGGTGGAGTCTGCCGAAGCGACCAAACAATATGGAGTTGGCATTAAGTGTGCAACCATCACTCCGGATGAGGCGCGGGTTAAGGAATTTGACCTGAAGCAAATGTGGAAATCGCCCAACGGTACCATTCGCAACATCCTGGGGGGAACCGTTTTTCGCGAGCCCATTATCTGCCGAAACATTCCGCGTTTAGTTTCAAGCTGGACTAAGCCGATTGTTATCGCCCGTCATGCTTTTGGTGATCAGTACCGCGCGACGGAGTTTCGGATTCCTGGCCCCGGCAAAATGAAGTTGGTTTTTGAACCAGCCGACGGCGGTACGGTTCACACCGACTTAGTCTTTGATTTTCCAGGGCGGGGCGTCGGTATGGCGATGTACAATTTGGATGAATCGATTACTGGCTTTGCCCGCGCCGTGTTTAACTTTGCCCTAAGCGGTAAAAAGCCCGTTTACCTTTCCACCAAAAATACCATTCTGAAAACCTATGACGGTGATTTTAAAGATATTTTTGAAAAAGTTTTCCAGGAAGAGTTCAAAGAAGAATTTGAGCTGGTGGGATTAACCTATGAACACCGCCTAATCGACGATATGGTGGCCAGCGCCCTGAAGTGGGAGGGTGGCTTTGTCTGGGCATGCAAAAACTATGATGGTGATGTGCAAAGCGATGTGGTGGCGCAGGGGTTTGGATCGTTGGGTCTGATGACCTCTATCCTGCTGACCGCCGATGGAAAAACGGTGGAAACTGAGGCGGCGCACGGAACGGTTACCCGACACTATCGCATGTTTCAGCAGGGTAAGCCAACCTCAACCAACCCGATTGCTAGCATTTTTGCCTGGACGCGCGGCCTGTGGTATCGGGCGCAGTTTGATCAGACCCCTGAGCTGGCCAGCTTTGCCGAAAAGCTGGAGCAGGTTTGCATCAATACTGTTGAGGCGGGTTTTATGACCAAGGATCTTGCCTTGCTGGTCGGATCAGAGCAACCGTATCTTAACACCGAAGCCTTTATTGATAAGTTGGCTGAGGGGATGAAAGCTTAAAAACTTAAAAGCCAATAGAGCTTTGCAAAAATGGCCGCTTGGAATCACCATTTTGAATCATATAACCTGGGGGTTGCATGATTTTTAGGCGAAGCCAAGCGGCCTAGGTATAAGCCCATCAATTAGGCGGTAAAATATTGCTCAAACTCGACCGGGTGGGTGGTATGCTCCAGACGGTAAACTTCCTGCATTTTCAGCTCAATAAAGGCATCGATCATGTCATTGTCGAACACGCCGCCAGCGGTCAGGAATGCACGATCCTGATCCAACGCCTCCAGGGCTTCACGCAGGCTGCCACAGACGGCCGGCATCTTTTTTAGATCTTCAGCAGGCAGATCGTACAAGTTTTTGTCTATGGCCGCGCCCGGATGAATTTTGTTTTTGATCCCATCCAATCCCGCCATCAACATGGCCGAAAAGGCCAGATAGGGGTTGGCGGTGGGGTCGGGGAATCGCACCTCAATCCGCTTGCCATTGGGCGAATTCACGAACGGAATGCGAATGCTGGCCGAACGGTTGCGGCTGCTATAGGCCAACAACACAGGGGCTTCAAAGCCTGGAATCAGGCGTTTGTAGCTGTTGGTGCTGGGGTTGGTAAAGGCGTTCAGGGCGCGGGCATGTTTGATAATGCCGCCGATGTAGTACAGGGCATTTTCGGAAAGACCCGCATATTCATCCCCCGCGAACAGGGGCTTACCACCCTTCCAGATGGATTGGTGGCAGTGCATGCCCGAACCGTTATCGCCAACCACAGGTTTGGGCATAAAGGTGGCGGACAGGCCATATTGATGCGCAACCATTTGGACAACATATTTGTATTTGACCATCGTATCAGCCATGTTCAGCAGGGTGCCAAATTTGACGCCCAATTCATGCTGGGCAATCGCCACCTCATGGTGATGCTTTTCGACTTCCACGCCCATATCGGCCAAGGTTGACAGCATTTCCGCACGCAGATCTGACCCCTGATCCATGGGGGCTACGGGGAAATAACCCCCCTTATTGGGGATACGAAAGCCGCTGACCCCCTCTGGGAACAATTTGTCGCCCTCAAATTCGGCATCAAAAAGGCCTTCATCGCTGCGGACGCTATAAAAGCTGGTGGTAGCAGAATTTTTGTAGCGCACATCGCGGAAGACAAAAAATTCAGCCTCTGGCCCAAAATAGGCGGTGTCGCCAATGCCACTTTCTTTTAGATAGGCTTCGGCACGGCGGGCAATGCCGCGTGGGTCGCGGTTATAGGGCTTGCCTGTAGAGGGTTCCAGCACATCGCAGAACAGCACCAGGATGGTGTGATCCGCGCTGAATGGATCAATCACCGCGCTGGCCAAATCAGGCTTCAGCAGCATGTCGGATTCTTCAATGCCTTTCCATCCTGCGATAGAGGATCCGTCAAACATAATGCCTTCATTCAGCAGGGCTTCATCAATCGTGCAGACCGCCTGATCGGTATGCTGCCATTTGCCGGCGGGGTTGACGAAACGAAAGCTGACGTATTGCACGCCATGCTCTTTGATCATCGATAAGATTTTTTTGGTGTCGCTCATTGTCATAAATCCTTGACAGTAATAGGGGTTGGGGCACACAAGAGAGATATCTATCGCACGTCGCAGGTGGTATCGCAAGCACCATTTTGTAAAGTCATTTTTATATTTTTTGTTTTCCAATAAAATTAAAATAAAATTATCTATTTACCGGTGTAAAAGTAGCTTATGGAAAAAATTTGGAATAAAATTACAAAAGCGGGCAATCCAGGGCGTGCTTATGCCTTTGTGCTGCCGCTGTTGCGGCAATTGCCGCCTGAGGCCGCGCATCACCTGTCGCTAAAGCTTATCGGGATGGTGCCCTGGTCGATGCTGCCGATAAATCAACCAGAAAAAAATGCCCGTTTTGATTGCCTGGGATTATCCTTTCCCAATCGGGTGGGGTTGGCCGCGGGGTTCAGTAAGAATGCCGAAGCCCTAACAGGCCTATTCGCCCTGGGTTTTGGCTTTGTGGAAATTGGTTCCGTTACCCCACGGCCGCAACCTGGCAACCCAAAGCCACGGGTGTTTCGCCTGCCCAAGGATCACGGCCTAATCAACCGTTACGGCTTTAACAGCCAGGGGCATGATGTCGTGTATCGCCGTCTGGCCAATTGGCGCGATGCGGCGGCCAAGCGGGGTTTTGGTGGCATTGTTGGGGTTAATTTGGGCAAGAATAAAGACAGTGAGGGGGAACGGGCGCTGCGCGACTATGCCGACGGGGTAAAATTGTTTGCAGGCCTAGCCGATTATTTGGTGATCAATATATCCTCCCCCAATACCCCTGGTCTGCGCGCTTGGCAGGCGAAAGCCGCCCTGCAACCGCTGTTGGCCAGCGTGCTGGCGGCGCGGGCTCAGGCGGCTAGCAAGCCCCCGCTGCTGCTGAAAATTGCCCCCGACCTAACGTTGCCCGAGTTGGCCGAATTGGTTGAGCTGTCGTTGGAGCTGAATATCGATGGGTTGATTGTTGGGAATACCACCATCAGTCGTCCAGAGGGGCTGCATGCGGTGCCCGCAACCCTGGCGCAACAGGGGGGGCTGAGCGGTGCACCGCTGATGCCGTTATCGACGCAAATACTGGCCGCTGCCCGCCGTATGGCTGGGGCAAAGTTACCGATTATTGGGGTGGGGGGCATCAGCAGCGCCGCCGATGCCGCCACCAAATTTGATGCGGGTGCCACCCTGATTCAGCTGTACACAGGGCTTATCTATAACGCTGGCCTGCTGCCCGCATTACTGGCGCAGGATAAGGCGGCTATAGCCCCGCTAGCCAATCGCGCAGCTGGCCATACAAATCGCGCTTAAACGCCACGATAATGTCGGGCAGCGTATCAATGTTTTGCCAACGCCAGGCCTGAAATTCGGCGGGGGCGGTCGTGCTGTCGTGAATAGCGATCTCATGCGGTTCGCCGATGAAATCTAGGGCAAACCAACGCTGGCATTGCCCCTGATAGCGGCTGTTCCACAATCGTCCAATCAGATCGGGTGTTAAGTCGTAATGCAGCCATTCGGGATGCATCGCCACCAATCGTGCATGGCGGGCATCAATCCCCACCTCCTCCTTCAGCTCACGCCACAGGGCTTGCAGCGGGCTTTCGCCATCATCTAGCCCACCCTGCGGCATTTGCCAAGCCGTACTCGGCTGATCGTTATCGTTGCGTTGGCCAACAAAGACCTGCCCAAGGTGGTTGCGAAGGGCTATGCCAACCCCCAGACGGTAGAGGTGGCCATCAATCAGCCGTTCGGCTTTGGCAATCGCCTGGTCATCAGGGTTGGCCAGCGTAGGGAATTGTGGATTGGTCATTTGGGTTTGATCAGCCAGGGCGGTTCGTGTTTGGACTTTTAGTGTTTTGATTTTTGGTGTTTGGACTTGTCGGAACCTGGGGCAGGCGGCTTGACGGCATTGGTTTGGGGGGGCGCCGCCTGTTCCTCAGCTGCTGTAGTAGGGGCAGGGGATGGTGCAGGTGTAGGAGAGGGTGCAGGTGTAGAAGAGGGTGATGGCGGCGCTACTGCTGCTGCTGCGGGCGGATTGTTGGCGGTGCGTTGCTCTGTTATTGCGCTAAGGGGAACCAGGGCGAAGCCGCGCTCACCAAGTTTGGCGATCCAGGCATTAAGCGGTGCCAGCAGGGCGGGGTAGGCGGGTAAGCTGATGGCGGCCGCCCCCTCCGCCTTGGCGGTGGATTCAACGCGCTGCAGCTGGCTGTTCAACGTAGCCTCATCAACGGGATGATCCAGGGCAATGGTCAATGTGGCGGTGGGCACCCCTGCCACTAAGCTGCTTTGCACTACTGAGGCCGTGGGCGTGGCCAACAGATAGCCCCGCTCACGCAGGCTGGTTAGAAGAGTTGTGGCCGCCTCGCTAGCCTGCCAAAAGGCCTCATTCGCATTGGGCATAAGCCCGACAGCCCCCTCACCCCGTTCCAGCAGCCAGTCAAGCCGCCCGATATTCTGCATTGCCGTTAGGTCGGCACTCAGGGCAAAGGGGCCCGCATCCTCCAACAGCTTCGATTCGCGTGGATTGGGTTGGGCGGAGCTTTGCAGGGGTAGGCTTAACACCACCTCCCGCCGTTGGCTGCGGGTAAAACCCAACCATTCCTTCAGCTGGCGACCATAGCTGGAAAATCCCAACGTCACAGCGGCGGGCAGGGATTGCAGCATCTGTTGGGTCAAATTGTGCTGCAGCCCAAGGCCGTTGACCAGCACGGCAATCTTGGGGCGCGTATCCTTTGCATCAAAGGGCGCCGCAAATTTGTGCCAGGGCAAATCGCGCTCAGCAGTGCTGTTAATTTTGGCCACCTCTTCACGGGTGCGATTAATCTCGTTAACCCCCTGTTGGATCAGCTCTGGCGGAATTTCAACCAAGGCCATGGGTATCGCCAGCTGGCGTCGCGCCAGGGTGGCATCCTTACCCATTTGAATCCAAAAAGCCGCCGCCGCCCACAGCAACAGGTTAATCAGAATAAGCCGTTGCGGCCAACGCGCAGGATTGGGTGACCGCCTGGCTAAAGACGTATTAGCGCGTCGGCGGTTATCAGCCTTTTTGGTGTCGCCCGACATGGCCACCTGCTGTTAGGGTTGTGCCGATGGTGACGACGATGCGTTAGGCTTGGCCACTGGGGATGCGCCATTCACTTGCTGGAATTTCGACAAACCCCGCAACAGATCGACAGCCCGTGACAGCTGATAATCCTCAGCATCCTTGGCACCGCTGTTATCCTGGGCGGCGGGCGCATCGTCAGCGGGCGTCGCCTTGCTGGCACCGCTATCTTTGCTATCACCCTTGCTATCCCCTTTGCTACCGCCCTCTTTCGGCTGATTTTTCAGCTGATCGTTGTTGAGGGCGCCTGGCAAATCGGCTTCGCGTTTGCGTTTGGATTCATCCATCAATTCCACCTTGGCGGGCGGAACGGTGATGTCTGGCTCAATCCCCGTGTTTTGAATCGAACGGCCAGATGGGGTGTAGTAGCGGGCGGTCGTCAACCGCATGGCACCATGACCGGGCAGGGGGATAACGGTTTGCACCGAACCCTTACCAAAAGATTTGCTGCCCACCACCACGGCGCGATGATGATCCTGCAACGCGCCCGCCACAATTTCGGCGGCGGATGCGGAACCGCCGTTAATCAACACCACCATGGGAACATTCGGGAACAGTTCGCCCGTTTTGGCAAAAAAGCGTTGCCCTTCCTCTTTTTTACGGCCACGGGTCGACACAATCTCCCCCGCGTCCAAAAAGTCATCCGACACGCTGACCGCCTGATCCAACAGGCCGCCAGGATTGTTGCGCAGATCCAGCACCAAACCGGTCAGGCCATTTTTGTTGGCATGTTTCAGCTCTTCAGCAGCCTTTCTGATCCCAACCTCAGTCTGTTCATTAAAGACGGTTACGCGCAGATAGCCAACATCCTGAATCATGCGGGAACGCACCGACACAATTTTGATGACCGCGCGGGTCAGGGTGACATCAAAAGGTTCCTTGGTACCACGACGAATGCTAAGTTTAATCGCGCTGCCCGGTTGGCCACGCATTTTCTCCACCGCGTCGTTCAACCCCATCCCCATCACGGGTTGACCATCCAGGTGGGTAATCAGGTCGCCAGGTTGCAAGCCAGCCTTAGCCGCGGGGGTATCATCAATCGGCGACACCACCTTAACCAGGCCGTTATCCTGTGTGACTTCCAGGCCTAACCCCCCAAAGCTGCCACGGGTTTGCACCTGCATGTCACGAAAATCGTCTTCGTTCATATAGCTGGAATGGGGATCCAGGGATACCAACATGCCGTTGATGGCGTTTTCCATCAATTTCTTATCGGTTACTTCCTCAACGTAATCATCCCGCACCTTATTGTACACATCGCCAAACAGGTTCAGTTGTTCGTACAAATCGGCATTGCCGGTGGTGGGCGTTTTGGCGGGCGTTTCGGCCGCCGCCGCGGGTTGGATAGCCAGACCATTAACCAGACCAAGAAACAGCACAAGAAACAAAAGATTCGATTTCACGATTACACTCACTTAGTGGAACAATTCACCCCAGCGCCGACAGCGCCAAGCCAACCTTATTTTCAGAACGACAGGCCAGCTTTGATGTCATAGCTTAACACAACGCATTTGGGTAGTCATTCTTTACCGCGTCATCATCATAAACAACCGTTAAAATTCCTTTAAGATTGTTTGTTTTTGTTTTGTTGGTGCTGCCCTGTTATCGTATAAAAATTGTCGATCATGGTTGGCCATGATTCCCCGCTGTTTTGGGGCAGGATGGGGACAGGATGGTTGGGTAGTCGTCTCCAACCCCGTCTTAAATCCTAATGATTTTTCGAAGATCTGATATGTAATAGTAAATGATAAAAAAAATTACAATAAAAAATTCACGGAAAAGTCGGTTACTTAATAATTAGTGCTTTTTTAAATATAAAAAGGGGCTGAAACCTAACATAAGAAAGGAATTTTATTAGGTGTCATCCCCAAATTTATCTTAAATTCGTATTTCTGAATTGTCCGACATTCCATTCAATTTGAGTGTTTTGTGCTGATGCAGCTTGGCGTTTTTGTGCTTTTCTTAAGCCTTCTTCATCCAAGGCATTAACATAGGTTTTTGAATCCAAAGTAGTAATAAAAGCTTGTCTAGCTGCCTCATCATTATAAATAGCAAATTGCACATTCATTTTTCCACCTGCGAGACTAAATTGATGCAACGCAGACATCATTGTTCTGGCTGACTGTTCATCGGTAAGTTCGCCCAAAAAGCCTGTTCCCATAGCAGGTACAGCAATAGATTGAAGTTGGTGTTCTTCTGCAATTTTTAAAGCATTATAGAAACCTGTTTGAACAACTTTAAACTCATTGTTTTTTCCAGAACATACAGAGGCCACATGAATATGATATCTTGCGTTTCCGCCTCCCTCAGTTAACAGTACCGTCCCAAAATTCTGAGGCCCCGTTTCGCGCAAAAAGCGTCGATATAAATCTAGCCCATTTTTACCACCTGCTTTTTCTATTGCGCCTGCAACACCATCATCTGATGCCTTATCGTTGAAGTGTGGGATTATATATGCATCAACAGCTAATCTTGTCATGCTCCCGTCGAATATCGTGACTACATTTTCTTCAACTTTTCCTTCGTGTCCAGAATAAAAGATCATTATTTCCTCCTTAAAAAACTATTAAAGATATAATATGCAGAAAAAGATAGGCTGTCAACCATAAATTTGCAAAATTAAATTGTAGTCGCTATTTATGTAATAGCACGCGGCCACTCATCTCGTCGGGAATAGGCAGATGCAGGATGGATAGCACGGTTGGGGCAACATCGGCCAGGCGGGCGGGGTTATCGGCGCTGGCTTTTTCCGCCGTTGCATAGGCGGCCTGCAAAGCAAAACGATGCTGGTCATCCACCAGGATACAGGGAACCCTGGCCATGCTGTGGCTGGTGGAGGGGGAACCATTGGTAACCATGGTATCGGCGTTGCCATGATCGGCGACAATGATCACCACGCCGCCCTGTTGCATGGTGGCGGCCACCACCTTGCCCAATTCTGCATCCACCCGTTCCACCGCCTCAACAGTCGCGGGCAGAACGCCGGTATGACCCACCATATCGGGGTTGGCGTAGTTGATGACCACCAGGGCATAATCGCCGCTGGCTATACCATCAACCGCCACCTGGGTCACGCCCGCCGCCGACATCGCGGGTTTTTGATTATAGGTTTCAACATCGCGCGGTGAATCTACCAAAATCCATTGTTCCCCCTCAAAGGCCTGGCGCCGCATTCCATTGAAATAATAGGTCACATGCGGGTACTTTTCCGTTTCCGCGGTGTGCAGCTGCCGCAAGCCGCTCTTCGACACCACCTGCGCCAGGGTATTTTCCAGCGGTGGTAGCGGTGACAGCGATGGATAGCTTTCGGTCAGCTTAAGATCCTCAGAGTACAAGGCCATGCCAACCGCGCTGCAAAAATCAATCAGGGCGGGGCGGGTAAAGCCATCGGCGGCAAAATCCTGTTTCAACAGTGCTTCCCACATTTCCACGCAGCGGTCGGTGCGGAAATTGAAAAAATGCAGGCCATCCTGGGCGCGCATGGGGGGGCAGTTGGCCAGAGCGATGGGGGGCAGGTTTTCATCGCTGTAACCCGCCGCATAGCCCGCCTCAATCGCCGCCATAGCATGGGTGAAGGATGGGGCGGCATCGGCAAAGCTGGTCACCAATGCCGGGTCTAAGGCAACCTCATCCGCTGTTGATGGCGCTTCGGCCTTAGCAAGGGGGGCGGAATTGCCCGTCCACCCCTGGGTTATCACATCATAGCTGGCCTGAAGGCGATCCCATCGTTTGTCGCGATCCATGCCATAGAATCGTCCGCCGACGCTGCCCAACGCACAATACTGGCGGGCATGGGGGCTAAGGGATTGCCACAGCGATTGCACATAACGCTTAGCCGATTTGGGGTGCACATCGCGGCCATCCAATTGGGCGTGCAGCACGCTTTTTAGGTTTGCTGCCGCATAAATTTCTATCAGGGCGGTAAGGTGGCTGATATGGCTGTGAACCCCGCCATCCGACAGCAACCCGAACAGGTGAACAACTCCATCCCCCGCCTGAATCGCGGCAATATGCTGTTGCAACACCGCGTCCCGCGCCAGGCTGCCATCCTGAATCGCCAGGTTATAGGTTTCAAGCTGCGATGGGTTAACCCGCCCGCTGCCCAGTGCCAGGTGGCCTGTTTCGGAATTGCCCATGCCGTCTTTGGGCAGGCCGACCGCCGTGCCCGACGCGCCCAGGGTTGTCCAGGGGTGATCCCGCATCAACTGATCCAACACAGGGGTGTTGGCCTGTGCCCACGCATTGCTGACGGCTGCCTTGCGCGCCTCAGGGCTGTTCATATGCTCTGGTATATAGCCCAGCCCGTCCAGGACGACCAACACCACGGGGGTGATGGCGGGATTATCCCTACTTAATTCTATCGGCATCACAGATCCCCTTTAAGGTTTTTGATGGAAACGCTTTTGCCTGTCGGCATGCGGCAATTTTACGGGCAAGCGGGCGGCCGCGCAAGCGCGGTTGGAACCGTTGGCATAAAAGCCAGAATTTTTTGCAGCATGGGGGTCATTTCCTCGGCGGGAATCCCCCCCTGGCCAGACAACCATTGCCACAACACCACCTCTGGCACCTCTAACAAATCCTCATAGGCGGTCAGCTCCGCATCGGTCATGCTATCCAGATACTTGGCGGCAAAGGCGCCTAGGATGGCATCCAGCTCCTTCGTGCCGCGATAGCCGCTTTGGTAGCGCAACCGTTTAAGCCGATAGGCGCGATCATGCTGTTGGCCGCTGGTGCTATCAGGAGCCAGGGCGGGATTGGAAACGGGATTGGATTGGTGTGCATCGGTCATCCCTATGTTTTTACCCAGTTCACCAATTTGAGCAAGGTGGTGTATGATGGCATGATGAATTCGAACGCCGTCCCCCCCGCCGCTGTTGCCGCTGTTGCCGCGCCGCAATCCGCTAATCAGTCCGTCAATAAGCCCGTTAAGCAGCATGACTATGGTTGGTTCAGTCAGCCTGTCACCGTCCTGCCCCATGTGACGCCGCCAAAGGCTAAGTTGCTGGCAAAGCTGGGGATTTCTACCGTTGCCGACCTGCTGCTGCACCTACCCAGCGGGATTCAGGATTTTGGCCAGGCCACCACCATTGCCACCGCGTTGCAGGGGCAAGCCGCCACCTTAACCGTGGAGGTCATCGAACATCGGCCGCCGGCGCGCGCGGGGCGCAACAGCTTTGCCCATGGCGCGAAAGGGGGGCACCACAGCCCCTATCTGATTGGGGTGCGCGATGGCAGTGGCATGGCGGAGCTGGTATTTTTTAACCAGCGCAGCACGGCCATGCTGCAAAAACAGTATCCGATAGGTGCGACGCGAGTGATAAGTGGCGAACTGAGCCTTGGCATGTTCAATATGCCCCAGATTCGGCACCCAACCCGTCTGCTGTTGCCTGAACAGGCCGCCTGGGCACCGCGCTTTCAATCGGTCTATCCGACTACTCCCGGCCTGCCGCAATGGTGGTGGCAAAAACTGATGACGCAAACGATTAAGCTGTTGGAATCGCGGTGGCGGGCGCAAAGTGTCGGCACGGGGCAATTGACCGAATGGCTGCCACCAGAACTGTTGCGTGACCAGCGCTGGCCAGATTGGTTGCAGGCCTTGCGCCAGCTGCATCAACAACCGCGACAATCCCGCCAGGCTGGAGGGGGCAGGACGGTAGGGCAGGGCGATGCAGGGCAGGGCGATGCAACCTTAACCCCGACTCCGACTCCAACATCAACCCCAACAGAGCCGCCTGCAGATCCCTTGGCGAATCATCCCGCCCGTTTGCGGTTGGTCTTTGATGAGCTGTTGGCGCAACAATTAACGATGGCGGCGGCGCGAGCAAGCCGACCAGGTCGCGCGCAGGCGATGACCCTATCGCCCGATACGCTGCAACAGGCCTTGGCGTTGTTGCCCTTTGCCCTTACCCCAGGTCAGCGGGCGGCGGTGGATCAGTTGCATCAGGATTTGGCCAGCCCGCGCCTGATGAACCG
>JBILMH010000020.1:0-28698 GCA_044375625.1 Alphaproteobacteria bacterium
AAAAATTTCATGGCAACTATTTCTTCTGGCTCGAATCAAACTTAACAACAATAACCGGCTTATCGGGCGGATTGGTGACTTCTGGCTTATCACCCAGCCGTTCAATCACATCGGCGGTGACATAGGTCGGCAGTTCAATCGACCATTTCTTAACCTTATTAGAATCGACTTGATAAGTATTTACAAAGCCCTCAATCATACCAACTTTACTAACAAAGGTTTGAATTTCACTAAGGCTACGATGCAAAGGGTGAATGGAAAAATCCGAAAAATCCTTAACCAAGCCACTAACCTGATCCCGCGCTTTCTGACGATTTTGGGAGATTTCCTGTTCCATGCTTGATGTTTGACTGGCCAACATCATCCAAAAGCATGCGGCGACAACCGCCACCACCCCACCCGCTAAGGTTGCCAAAAAGCTGGCCCGTGATACACGCTTCATTTCGCCGATATAATAACCGTCCCATGACAGAGCCAGTGCATTGTCTGCGGCATAAATATCAACGCCATAGCGGGCAACAAACCCTTCGGCTGACTGACGATCGCCTACAAAGCTATACAGATTAACGCCGCGACGAATGACCACGGCAAAACCCGTTTCGGATGGCGCGATATAGGCGCCGTCACCCTTATGGCCTTTGGTTCCTGGCAAGGCAGCCGCCATCGGTGTTACCGATTCCGCATGGCCCGCGAATAGCGAGGATGGCGCCGCAATGTAATACACATACTGCCCCTCCACGGTAAAAATCATCTGCACCTGCTCAGTATCCAGAGCGACACTAGCATGGTTATAGGCCACATCCCGGGGATTGCCGCCCCCAAGAGGTACAGATCCCGCCAGCAAATTATCAGGCGTAAAGATTTCAAGATTTAACATGTGCTTTTCCCCTAACCACTGCTCATACTACTCATCGAGGCATTCAGTCCACTGCCCTGTGCAGCAACGACGTAAATAACGTTACCAACGGATGCCACGGTATACAAGATTGTCGCAATAACAGCACTAGAGACAACTTTTCTCAAATTACGCCGCGCTGCTTCGGTGCGTTCAGAGGCAATATTCAGGATAACACGCGCCAACTGCTCGCTGTTTTGGTGCGCGGATATTTGAAGCATTTCTGCACGCCCCAAGTTATCGGAACGCATGGCATGATCAATGGTATCACCCTGCCGAATCCGATCATACACTCCCTGCCAATAAGCGCGAATTTCACCCAAGGTTGAGGAATCCATTGCCACTTTAACGGCCTCAGAAAATTGAACATGACCCTTCAACATTCTTCCCACGATATAAAAGCTTTCACCAAAGCCTGTATTGGCTATAAGACGATGCAAAAATCCTATCTTATTCAGCAGGATGCTGCCAATATGCCGCTCACGACGACCAAAGAAAAGATAGGAAAAACTGACGATTGCAAAGAAGATAATGACCAGAACTGCCACACCCAACAAAGTAGAATTGACAATATAGGCAACGTCTAGCGCATGGTTAAATTTTGCTACCTCTGCCGCATTCTTACTGGAAATACCATTCTCACGCAGCCACGGTAATGCCGTCCATTGCACACCGACCACAGCACTTAACCCCGTGCTAATATCAAACCAGAGCCAACCCACAGCAGCCAAGAGGATTTTCCAGGTTTTTCCACGCTCCTCCATATTCTCAATGGCGGAATTGATAACCTCTCTAATCGACCCAACAACCTCCCCCGCTGAAAGAATCGCAATGGTGCCGCGGTCAAACATTTGAAGTGACTGCACCGCTTCCAAAAAAGTGCCGCCACGGTTTAAAACCTCCATTGCTGGCTCCAAACTGCGCCGCTTCGCCGGATTGGTTTCCCCCTCAATCACCAAAGCCAAACTGCGGCCTGGGGAAATCCCCGCGCCCAATTGGAAGGACACCGATCGCAAAAAACCAACCTTGTAGGAAGTTCCAAAAAATTCGCGGTTGTACCATTTTTGCTGGCGATTATTAATGCTTACAACTGTACCGCCTAATTTTTGAACCTCACGACGCACCGCTGCCGAATTCGGCAGGAAAAAATCCTGCACAACTTTCTTAAATCCCCGTTTGCCTGGCAGCAAATAGGTGACGGTGAAGAAAACACTCATGCCGCCTCTCTATGCCAGGGCTTCTGTAGCAGCCAAAGCGACTTCAGGATCAACGACACCCCGCCTTAGCAAAGCTGCAGCCGTGTCGGATCTTTTCTGAAAAACAACTTTTTCGTGACGGGCAACATCAGACAATCGGCCATCCAATAGCGCCGCAGAAATAGACAAACGTGCATCAGGATCAACCGGGAAAAACAAGGTTTCGGCCAACAACGCTCGTCCCAAATTGCCCGTATAGCGACAGTCTGGGCAACCTTCGGGGTTGGCGACCATGATGGTCTCATAGGGTTCGATATGAAAAATGGAAAAGTCACGATCAAATTTGCTTTCGGCTTCTTGCATGGTCATGGGCAGGCCACATGATTTGCACACACGCTTGACCAACCGTTGGTTAACAATTGCCCACAAATAGTTGGCCAGCACGTAAATCCCACTATGGCGGTATTCTGGAGCAAACATACCCATCACCCGCTCAATGGATTGCAAGGCATCGGCGGCATGTACGGTGGTTAACACAAAGTGCCCAGACTCAGCAGATCGCAAGGCTGTTTCGGCGGTAATACCGTCGCGCAGCTCCCCAATCACCAGAATATCGGGGTCATGGCGCAGTTGTGAGCGCAAAATGCTGGCAAAACTGGCTCCAGCCTCAGCATTTACTTGCGCCTGCCGCACAAAAGGCACGCGGTATTCGACAGGATCCTCGGCGGTCATCACATTCAGGCGATAGCGGTCTAGTTGGCGAATAATTGCATACAGGGTCGTGCTTTTACCCGACCCGGTTGGGCCACTGAGCAGGACAACGCCGCCGATTTTGTTGCGAATCCCTACCAAGCTTTTCATCCGTTTCAGCAGCATGGGGCTGTCTTGGAATAAATCGTCTAGGGTTTTTAGTGAGTTAGGATCCAACAAACGCATGGTGAGCGTTTCGCCACCATCTATCGGCAAGGACGCAACCCGCACGTCAATCTTCCGACTCTCATAATGAAAGAAACTACGGCCATCCTGCGGCCGACGCACATCGGAAAAGTCCATGCCCGCCATATCTTTTAGGCGTGTAACAATACGCCGAACCGCTTCAACAGACAAAATATAGCGATAACGCAAATCGCCATCAATCCGGAACGAGATCCAACATGAAGCCGGATCCTCAACGGCATCGATATGAATATCCGATGATCGCGCTTGAACGGCGTCAATAAACAAGTCATTGATAACTTGTTTAAGGTTTTGACCATCATCCGGATTAGCGTTTAGCCGCTCAATCTTGCGGTTCATGGAATCAAAATCAACCAGAGCATCTGAATTGATTCGATCCAAAACTTCACGCTTATCTAATGGCTCAATCGCAATACTGTTAACACGCAATTTTTCAAGTTTGGCGACATAAATAATTTCCTCAACCTCTTGCTGTTGCAAAGGGCGCAGCGAGGCAACGTACAATATTCCATTTTCCAGCTTAACCGGGATAAAACCAAGTCGGCGGCACAGCGCGGGTTTAATGAATCGACGCAAGGTCTCGCTGTCTTGATCCTGCCCCTGATCGTCAATGCGAACAACACCTCGTTTTGAAGCCAGCGCCTGATTAACATCGTTTCGGGTAACAAATCCATTAACGATCAACAAATCTTCAACCGTTGATCGAACACCGATTATCTGTAACCGTTGCAGCTGACGCTGCGCCATGGAAATTTGATCCTGGTTGATCAAACCCTTTTTCATCAAATGTTCGACTGCTTCGCTGATAATCGCTTCAGAAACATTAAAATGATTTGGGGATGTGATCGAAGTTTCTGGCATCAGCCCACCCATCTATCTCGAGGAACTTGCTGAGCCGGTCGTCGACGATTCTTTTTTCTGAGCTTTTGCACTGCCCAGGGTCAAAATCAGCACATCGTCAAACGTATCTTTGGACTTTTCTGTGCCCAACCGCACACGTGCAGCCTCCACAGTGGTTCTGTATTTGATGCCGTCCATATACAAATCCTCCCCGTTTTTCACGAGATAGACACGCTCTTCGGTCCGCAAAAAGGCCTGATTGCCAGCGATACCAACCACTTCCAGCTCATCAAACAGCTTTTCTGATGGACTGCTATTACCAGGAATGTTCGAAGAACCACCGCCTTGAGGAATAGGGGGGGGAGGAAGAACGGCCTTAGCACGGGCGAATTGGGCATTAGCCGGGGAACCTATCGTTACCAGCAATAGGAGTGCCAAAGCGAATGGCATGAAAAATGATTTGTTCACAATAATTCTCCAATCAATTGCCCGCACGATTCATTAAACCAACCATACCATCTAAAGAGTTACGAATTGGTGGCGCCGCTTGAAGATTTTTGGGCAACGCATCTTGCGGCAGATCATTTCTCGGCACCAATGGTTCAGCCGGAGCCGCAGCAGTCGACAGCGATGGCGTTTTGTTTGCTGGCAAAGCGGATAATGGCTCTGCCAATGCTACACTAGCCCCAGGTTGATTGCTTGCCCCCCCTATCGCACCATAGGCGGCAGATTCAGAACTTTTGTAGCTTGGCGCCATAGTACCCGCCTGCAGCATTTTGCTGCGCGGCACGAACCGAATAACCTTTGGCCGCATCACGATCACTAGTTCAGAACGTGTGGTTGATCCCGCACGATAGGTTTGTGCAGATAGCCCGCCAATTTCCGGCGTACCCGTACTGTTGGTTGAATCCTTGCTTTGCTGGATGCCCGCGATCAAGATAGTGTCGCCCGGCCGTACCCGCACCGAGGTTTCTAACGAACGGTCGTTGGTCTGCGGCAATTTCAGAGTGGTGGCGTTGCTGGCGTCTCCAGAAGAAAAAGTATCCAAACTGGTCAAATTGGTTAGGTCAATTTTGATCGCAGTGAAAATAGTATCTTCCTCAAAATCCCCCGTTAAATCAAGCTTAAGACCCAAATCCAATTTGTCGGTGGTAACGGTAATGGTTGGATTGGCGGGGGTCAACGTACCCGTTGAACTAGATGCGGTGGTCTGAGTCTGCGAAATGTAACGCAAGGTATTACCAACCCTAAAACTTGAACTGGTACCCGAAATCACCGAAATGGTTGGCTTCGAAAGCGTTTCCACACTGCCTTGCGTCTGCAAGAAGTTGGTTAGCAAGTTGATATTAAATTTACTGGAAGTGTAAGTTGATCCCAGAGAATAGGCCGCCGTGTTACCAACTGTAGCCGCCTGATTGGCACTATTGAACTTTAAGTTAAGCCAATTCGGAAACTTACTGTTAGTGGCGTCCGCAAAATTGATACCCAACGCCGAATCATCGTTCAGTGTCACTTCAAAGAAATAGGACTCATAAACCAACATAGAGCGGGTTTCACGGACTTTTTGCAGATATGTTCTAACATCATCATAAACTTCGCGGGAGGCTGAGAAGTTTATGCTACGGCTGAAATTGTCTAAATTGACGTCGGTTGCGCCCATGCCCTTGATGACTGATGAGATATCCCCAAAGGATGATTGAATGGGCGGCAGGCTGACAGAGAAGCGGCGCGATCCCTTAACTTTTAGCACGCCATTTTCAAAAGAATAGAACACCCCGCCGATATGGCTGATTTTTTCCAATACAGATTCCAAACTACCGCTCAGATTAACCGCGTTGACGATTCGGTCGTTGGTGCCCACATCAAAAACCACAGGAATTTTTTTATCCTGCAACAGCAGACGCAGCGCATCTGATGAGCGCATTTCATAGGCATTAAAGCCTTCAATTTTTGTTGACGGGAGACTTTCAGACTTCTCCAACGATTGCGGCACAAATACTGTGTCGCTGATGGGCACATCTAAGATTGCTGGATCATCTTCCTTAGACAGCATCTGATCTTTTTCGGGCATCTTGGGCTTAGAGGCCGAGGCAACGTCCGCCTTAATAGATGGGCGCGGAAATGCACACGCAGCTGTTTGACTAAGGATCAGCAAGCCGACCAAGAATTTTTTCATCATTGTTTAGATTCCAAAGCAATCATTTGTTAACCCTAATCATAAACTTAAAGTACAACATCATTCATGAACAGATAATTAATTTCTATAGCCAGAACCCACCTGCAGCTGGCTTGGCAACCCCGGAACACCAGGAACCTGCGCTTCGGATGGATCATAGTTGTAATTTTTTTTGACAAATTGGGGGCGCGGCACGTCAGAGCGGAAAATGCATAGCGTGCGATCGCCATTTTTCATGGTAAAATCACCAACAGCTTCAGCCACCAGCACATTACCCTTAACCCCCGCGGTACGGGTATTAACCATGCTGTCCACGCCATCGACCACCCGATAGACCACTGGGCGGCGCACCAAATCGGCCTTTTCGCCAAAATCAAAATAGGTCCAGATGCCGTCATGAAACACCCGCATCGGCGCAATTTCTGCATCCGCCGCGGTTGGCGCAAAAATTTTCATATTGAACTGCAAATTTTCTGGTCGAAAAGCAATCTCCCGAATGTAGTCGGGGGGAATAATACCGGCAGACATGGCCATGCCCGAGTTTAAACCATGCTTGTCTAACCAACTGTCCCCAACACCACCACCCGTACCCGGCGAAAGGCTTGCCCCGCCGCCAGATGAGCCACCTGCCGAGCCACCAGAGACACCACCCGCACCAGCGCTACCACCAGAGGCGGGCGCCGAACCAGCAGAAGCTGGCGCCGCCGAACCATAGCCGCCACCTTCACCGCCGCCAGTCCGAACCCCTGCAGGCGCATTGGCATAGACATAGACGGCAAAGTCAGAAATTTGATCGGAATTAAACCCCTCCGAACGGACATAGAAACTGTACAAATTGCCTGAAAGCCCCAACGCCGTCACATTGGTATCCGCCCCAGGATAAACAGGACGCAGCGCAACGATATTGGGGCGCACCCGTTGCAACTCAAAAGCCACCTGATCACCGACCACAATGTCCGAAATTCTTTCCCACTCAGGAAAATACAGGGTGGTGGCCATATATTCGCGGGTACGAACCGCCATCACAAAATCTGGCCGCCAGACGTAGCGCATCACACCAGGTGCCGTTTGCCCCGAAGCAGAATAGGGGGCATCCCACGCCCGTTGCAGCGCGCCCAGAGGCATACTACCCGAACGCTCCATAATCGGGAACTGCCCCTGCGACTGCTGCTGCAGCTCACCACCGCCACGATTATCCAGCGACGGCAGAGCCATAGACCCCTGAGGCGGCGCTTGCGGCATGGGAAGTGGCAGGGGGGCAGCCGATTGGCCAGCCAGCGGCTTATTCGGCAATGGCGGCGGAGGAGGCAGCTGCTGAGCCGAGACATTTTTCACAGACCAACAGATAGCCGCCACCAGCAAGACTGCTACCACCAAACTATGTATAACTTTGGGCAAAACTTTGGCCTGCATGCTTTGCATTTCTTCCCTTACTGCCTTCTAGACAGGCTGTATTGTTGAACCGTGAAGCCCAGAGGATTAACGAATCTGTTGCTGAAGTCAACCTGACTAGGAACAAAGGCGATGCGCATGGTGGCGACCAAGTCACTGGTCAAAATTTCATTGCCGCTGCGGTCAAAATCGTTCGCCGTAAACTCAACCTGATAGTATCCTTCAGAAAGCTTGTTCACCCGCTTTATATCGATGGTACGGGTGGCACCCTTGCTGCGCGCCTCAGCAAATTTGGCCAAGTCATTGCGGACAAAATAATCATACTGCCCTGGATCGGTACGACTTTGCAAAAACCCTTTGTAGCGCGCCAGCGTTTCTTTTTCATCGGGAATGATTTCATGCAGCATCTTAACATATTCATGAATCAGATACTCCGTCATAACCTCAAAACCGGGGGTTGCGCGGGCAAAAGGCTCAATCCGCAACACCTGCTGATCCTTGGGGCTAAAATTAACCAAGAAGGGCTCCACCCGCTTCAACGGTGTAATCGCCACCAAGGTACCCGCCAGCATCAAATTTAAGGCCAGGCTGATATACATGCCAATAGCAAAGGCACGCGCCGTCCAAAGATAACGACGCCCCTCCAGCGCTGTCACCTGAAATTCTGCGGGATAGCGGCCTATATGATCGCCCTGGCCACCGCCAGCGTCTGGCAGCATAGGCTCAAAACCCATCTCCGACGATTGAGAGTCTGCAGGCTTTTTCAACCGCTGGCTAAGGGCTTTAAATGCCATGACTAGCCTGCTTTTTGCCAGCCGTTATAGTCCTGCGGCACCTCAACACAGGCACAAGGGCTACGTTTATACTCATCATTACCTGTGCCAATACCTATGGGCTTAGGCTGCTCTGTCGTTCCACAACCGCTTAACGCACCAACGGCGACTAAGATAACCATCATTTTTAACAATGAATGCACGTCACCACCCCCTTCAAAAAAAATAGCATGAACCCACCCCCCACAAAAATACTGACGAACTTTTACTTTAGCGGATAGGTCGCATCACCACAGGTGAGCAATCTGAATTTAGCCTTATTTCCGACAATAGCGCTAGCATTTTGTTGCGCCCAGGCAATGGTTGTCGGAACGTCATACAAATAGCGTTGACAGACATTTTGATCGTTTGTTTCGACGCAGCTGTATTGGGGCCCACAGTTGCCACGGCGTAGGTTCACGAAATCATCGGATTGCAGGGTTAGGTTGGTTGCCCTGCTAACCACCCCCGCAACCTTGCTATCATCAACCATCGAGCTGCCATTTTCCGCACCAGTCGGCAACAGGGCAACATCATACTGGCGCGCCTCAGCGGTTACGCGTTGGTACAAGTCCGTCAGAGGTCTGACCGATCCCTTGGCGCATGAATCCTGGCGCAATTGTGCCAACTGGTTATAAATGGCTGTGTAGCGGGCGGGATGAAAAGCCAGAAATTTGGCTTTCAGATCATCATCCGACAGAGTACCAGTGATACCCGTTGCCCCCTGAGCAATCATGGCCTGCTGCAAAGCTCTGCTCTGGGCATTGATCTCATCAATGGCACGCATCGCCTGAATACTTTGGCCGCGCAAGTTCAGTTCGTTTTTGCGCTGTTCGTTCCAACTGTATACCAGACCCCCAAAGCTTTGCGCCCAATTGTCAATACAACCAGGCCTCTCCTTTGTGACACAAACACAGTTGGCAACCTGACTGGGGGCATCCTGAGTGCCCATGCCAACATTACCCACGCCTGTCGCGCGGCTGTTCGTACCAGGGTTGTTTGACCTAAAGCCCGATCTGTTGTTGGGAATACTAGAGGGAGTATTTCTGGCAGGGTCGCTTGGGACGGCAACAGAGTTGCGAACCGTGCTGGTTGGGCATTGTTGCGTCTCCTCAGCACAAAAATTGGGCTTCATCAGCCCCAAAAATCCTTTGACAAAAACACTGGCTGGATTGCTGGGAGCATTAGCCGCGCAGTAGCGCAGCGAGGCACGGGCATCTTCAGCCGCCTTACCCGCAATAAAGGTCGCCAAGGTTTTAGACGTTTGGGCGCGTTCATCGTTAATCAGGTCGTTCCAATCGGTGCCATCCTCACCCCCCAAATCTTTAGGAAAAAATGGTTGGACGCCCTTGTGAAACTGCTTATTGGTATAGGTATAACCCTTGCCATCGGCGCCGGTTTCAAAAGCAACCGCGCCATTGCTGTACAACTCCCCAAGGCTGGTGATGACCGCCGCCTGGCGATTGCGCAATTCCTGAAGCGCGGAGCGGTGATCATTAATCTTCCCCTGCCACAGGGCGCGGCTTTCGATCATCGCAACCCATTGCAAATATTGGTTGTACAGGGTTTGGGCATCATCCAACCCCTTATTCAGATCGGCCATTTGGCCATACAGAGGGCTATCGACACAGCTGTTGCCCGCCTCAACCGCCAGGGCGGGTCGATGCAGAGCCATCACCATCATCACCGCGCCCAACAAGACTGTAAGGTGACGCCTCAATACGGCACAGGATATGCATAATCTAAACATGGTCATTGTGTTACGAACCCCGCACAAAATCTGTCACTGCCCTCAACCCGCAAATCGACATTGCTGAAGGCAATCAGGGTGTCGCATTCGTTCTTAACCACCTCATAGGCTTTTAAGATTTTTTTGCCCTCCGCAACATGCTTTTCCATTTCAATTTCAAGGGCTTTATTACAGTTCAGCGTTCCAACATTTTTGGCACCACAAACTTTTTTGGATAGCTTGTCCAACGTTGGCAAGCTCTTATGATGCTCAAGCAAGGCATTTTGCGCCCATTGAGCACTGGCTATTTGCCTAACCGCGCAGGCGGCAATTGCATCTTGAAGATTGGCACGCATTTGTTGCCTTTCTTGCGTAGTTCCCGTGCTGTATTTGGGCGCCACATAACTATAACACAAATCGCCTGCCCGCTTTCGGGCGGGGTCAGGATCCATGGAGGCCTGCGCTGAATCGCCCGATGGCACCATATAAGGCAGCGCGGGGGTCAAATCCGGAACCTGCAGCGAATTATCATTAGAAAAGTTTTTAATGATGCCGCCAAAGGCGCGATTCCAATCAATCCGTCCATCCTGAATCAACTGCAACAAAATGTTCGTGGCCTTTTCGGTGACCCATTGTTTGATGGCCTGTTGAAATTTCGAATTATCAAACACGGTGCAGGGATAGGGGGGGGCAACACAGCCAAAAAACTGCGCCAGACAACCGTATTGGGCGATCATTGCAGTGCAAAAGGGACTAACGGCACCCCCCGCCATGGCCGATTTGGGGGATGCCGTCCAGCCTAAGACAGCCCACAACAACAATATCGTCATCAAAGACCATCGGCGTTTAACGCGATTGCCGATTCTGGGTTGATAACGAATCATGACTGCTGCACCCTATGCAATACTATCCCTTTGGGGGAATAGCGGTTGGGGCGGTAACGAGGTATCGCTGTGCATCCAATATGTCTTTTTGCATTTGAAATGCTGCATTGGCATTTGCAATGGTATTTTGGCACTGCTTCAGAGCTATGCTGGCCGCCAAAATTGCGTTGCTAGTTCCAGGCTTTGCGACCTCTTTAACGACTCCATTACAATCGTCTAACATTTGCGGCAACTTAGTTTGCCACGCCTTAGCACTGGCAATATATTCTGTTGCTGAATAGGCAAGGTCAGTATTTCGAGCTGCCGTTACCTTCGCAATACATTCTGCCGTGTTATCATTTGGCGGGCAGAAATACTTGGCGTATTGAGCTTTTTCTGCGGCTGCAACCTGCAATCCACTACTGCTTTGACCCTTAAACAATCCACCCAATGCTTGGCCAACACCGCCCAGCAATTGTTGCGCCACATTTTCCCCCACATCCTGGGCACAATTGCCAGCATTTCCACCTGAAATGCAACCCAAAAGACCAGAAACAGCGGCATTCGCCGCACCACAAACCTTGCCACCCGCCTTATCCTGTTCAGTCAGATCGGGGCATAAAGTCTTACTAAGATCACCAACACTTAGATTGGAAACCCCGTTGGCGCCGAATGTGGCACCAATTGGGGCACCACCAAAATTCAGTGCGGCAGCAATATTACCAGTGATTTGTCCATTGGAACCAACACCAAGGCCTGGTTCGATCGTCATTCCAGCTACATTTTGGGGGACGCCCGTTTTATTGGCCTGTTCAATAGCCGTTCGAACCGATGGACTTGCCGTCATGGTGTAAGAATCGCTCCCTGAAGGCGAAACGGTCAAGGCACCATTGCCAATATTCAGATTCATATTGGCAAGGGTCGCAAAATCTGGAACCTTTGCATCAGATGTGGTAAAGGCTGTGCCCGCGGCGATTGCAAGGGGTGGGGTTGAACCCGAATAGGCAAATCGCACTGTATTGCCACCAGTGGTAACCCCTTGCCAAACCCCAGGACCAAACGAAGTGGCGGGGCTCACAAGATTAATAGGCGCAACAGCCAAGCCCGCAACATCACCAAAGTTAAAAGAATTCTGTATTAATGCCGCTGGCAATGCCGATGGCGTTGTTACCTTAAACGGATTGTCCCCTGAAAAACTGGCCGTAAAATTACTGCCCAATTGAATGTTGGATGTGCAGGCAAAATTGTTCATACAATCTTGGAAATTTTGTTGCGGGCTGCGAAAAATACCCGCAAGCGCATCATTGGATCCTCGGTTCACCATATCCGTAAGATCTTGGGTTATACCGTTCAGGGTTGGCTGAAGAATCTCACCCACCAGTGGCATATTCACCACTGGCCCTAAGGCCTTGTTGGCCTCCTGCATCAATTTTTGCATCGCCATGTTGATTATTTTGGTTGTCACTTGCTGGACAAATGACTCTGCCAACTTGGCCAAAGAGGCAGCATCAAAGACCGGAACACCAACCGCCATCGCGGGCTTGGCTGGCATGCTAAGGGTCAGGGACAATGATACCATCACGATGACCAGGGCGCGCATCCATCCACGGGTGCCCTTTTTGGTGTGTAACATCGACATGTTAACCTCCTGCTTCGATATATTGAGTGACCCAATCGGCGCCGTAACGCCGCATATATTCCTCTGCCATCGCCTTTGACGGCTCATCCGAGAAAAAGACGCGAATCAGGGGACCCAGCGGCGCCAAATTGGTATCCAAAATCACCGATTCCCCTGTCGCACGTTTCAGCAGGATGGATCGTTTCAGGGTGCGGGCAATCGGCAACCGCCCCTTAATAAACGCCCATTCCCGCTCGGTCAGGCTCCAATCGGCATATTCCGCCTCCTGCGCCTGACTATTCTGAAAGAAAAAGGTGGTTTGCGCCTGGCCACGAATCGCCTCCCCCAACCCGGCTGAGGCAATCGCCTCAGGCCGCTGAAAAGCGGAAATAATGGCCGCGTTCCGTTTACGATACTCCTGCAACATTTGCAGGAAATAGGTGCGGAACATCGGGTGGCGCACCACCGGCTCCGTCTCATCAATAAAAATTAGGGCGGGGCAGCGCAGCTCAGCAATCGCCGACTGAATGCGGTGCATCAGGTACAGGATAACCGCCCGCGCCAGATCGTCATGCTCATAAATGCGGGTAAAGTCCAGGGTGACCAGGCGGGTGCTGGTCAGATCCAGGGTATCGCGATCGGCGTTGAACACCCCGCCATAAACCGCGGGATCCACCCATTTTTGCAAGGCTTTGCGCAGCGGGCGAGACTTGCTAAAACAGGCCTCATAAATCGCCGCCAGCGATCGCCTCTCACGCGGCAGGCCGGGCGAATCAAAGGCGGATTCAATAGCAAAACCAATTTCCTCCATCGCTTCGGGATCCCGCTCATCCGACAAGGCCTCCAAAAATCCCCGCAGGAAGGATCGATTTTCTACCGTATCGGCGCATTGAAAGGGGTTCAGCGCGGTTTTGCGCCCTGGCAGATCCGACCCCTCAAACACCACATAGCTGCCGCCCACCGCGTTGCAGAAAATAAACGCCCCACCGTGGCGATCGACCATATAGGTGCGCAGTTTGTTATGACGCATGGCCATCGCGGTTAGGAAGTTGACCAGCGTGGTCTTACCCCCCCCGGTTGGCCCAATCGCCACCGCGTGCGCCACCGCCGCCCGATCCGCCGTCACATGAAACTGAAAGCTATAGGGGGTGCCGGCGGAGGTGCGGAACAGGGCAATCGGCCCCTCCCCCCAATCGGAATGGGGCAATCCCTCCAACTGGCGATCCAGGGTGACATGGGTGGCGATATTGCGGGAAAACAGTTTGTAGGATCGCGGCCACAAAGCATAGCTGGGGAATTGGGCAAACCAGCTGGCCTGCGCGGTTGAGGCTTCCCGCACGGGGGTCACCCCAAAACTGGCGCAGATACGGCGCACATCGGCCACCGCATCCTCCAGCTCTTTCGGATCACGGCCGTAAACGAAAACGGTCAGGGCGTATTCGGCCATCATTTGGGCATTGCCCGAACTGCCCTCCACCCGATTCAACGCCTCCTCAAACTGAACAGCGTTCATCGCGCTAAACCGCGTTGCCAGCGACATTTTGTATTGGTTGGTGATAACGGCGGCGGATTTCAGACGGCTCCACGGCTCAACAATCTGGTGCATAATCATTTCGCCATTGACCGCGGCAATCGCCTGCACAAAAGCTTCGTAGGTAAAATCGCCCAGGCCGCGCAGCCCCAATACGGCGCAATGCAGCTTATCACGCCCGCTGCTGAAATCGATCATGCCATCATCGCCGCCAAACACCACGGTGTCGGCGGTAATCGCCTCACTAACCCCCTGCCCCACCCCTGCTGGCGCAGGCTTGCTGATGGGGCTTGCCAGCCGTGCCCATAAGGCCAGCGGGCGGCGGCTGGGATCAGGATTCATCTGATCCAACACCTTGCACTGATACTCATGCAAAATGGTGGCGGCGGTATCGATGATAATGTTCAGCTTGGCAATCGCGGTTTTGGCCTTGCCGCCAATCGAAATGGTAATGACCTGGCGATTGCGAAAGGTTTCACGGAACGATTCGTTCCACTGCCTAGCGATGGCGCGCAGCACGGGATGCTCATGCTCCACCCTGGGCGCAACGTCGGTGCGTTCACGAATCGTAAACACCCGCACGGTGGCGCCGCTGTCAGCCATGCTGTCCAACCAGTCTTTACGAGCCAGCAACAGGTTTTCCCGCTCATTCCCCGTTAAAAAGGTGTCATCAATACCGGTGACTTCCAACACTTGGCAGATGGTGCCATCGCGGCATTGGATGGTGCGGCCATCGGGCAGAACCTTGTCAAAGGGCAAAAAGTCGGCCAGTCGCGTTTCGCGCGGGTTGGGCAGGATAACTTGGGATAAGGCGGGCACAACCCCCCCCGCAAACAGCGCACCACCGCCGCCCAGTCCCAATGTTGCCAACAGCAAATTGACTGGCGACCAGGTGCTTGATAACGCGGCGGCAACCTCAGGGGACAAATTTGTTACCTTTTTTCAGTTTTATAATGTTTTTGGTGCGACGCTGGCCATAGCTCCACGCGCGCAACACATTGGTTATATGCGGCTCCTTCTCCCCCACAGCGATGAGGGCAATGTGACAGCCGATGGCGAACAAGACGCAGTATAGGGGATTGACCTTAAACATCGAAATCAAAAAAACCATGCCGGTGCAATTCAACGCCAACACAATCGCGCCAATTTTGTAGGGGGCAAACAACAGTTTAGACGGATAGCTAACAGCGCGCATCACAGGTTCTGGCATGATATTCTCCCCTAACAACCACCGTCTATATCATAGCCGCTTATCAGCTTGATAATTTCTTTTACCAACACAATCATGGCGGATGCCCCCAAAATGGTAAACAACCATGTCCAGTTAAAACGACCAAACATGACGGAGGCGGCCAACCCCAACACCGCCAGGCCTATTAGCCCCAACACCACGGGTCGCACACCGCAGGTGGCGGTATCCACCGCCTTTTTGGCTTCGGCAAAAACAGGACTGCTGGCCGATCCAACGGCATAGGCTTTTGGCGCAATCGCCATGCTGCACAGAAACACTACCGCGCATAGCCACAGGGCGCGACCTGTAGCGCGCATCGTCATGCTTCCCCCGCTTTTACGCCAATGAGCCAAATAATTTTTAACCGCCATTTGCACAATCCTAAAGTTTGTAACCATCGTCATCATGGTGTCGGACAAGCCACATCAATATCCGTTAACCATTGTACCAAGGCATCCGCCAACACCGCCAGGCCACAGGCCGCCAGAATGGTAAAAAACCACCCCCAACTGAATCGCCCGAACAGCGCCGACGCCGCCAGAAAAAGAATCGCCAGCCCCGCCATCCCCAGCACAATTGGCCGCCCCTGGCAATAGGCACTCTTGGCCGCCACCTCCGCCTCTTTAAACATAGCGGGATCATCGGCCAGAACAGGATGCGGCAAATTGCCAAACACAAAAAATACCACCAACAAAGCCAACCAGACTTTGGTTAACAGTCTTTTGCCACAATCGCGCATTTGCTTTTTCCCGCAGTCATTCATCACAATTTTAATCCTAAGGAGTACTATACAAATCGGCAATCTCGCTGCCACCGAAATACAGGAAGGCCTGGTCAATCAGCGCGATCATCGCCAATCCTGCAATCGCCATAAACAGCACGCTAAAGCGCAGCTTGCCGAACATGCTCATAACCCCCAACGCCACCATGGCAATACCACCCACCGCGTAGGACATGGTGCGAACATTTTGATAGCTTCTGGTGCCGGCATCGCCAACCGTGCTGAACACCGTCGTATCGCTGAACAATGCGCCCGTGGTCACGGTGCAACTGGTGCTGGAATAGTTGAAGAAGGCCAGAACTTGGTCAATCACCGCAATCATGGTCAGGCCGCCCAGCGCGCTGAAAAACCACACCCATCGCATGTTGCCAAACATACAAACAATCGCCATTCCCACCAACGCCACCCCGCCAATGGCATAGGCAATGGTACGAATGTTGTCATAGCTGACCTTCACCCCCTTACACACCCCTTCTGTATTACCAAAAACTTTGCCCGCCGCGTCGGATCCATAAAGTGCGGATGACGCAACCACCGTACCATCACTGGCTTTGTAGCCCAGAAACAGTTGAACATTGTCGATCATGACCAGCATGGTCATGCCCCCCAACAGGCTGAAAAACCACACCCAACGAATCGTGCCAAACATGGCCAAGGCCGCCAGAGCGATTAAAGAGATTGCCCCAAACCCCATCACCACATTGCGGGTGTTATCGCGCAGGGTTGCGGTGCCATCGGTTAAAGGTTTTTTGACCGTATCAACACTGTCGCTGTCCATAAATTTGTATGGTTGAGCCTGGCTGATGGTGGTGGGCGCCATCATAAACCACAGCAAGGACATCAATATCAGAGCGAAACAGGCACGTCCCCGCAACAAACCATTCTGCAGCGCGCTATTCCGCCCCGCCCCCATTAAGTGGGGCGCCTTGCCCGCAAAAGGCCTTCTCAAACGCTGCATAACCATGGTCATTACTCAGTGCCCAACCTGTTCACCATCATTAAAAAAAACCACCCGATTTATCCCAAATGTTCTTTTGCCCCGTTGCCACCGATCCCTGGCCAAAACCAGGAACCGATGGCAACCATGGCAAAACAGACGTTAAGTAGTCAAACCTGCACCACCAGAGGTAAATTCTGTACCGGCGATAAAGCCCATGGCTTGGTCAATCAGGGCGATGAGAGCCATCCCACCGATAGCCATGAACAACCATTGAAAGTTCAATTTTCCGAACATACACATGATACCCAGACCAACAACCCCCAGCGCGCCAATCGCATAGGAAATCGTGCGGATATTGGCATAGGCACGCCCCAGCGTACGCCCCGCCGTGTTGTAAATAGCCTCATTGCTAGTGGCCAACGGCGTAAAGGTTTTAGAGGTAAAAGCCTGCGCCCCCGCCTTAGTTGGGCCAGCCATCAGGCCAGCCAGCAACACCACCATAACGGCGATCATTGCATAAAGTGATTGTTTCATAGGAATTCTCCGTAGAAAGTTGATAAAAACACACAGACTAACTGTACTACCCGATTATTAACCTTTTATTAAGCTTTAATTTAAGGCACTTTGGCGATGGCGCATGCCAGAGACGAATTGGGGCAATATACTGTTTTTATTATTTTTTACAATATCTTATTTGGCAAGAAGGATGATTGCGCAACGAAAAATTTTCTTGTCATCCATTCCATTGCCCGTGTTAACTTTACAACACAACCACCCCCATCATAAAAGTTAGCGCCAGATTGATGACCGAATCGATGATCCAAACTACCCCACCCGTTGCCGCCGCCGTCAAGGTTAATTCCGACGTCCTCGACAACCCTCGCCTGATTTTATGGCTTTATGGCCTGCTGCTGCTGGGGTTTCTGGTGCCCCTGTTTTTTTATGAATGGCCGATTGGGGTTGACTATCTAACCCACCTGCCCCGCCTATACATTCTGCGGCATTTGGACAGCGACCCCTATCTGCACCAATTTTTTCAGGCCAATCCCGCCATGTTCAGCAATTTGGGATTTGATGTGCTGGCCGGCCTGTTTTACCGCATCGTCGACCTGACCACCGCGGGCAATATCACCATTGGTATCAGCATATTGGCCTATGGAATCAGCTGCGCCTGGCTGTTCTACGCCGCCCATCGCCGCATCAGCCTGTGGATGCTGACCAGCCTGATTTTCCTGGTACAGTTCAATTTGGTGGTCGGCATGGTCAGCCACTATTTGGCACAATCGCTATTTTTCGCCTTTCTGGGCTATCTGCTGTGGCGGGGGCGCTACAGCTTTGGCTGGCGGGAGAATTTGGGGCTGGCGGCATTTTCGGCGATTACCTTTGTTTGCCATGCCTTTCCCTGGCTTTACTGCCTGGTCGCCTGGTGCTTTTGGCAACTTTATGGCCTGGGCAATCGCCATTACCGCCTGTTCAGCCGTGATGGGATGCATACCGTGGTCAGCAGCCTGCATCTGCTTATTCCTGGCCTGATTATCGGCCTGTGGTTTCGTGGCACGAACTATGTGGCCGAAAGTTTTATGTTTGGTCTTGCATCGCTAAACGAAAAGATTGAGAGGTTCAGCAACAGTTTTGGGGCGATTCGGATATTTGACCAAATCTATGTTGATCAACAGCTTATAGTCTGTTTTCTGGCTTTAACGGCCGTCATTGTCTTGAAAAACAAAATAAAAAAGAGCAATTATTTGGTTGGCCTTTCTTTCGTCTATTTGGGTTTGGCCAACTTTTTCCCCGACAACATGTTTGATTCGGGGGTTTTCGATACCCGCCTGTATCAGGTGGTTTTCACCCTGGCGGTTATCAGCATTGATCCGATTCTGACCGACAGGGTTTTTGCCCGTTTCACCACGATTTTTATCACCCTGTGCATCCTGATACGCATCGCCACCTTCAGCGTCAATGCCGACAAAATCACCTCTGATGTCAACCTGTACCGCGCCGCCTTTCAACAGCTTGATCCCGGAAAAAAGCTGTTGTTATCGATGCAGACAGAGCAAAGCAACCTGTGTTATAGGTATGGAAATCCCTATGGCGATCTGCAGTGCCATCCCGATCCCCTGCAAGCTAACGCGGTATCACACGTTGGTTATTATAGCAGCTTTGCCATCATGGATCGTTCGGTGTTTGCCACGCCATTTTTCGCCCATCCCGCCAAGCACAGCGTACTGGTTCGACCAGAATTTCACCATATGGCCGAAATTGATACTACCCTCATGTTCTGGGAATGGCTGAACGGTACCGCGCCAAAAGGCTATGTCATGCAATCCAGCCGTTTAACCTGTTTCCGTGAGATGAACTGCCCCTGGCCAAGTTGGCGGCAGGATTTTGATTACATCATGATCATGAATTTGCGCAGCGATTTTGTCGATCCGCCCGGCATGACCCTGCTGTTCACCGATCCGCGCGGCTATGCCAAACTTTATGCGATCGATCACAGCTGGCAAGCCCCCAATAGCGCAACACAGCCTTAGGGCTTTGGTTCTTAAGACCTTTATGATAAAATGCGCGCATAGGGTTATGAATCCCACCCAATGAACCACCAAAATCGCCCCCAAAAAGCAACGATGACTTCTAAGATTTCAGATACCCCCTTCATAGAGCAGCTGGATGGTGGCTGCCCGTTGCGATCCGCCTGGGACAGTGCGCCCCCTGTGACCTCGTCGGCCAACACCGCCCTCCCCCCCATGCCAACCGATTTGGCGGCGGGCGCTACGGTGGCGGTTGCCATGTCGGGCGGGGTGGACAGCAGCGTGGTGGCCGCCGTGCTGGCGGAGCAGGGGTTTAAGGTCATCGGCATCACCCTGCAACTGTATGATCACGGCCAAGCGCTGGGCAAAAAGGGCGCGTGTTGCGCGGGCGCGGACATTTATGACGCCCGTCAGGTAGCCGATCGCCTGAACATTCCCCACTATGTGTTGGACTATGAAAGCCGTTTTAACCAAGCTGTGATTCAGGATTTTGCCGATGCCTATGCGCGCGGCGAAACCCCGATTCCGTGCGTGCGCTGCAACCAGCGGGTGAAATTTAAAGATTTGTTGGAGATGGCACGCGACCTGGGGGCACAGGCTTTGGCGACGGGGCATTACGTCCAACGGCTGCTAGGCGATTCTGGCCAAGCGCAGCTGCACCGCGCCGCCGACCACAACCGCGACCAAAGCTATTTCCTGTTTGCCACCACGCAGGCGCAGTTGGACTTTTTGCGCTTTCCCCTCGGTGGCCTGGCCAGCAAAGACGAAACCCGCGCCCTGGCTGCCCGCTATGGCCTGGCGGTGGCCGATAAGCCCGACAGCCAGGATATTTGCTTTGTGCCGACGGGCGGCTATGCCGATGTGGTCGCGCGCCTGCGTCCAGAGGCGGTGGAGCCTGGCGATATTATCCATCTGGATGGGCGGGTGATGGGGCGGCATCAGGGCATCATTCACTACACCATTGGCCAGCGTAAGGGGCTGGGCATTGGCGGGCAGAAAGACGGCGATAATGAGCCGCTGTTCGTTATCCGGCTGGACGCGGCGCGGCGGCAGGTGGTGGTTGGCGCGCGCCAAGATTTGCGCTGTCAACAAATGCGCCTGACCGAGGTCAATTGGTTGGGTGATGCGGCGCCAGGGGGAAGCGCGGCCGTGACCGATTTGGCGATAGCGGTGAAGTGGCGGTCGATGATGACCCCGGTGGCCGCCCGCCTAAGCCTAACCGCGCCGTCTGGAACGGATACTCAGGCCATCGTCACCCTGGACAATGCCGATGATCATGGCGCGATTGCCCCGGGGCAAGCCTGCGTCTTTTATCAGGGGGAAAGGGTGCTGGGCGGCGGATGGATACAGGGCACAAGCCTGGATGAATCCAGTGCAACCAGGCTGTCATAGCCTTTTGCCGTTCGAAAGCCCCTATTCGATATTCTGTTTCGGGGCGGCTATTCGGGCAGTTCGGGCAGTTTTTTGTGCTCAAGCAACAGGGCGGTCACCACCCGCGTCTTAACGGGATTCATGTTGGCCATGATAATCGCCGATTTGGCCTCCTTCATCTTGCTAAGCACTTGAATCAAAATGGTGTTATCCAGCTGATCAAAAATAACGGCGGCCTCTTTCGGCTTCATGGTTTCATAAATCCTGACCAGGCTTTGCACCTTTTCATCTTCTTCTTTTTTGTAAGAGGCGGATATTTGCTGAATCTCAGCTTTTAGCGCCTCAATTTGTTTTTGCACATTGGCCAACTCTTCAATCTTGCTGTTGACCCGTTTTTCGGTAGCCTCCAGCAACAAAATGCGCTCATTGATAGTTTTTTCCTTGGCCTCAATCTCCCCCCGCCGTTGTGACAAAGACTGCAACATTTCCATCTCAGACGCGCTCATGCTGGTGGGATCAAAATGGTCGGCGGATGCCCCATCCCCGCTTTCCTTAGCGCTTTCTTTCTCACCTTCTTTAGCGGAATCCTTGCCTACCTCCTTATCTTTCTCTTTGGATGCGGCCTGGGATGGTTTGGCATCGGTTTTTGCGGCACTCTTATCGTCCGCGGGCGCCTTTTTACTGTCTGTCTCGGCCGCCTTGGTTGGCTCAGCCGCCTTGGCCGCCGATTGCACAAACAGGCTATCGACCCCGCGGCTAATGACGTCCAGTTGCACCGGAATCAGGATCGTCAGCATCAAGATGGTGGCAGGCAATAAGCGCAACCGAAGCCCAAAAAATTTCATTACCGTAACCCCTTAATCGCACTAAGGATGGATCGTTCCCGATTGGGCGCCGTTTCGACGGAGGTGGACGGCAGCGATCCTGCCGATTGTGGGGTTAGCGGCAGTTTGTTGGCCGATGACCGGCCGCTTTCCCTATCCATTTCCGCAATAATTTCTGAGGCCAATTTTTCGGCCTGGGTCATGCTGGCAGCGGCTGGCTTAGTAGCCACCACGGCCTTAGCCGCACCCGTTGTTGCCACACCGCTGGAGGATGCTGTTGCTGACACATCGGCCAATCGCTTGTCTTCCTGCTTATCGCGCAAATTCTGACGATTATCCCGAATTTGATTCGCCAACTGCTCCGCCAGGGCATCACCACTTTCCAACATATAGGCCAATTCATCGCGCAAAATCTGGGCACGATCGACAAATTTTTGCAGGCCATTGCCGGCCTCTTCAGCGGCCACGCGCAGGTTATGAACGCCATTATCGGCCATCCCCAAAGCGCCAGTGAATTGCCGAATCAGCTGTTCAAACTGCGCCTGATCTTGGCGCAAATTGGTCAATTTGCGGTTCAGCATATAGGCGTAAATGATGGTGGCGACCAGCAAAACGGCCACGGTTACCTGCACCAACAACGCCAGAATATTAAACATGGTTCTAAATACCTTCTTGAAACAGCCGTTCTTGAACTTTGACAGCGATACTATCCCGCTTGCGCCCAACAATACCGTGGAACATCGACACTTCGCCACAGCGCAATTCGACCGGCGCATTGGGTTCTGCATTCAACAGGATCTGGGTACCAACCCGCCAGTTGATGACATCGCTCAATTTTAACACCACCTCATCCAAAACCGCGTTGATATACACATCGGTCAACCACAGCTCACTGGCCAAACGGGTCTGCCAAATGCTATCTCGGCCAAATTTTTCCCCCATGAACATTTGAATCAGCAAGTCGCGTACAGGCTCCAACGTGGCATAGGGGATAACCAGCTCTAACCGCCCACCATGATCATCCATATCGATACGAAAACTAATCAGCACGGCCGCATTGGCCTGACGGGCGATCATCGCAAAGCGTGGATTGGTTTCCAGGCGGTCAAAAGAAAAAGTAACGGGGCTTAGGGGGTCAAAAGCCGCCGACAAATCCTCAAGCACGATTTTGATCATCCGTTCCAGCAAACCACGCTCAATCGTGGTATAGGGGCGCCCCTCCACCCGCATCGCCGCTGCCCCCCGCCGACCGCCCAACAACACATCCACCACCGAGTAAACCAGGGAGGAATCAACGGTCAGCAATCCATAGTTGTCCCATTCCTCAGCCTTAAAAACTCCCAACATGGCTGGCAAGGGGATGGAGTTGAGATAGTCACCAAAACGGGTGGCGGAGATGGAATCTAACGTAACCTCAACACTGTCGGAGGTAAAGTTGCGCAGGCTGGTCGATAGCATCCGTACCAGGCGGTCGCAAATAACCTCCAACATCGGCAGGCGTTCATAGGAAACCAGCGCGCTGTTAACGATCGCCTGAATACCCGCCAAGGTATTTTCGTTATCACCCGTACGCCCAAAACCCAGTAGGCTGTCGATTTCATCCTGGCTTAGCAGGCTGCGTGTATCACCGCCAAAATCATCGGATCCATCGTCATCGCCACCAAACCCACTGTTCAGCTTATCCAAAGAACCCGTTGAGTTGGCCGACGTGGCATCAGCCGCTAAGGCATCCCGCCCAGGATTTTCAACCTGATCTGACTCAGCCATCTTACCCCTACCTTTCTGAAGTTACCGCAGCATCTACTGTGCTAGCATTTCAGTAAACAAAACATCCTTAACCTTTGCGGGTTCGGCAATCTTGTTCACCCGCACCAACAGCTCTTCTCGCAGGCGGTACATGCCCGCCGACCCCTGCAAATCTTCTAACCGCAGCTGCCGCAGGTACAACTGAAAGCTATCGATAATTCGTGGCATCAAATTCTCAACGACCTTAGCATATTCGGCATCGCCAACCTCAAGGCTCATTTTCAATTTTAGAAAACTGCTTTTTTTACCGCCAGTCAGATTAACGGTCATATCGGGGATTACCACAAAAACCGATGGCTTTTTCTCGTCCTTTTCACCTTTGCCTTCTTTTTTCTTAGAGCTTTTTTCGGATTTCTCAGGTTTTTCTGCATGTTCGCCCGCTTCTTTGCCCTCATGCGCCTCACCATCTTCAGCTTTTTTGCTCAAGATTCCCGACGCAAAAACGCCGCCACCAGCAATAAGGACGATCAGGACGCCAGCAATAATCAGCAGTTTGCCCTTACCTTTTTTGCCTCCGGCAGGCGCCGAACCAGCCTCCCCCTCACCCCCTTCAGTGCGTTCAGAGGGATCAACCGACAAACCAGCGCTTACGTCATTCTCAACCATGACTCACCCATCCTATACATTGTGGCAAAGCATTCGTTCAAAACCAACCTCTTAAGCGATGATTGAGGGGGCATAGCCCATCCAATTTTCGCAAACCATACAATTCTGTGCCGTACCGTTAATGAACACTTAAGTCTAACGGACAAAAAGTTAACAACTGGTAAGGATTCGATTTTGGCGCTGCCCACCTTGATAGGCATCACCATCATATCGATGACCATCAAATCCCGACTCAAAAAGCGTTTCCAATCTTTGGCACGATTCTTGCTGCACAGCTGTGAAGGCGGTTACCGCCACAACCATCCATTCGGTGAACAGTCGCAGTCCTATGAACAATATCACCTACATCGCCCTTTCCTGGCAAAATGGTCTGAAACGCAAATTGGAGGTGGCGGCCAACAATATCGCCAACGCCTCAACCTCTGGCTTTAAAAATGACCAGCTGGTCTTTCATGAACTGTTGGAGGGCAAAGCTGAAAAACAACCCAAACTGTCCTATGTGATTGACCAGGGTACCGCTACCGACTTTCGTGATGGATCCTTCAGCGCCACCAATGCACCTTTAGATTTTGCTATTGAGGGTCAAGGATTCTTTGCGGTGCAAACCCCCGAAGGGGTGCGATACACCCGCAACAGCCAATTTTCTTTGAACAGCACGGGGCAGGTGGTTAACGCCGCCGGCCATCCCCTGCTGGCCAGTGGATCCCCCCTGACCATCCCAACCGGTGCTAAGGAAATCACCGTCACGCCAGAGGGCAGCGTGTCAACCGACCTTGGCAATATTGGCAAGATTGACGTGATGACCTTTAACGACCCCCGCCTACTGGTCAAAGAAGGCAATGGCCTGTGGAACCCGCCTGAGGGGGAAAAGGCTAAGCCCACGACTTCGGCACGGATCTTGCAAGGGATGAAAGAGGAATCAAACGTGAACACGGTGGTTGCCATGACCGACCTTATCGAAGTCAACCGTGCTTACGCCAGCATTCAAAAACTTTTGGATAATGAGCACGAACGGCTTCGCAACGCCATCAGCAAACTTGGCAAACCAGCTTAAGGAGTTTTTTAACAATGATGCGATCATTAAATATCGGTGCGGGCGGCATGATGGCCCAACAAACCAATGTCGATGTTATCTCCAACAACATCGCCAACCTTAGCACCACAGGCTATAAGCGGCAGCGGGCAGCCTTTCAGGATCTTATCTATCAGAATTTGCGCCACCCGGGCGCGACCTCCTCCGACAGTGGCACGGTGGTGCCCGCGGGCATCCAACTGGGCTTAGGGGTTAAAACCTCTGAAATTGCCCGCATCTTAGAGCAAGGCACCTTATCCAGCACCAATCGCCCCCTGGATGTGGCGATAGAGGGCAAGGGGTATTTGCAAATCACCCTGCCCGATGGCCGCACCGCCTATACCCGCGATGGCAGCCTGTCGCTAAGTCCAACGGGTGAGATTGTCACCGCCGATGGCTATTCGGTGCAACCTTCCGTCGCGGTACCACAAAATGCCCGTTCGATAACCATTGATGAAACTGGCCAGGTCAGCGTGCAGATCGATGGCCAGACCGCGCCCCAGGTGTTGGGACAATTCCAAATGGCCACTTTTGTCAATGACGCTGGCTTAGAAGCCGTTGGCCGCAACCTATTTATCGAAAGCGCGGCTTCGGGATCGCCCGTCACCGGCGTCGCGGGCAGCTCTGGCTTCGGCAACATGCAACAAGGCTTTTTGGAGACCTCCAACGTCAATGTGGTCAATGAACTGACCACCCTTATCACCGCCCAACGTTCCTATGAAATGAACTCTAAGGTCATTGAAACCAGCGACAAAATGATGGGCACCGTTTCACAAATGCAATAGGAATAGCCATGAAAATTCATACCTTACAACATTTTAGCCTTGCAGTTATCGTCGCAGCTATCACCATAGTCATGGGCTTAGCCGTCACCCCCGCCATGGCCAGCCCCGTTCTGCCCAATGATCATGTGCCCGCTATTGGCGACGCCAACGCCCTGACCGAAAGCCCAACCTTTGAATTGGAAGACAAACGCCTAAGCGACATGCTGATCTTAAGCATGCAGGCAAAATATCCTGACCTTGCCCGCCAACCTGGCCTATCCATCTCCCTGAACCGCGATCAAGTGGATACCGAAACCACCAACGCCAAGGCCGACAGCGTAACGGTTGAGGATTTGCAGGTTGATGCGGGGCGCCGATCCTATCGCGCCACCATGCAGGTTTGGGCGGCGACGCAACCCATCGGCCTGCTGGCCGTCAGCGGCGATCTTAGTCTGAGCAACAAAAAAGCGACTATCAGCAACAGCGTCAGCAAGCCCAGCTTAGCCGACAAGACCTTGGCCGAGGCTAAGGATGCAACCAAAGTGATGACCGACATTCCTGTACTGACCCGCAATATCCGCAGCGGGGAAATTATTTCGGCCGAAGATATTGCCGTGCAGTCCATCAACGTGCGCGGCTATGACCAATTTGTCACCGGCGCCGATCAACTGGTGGGGCAGTCCGCCCGCCGCGCCCTGGTCGCCAACCGCCCCATTCGCCCGCTGGATATTGGCCAGCCCGTGTTGATTACCCGCGGCCAGCTGGTAACGATTTTGTACCAAACCGACAACATGGCCTTAACCGCCACCGGTAAGGCGATGGAAAACGCTGGCATTAACCAGGCCATCACCGTCATTAATGGCCAAAGCAACCGCACCATTCAGGCGGTGGTATCAGGCCCCAATCTGGTCACCGTTCATGGCATGCAACCACCCGTGTTGCGCCAGTCACAATTGTCCACCAACACCAACCCTGTCCGTACCTCGCTGGCACTGCCCAGTGACGGTCGTTAATTGCTGGAGTTTACGCTTATGATGACCCTGTCTTTCCGCGCTGTTGCCATGAATCGCCTTTACCGCCGCCTGCAAGCCAGGTCGCGGGCAGATACGGGGCGTAGCGACGCCCAACAGCTTCGCCTTATGTACCTTAGCTATTGCGTGGCTACCCTAGCGCTGGTGCTGTTGACCTCGGGCTGTGATGCCGCCGATCGCCTCAGCAACATTGGCCGCCCCCCCGCCCTATCCTCCGTCAACAATCCGTTGGAACAGCCAGATTATAAACCGGTCAGCATGCCAATGCCCGAACAGGTTGCCATCAATCGCCAGCCCAATTCGCTGTGGGCGGGCGGCGCACGATCCTTCTTTAAGGATCAGCGGGCTGGACGGGTTGGTGACATCCTTACCGTGACCATTAACATTAAGGATCAGGCCAAGTTGGATAACAGCACCGAACGCAACCGCAGCGATACATCCAGCAGCACGTTGAATGAGCTGTACCTGCTGCACAACCAAATTAAGGCGCTTAGCGGCCTGCTGCCCGATGGTGGTAAGGCACAGCCCCCCGCTGGCAAGGGCAATTTGTCGGATATCGCGGGTGCCAGCAAATATAAGGGCGATGGCAAAATCGATCGCTCTGAAGATATCCAGTTAAAGGTGGCGGCGGTCATCAATCAGATTCTGCCCAATGGCAATCTGGTCATCGCAGGCCGACAAGAAATTCGGGTCAATTATGAATTGCGCGCCCTGCAAATCAGCGGTGTGGTGCGGCCAGAGGATATTACGCCCAGCAACACCATCTCCTCAGAAAAAATTGCTGAGGCGCGGGTTTCCTATGGCGGCCAAGGTCAAGTGACTGAGGTGCAACAACCCCGCTATGGCAGCCAGGTTATTGACATCCTCTCCCCCTTCTAATGGGTGGGTGAAGCGGCGGGGGGTGAGGGGGTGGCATCAACCCCTCGCCCCCCGTATCATTCTCAACCACCACCCCCAGCATCAGCCCGTTGCATACGCTCGCCAGCTTGGCAAAAAGGGTATAGGATTGGCCAGGGCATCACCGCAACAATGCCCCCCCTAAAAAAATCCCCAACCAGCACCAGCATTATTGATGAACAGCAGCCTAATTCTGGCCAATTTTACCAGCCCCGCCGTGCTGTGTTTCCTGATTGGGGTGATCGCCGCCCTGGTCAAAAGCGATTTGCGGGTACCGCCGCAGGTGCATGAAACCCTGTCGATGTATTTGTTGTTTGCCATTGGGCTTAAGGGCGGAGTGGCACTTTCCTATAGCAACCTGGCCGAAATTTTTTATCCCGCCTTGGCCACTCTTAGCTTGGGGGTGATAACCCCGCTGTTGGCCTTTGGCTTAGCGCGGCGGATTGGCCGACTGGACAGCCTGAATGCTGCGGCCTTGGCGGCGCATTACGGATCGGTGTCGGCGGTGACCTTTATGGCGGCGTTAAACTTTGCCCATCAGGCCGCCATTGCGCATGAGGGGTTTATGACCGCGCTACTGGCCGTGTTGGAGATTCCCGGTATCGTTGTCGCCCTGATGATCGCCGGCTTTTTGGGTGGCACCAAAACCATCCGCCTGCGCCAAGTGGTGCATGAGGCGATTACGGGCAAAAGCGTGATCCTGCTGACTGGTGGATTGATGGTCGGGCTGTTGGCCGATCGGGGCGGGCTGGCCGCCATTTCCAACGTGTTTGTTTCGCCCTTCCAGGGGGTGTTGGCCTTTTTCCTGCTGGAAATGGGGGTGGTTGCCGCCAGCCGC
>JBILMH010000002.1:0-73653 GCA_044375625.1 Alphaproteobacteria bacterium
TGCTATCATCAACCTTAACACCAACTTTGCTTTGAATAAAAACGTTACCGCTGCCGACTCTAATAGTCTAAGCTTCAATAGCAACAGTAACCAAACCAACTTGGCCTTTAAAATTGGCGATGGTGGGCAAACCTATAACGCGATTAACAGCTTTATTCAGGGGGTTAACCTGGCTTCGTTGGGCTTAACCAATGCCAATATCACCACCAAACAGGGGTCGGATGGAGCATCGGATGCCATCAAAAATGCTCTGGAGTCTGTCGTAACCTCACGCACTTCGGTTGGTGCGGTACAGAGCCGGCTGCAGGTTGCTGGGGAAAACCAAAAAGTCATGTTGGAAAACATCGATGCAGCGACCAGTGCCTATCTGGATGTCGATATCTCAACCGAGATGACCAAACTGACCAGCCTGCAAGTTCTGCAACAAATCGGGGTGGCGATGGCCAGCCAGGCGAATAACAACAGCCGCGATATGGTTCGGTTGTTTCAATAGCCTAAAAAGCATAAAAACCTTAGTAGGGGGGATCTTCGGATCCCCCCTTTTTTGTTGTGGGTGTAGGGGATTTCCGCCTGCGCGGAGATGACAACGGAGAGGTGCAAAGGGTTGAGGTAGGATGACAACGGAGATGTGGTACGGATGGATGCAATGTACCAGCATCACCGTGTCATTCTACCCTTTATGGGGTGAATCTTAAATCTTAACCGCTACACAAGCGTCGCCGCCGCATAGATCCTACCCACAGGGGGTAGGATGACAACAGAGTGGTGGGAATAGCGGGGGTAGGATGACAACAGAGTGGTGGGAATAGCGGGGGTAGGATGACAAAGGTGGAAATGCCTTATCAAGTCGTCATCCTTCGCGAAAGCGGGGGATCCATGCGGTGGAACGATTATGACAGATGGCGCCAGGCCTCTGGATCTCCGCCTGCGCGGAGAAGTCATAAGGTTGGAGCGGGTGAAGGGGATCGAACCCTCACCGCCAGCTTGGAAGGCTGGAGCTCTACCATTGAGCTACACCCGCATTCAATTTGCCTATCCTAAAGGAACTGCCGCCGCTGTGCAACCACCGCCGAGATTTTAGAGGTAGGATGACAGCCAAGAGGGTAAAATCGCGGAGCAAAAAAGGCCGTCATCTCCGCGCAGGCGGAGATCCAGAGCCCTGGCGCCATCTGCCATAATCGTTCCGCCGCATGGATCCCCCGCCTTTGCGGAGGATGACGACTTGAGAAGGCATTTCCACCTTTGTCATCCTACCCCCGCTATTCCCACCACTCTGTTGTCATCCTACCCCCCAAAAATAGAAATGTTGGGTAGGATCTATGCGGCGGCGACGCTTGTGTAGCGGTTAAGATTTAAGATTCACCCCATAAAGGGTAGAATGACACGGTGATGCTGGTACATTGCATCCATCCGTGCCACATCTCCGTTGTCATCCTACCTCCACCCTTTGCACCTCTCCGTTGTCATCTCCGCGCAGGCGGAGATCCAGCATCCTGGCGCTATCTGCCATAATCGTTCCGCCGCATGGATCCCCCGCTTTCGCGGAGGATGACAACGGCGCGATGGAAGACAAAGCGGAACATTACCCTATCATTCGCAACAACAAAAAAAGGGGGGATCCGAAGACCCCCCCTAATAAAGATTGTTACTAAGTCTGCGTTACTGAAGAAGACGGGTAAAATCCTTGGCGTTGTTATTCGCCTGGCTGGACATTGCCACCCCGATTTGTTGCAGAACTTGCAGACTGGTCAGTTTGGTCATTTCAGTTGAGATATCGACATCCAGATAGGCACTGGTCGCTGCATCGATGTTTTCCAACATGACCTTTTGGTTTTCCCCAGCCATCTGCAACCGGCTTTGAACCGCCCCAACCGAGGTTCTGGAGGTCACCAACACATCCAGAGCATTTTTGATGGCATCCGATGCTCCATCCGACCCCTGTTTGGTGGTGATATTGGCATTGGTTAGGCCTAACGCGGCCAGGTTAACACCCTGAATATAACTGTTAATCGAGTTGTATCCTTGACCACCATCGCCAATTTTAAAGGCCAAGTTGGTTTGGTTACTGTTGCTATTGAAGCTTAGACTATTAGAGTCGGCAGCGGTAACGTTTTTATTCAAAGCAAAGTTGGTGTTAAGGTTGATGATAGCAAACGGATCGGCGCCATTTAATGCGCCTGAACCACTTGTGCCAGTGGATAGTCTGACTGAAGAACCAGTCGCCAACCGGGTGCCCCCATCCAGAATGGAGGAGTCGATAGAGCCCGTTAAGTTCCCACCGCCATTATTCAAGATAAGGTTAAATGTTCCCGCTCCTGTATTACCTGCAGCAGATTGATAGTTTAGTGTTCCCTGCACGGTACCCAGGTTAACATCAGCCAAATTTCCGAAGGCCAAATCAACAAAACCATTGGCTACAGCATTGGCACCACTAAATACGGAACCGTTATTCCCAATACCAATGCTCTGATTCCCATTAATCAGGGTGTTGCCATTGAACCTGGTGCTGGCGGTGGTGCGGGTAATCTCAGCCTTCATCGCCTGAAATTCAGAGTTCAAAAAGCCCCGTTCGGTAGCGCCCAAGTTGTCTGACCCTGCCTGCGCGGCCAGCTCTTGCATCCGCCCCAACATCTCCTGCACTCGGCTGATGCCCCCCTCAGCAATCGATGTCACCGACAAACCCTGGGTAACATTGTTGGTCAAGACTTTTAAGGCCTTAGAAACCAATTGCATCCTGGATCCAATCGCCATGCTGGAAACGTCATCTTTGGCGTTTACAACCCGCTTACCCGATGACAGTTTTTCCAAACTGTTGGTTGCGGCATCACTGGTTTTTTGAAGTGTGCGGTTGGCAATCGCCGCCGCCTGATTATAAATAACTCCAACCATTACCTATCTCCTACATGTATAGAGTTTTACATCGGCATCATGCCGACAATTCAACTAATAGCACCTATAGCTAAACAAACTATTAAAGCGAAAAAGGAGTAGGTGTTTTTGTGTTTTGTGCGGGGGTAATCCGTTATATACAGGCTTGGCCTTTTGGAGATCATTCTGATGCCCATTGTTAATCCCGCTTGCAATCTTTCTTGCTCTTGCTCCAAAAATCGTCAGACTGCTGGCATGTACCAAATCGCGCTCAAAATGCTATTAGGGGATCGGGCCAAATACCTAACCTTGCTGACAGGTTTGGCCTTTTCAACCCTATTGATTATTCAGCAGGCCTCGATTTTCTGCGGTCTGATGTTGTGGACCACGGGAACCGTCCTGAACATCAACGTGCCGGTGTGGGTCATGGATCCAAAGGTGGCGCAGGTGGAGGATCCCAAACCGATGCGCGATACCGATCTAACCCTGGTGCGGTCGGTGCCTGGGGTTGATTGGGCGGTGCCACTGTACCGCGGCGTGGCGCAGGCGCGCTTGCCCGACGGATCGTTTCAGGGCGCCTTATTAATCGGATTGGATCAAAACACCTTAATCGGGGCGCCGCCAGACCTGCATGCTGGCAACCTGTTTGACCTGTATCAAAACAATGCCATTTTGATTGATGAATTTGGGCAACGCCTGCTCAGCAAGCAATCGGGACGACCCGTTGGGGTTGGCGATGTGTTGGAGATCAACGATCGTGAAGCCAAAATTGTTGGGGTGGTGCGCGCCTATCGCACCTTTTTGGGCGGCCCCTATATTTTCACAACCTATGAACGCGCGCTGCAATACGTTCCCGGCAGCCGTAAGATGTTGAGCTATGTGTTGGTGTCGCCGCAGCCTGGTACGTCGGCGGCCAAATTGGCGCAGCAGATTCAGCAGCAAACTGGGCTAAAATCGCGCAGTAACGACGATTTTTGGTGGGAAACCATTGATTGGTACATGGCCAACACCGGAATTCCGATTTCCTTTGGCACCACCGTGCTGCTGGGCATTGTGGTTGGTATCGCGGTGTCGGGACAGACCTTTTACGCCTTTGTGTGGGAGAATCTGAAGAACTTTGCCGCGTTGAAGGCCATGGGGCTTAGCGATAGCAAGCTGACGGCGATGGTGCTGTTGCAGGCCTTTACGATTGGCGGTTTGGGCTATGGTATCGGGGCGGGTTTGGCCTCAATCTTCGGCTATATGACGTTGGAGAAGCAGGAGCCGCCCTTTCACACCCCCTGGCAACTGATGCTATTCGCCCTGGGGGTCATCATCACCATCTGCGTGATTGCCAGCCTGATTGCTTTGCGGCGTCTGCGGCAGCTGGATCCCGCCGCGGTATTTCGGAGTTAGAGGATGGCTGGCGATACCCTAAACCATCCCCTTCCCGTTATTGAGCTGCATGGTGTGACCAAAGGCTTTCAAAGCGGTGATCAGTGGGTTCCCGTGCTGAAGGGGGTGGAGTTTCAGGCGATGGATGGCACGCTGACCATGATTGTGGGGCCATCAGGTTGCGGCAAGACCACCCTGCTAAGCATTATTGCCGGCACTCTGCACCCGGATGCGGGGCATGTTCGTGTGTTTGGGCATGAGGTGGAGCAGTTGGATGCCCACCAGCTCAACAGTTTTCGTGCCCGCGATGTGGGCTTTGTTTTTCAACAATTCCACCTGATTTCTACCCTGACCGTGCAGGAAAATGTGATGATCCCTAAGCTGATTCAGGGCGCGTCGGAGGGGGCAGCAGCAAAAGCGGCTAGCGACGTGTTGGAGCAGGTGGGACTTAGCCATATGGTGAAACGTCGCCCAAACCAGTTGTCGGGGGGGGAGCAGCAGCGGGTGGCCATCGCTCGTGGCCTGGTGCACCAGCCCAGGGTGCTGATTTGCGATGAACCGACCAGCGCTCTGGACAGCGAAACTGGCAAAAAAATTGTAAAGCTGATAATTGATATTGCGCGCCGCCCTGGCCGCTGCCTAGTCATCGTGACCCACGACAGCCGCATCTATCACTACGCGGATATGATTGCCCAAATGGAAGATGGGGTGATTAAGGCCATGCAAACCCCTGACCAATTACAAGGACATTAGGATGGGCAATACAACAACCCTAAGTCTACTAAACCAGCTGGCCTTTAACGGTTATGTTGGCCAATGGCTGGTTTTTGCCTTTTTTCTGCCTGTCTGGCTAATGCTGGCTATAACGATTTGGCAAAATGGGGGCAAGCCTTCGTCGAATGCAGCCAACAACAATGGCGGTTGGCGGGTTATGGTTGTAATCCTTAGCGTGGGCTTGGTCGTCTGGCCATTTTTCAGCCTGTTGCCATGGACAGTCGCCTGTTACTACTTAGTTTGCGCGATGGCGGTCGCCGCCTATCATTGTCGTTATAAGGCTTTGGTAAAAATGGTTCGTTCGGCGGGGGCGGCGCTGCTGGGCGCAGGAATATTGCTGTTGATTTGGATTTGGGGGGGATGACACCGTGATTTTGACTAAGAAATTTTCGCTATACCTGGCGCTGGCGGGACTTTTTGCCGCGCTGGTGCTGGTATGGGTGATGCATCGCCCACCCGCGCCGCAAACGCCGCCAGTCACTCCCGTCAGCAACCCTTATCCCGCCAGCTTGGCGGCGGCCGGCATCGTTGAAGCGCGCGGCGAAAACGTCAATATCGGCGTGCCTGTAGCAGGGTTGGTCAGTCAGATGCTGGTGAAGCAGGGGCAGGAGGTGGCGGCGGGGCAGCCGCTGTTTCGGCTTGATGATCGGGAATTGGCGGCACAGCTGCGGGTCAATCAAGCCAATGTTGCCCTAAAACAGGCACAGTTAACCAAGCTGCGTGGCCAGTTGCAACGGTTGCAGTCGGTTGAGGATCAACGCGCCATCAGCCAAGAGGATCTGCAAAATCGTCACAACGACGTGGCGGTGGCTGAGGCGGAGTTAAAGGCGGCTGAGGCGGGGGTGTACCAGGTGCAACAACTGTTGGATCGCCTGGTCGTTAAAGCACCCAAGGCGGGAACCGTGCTGCAACTCAACCTGCGGGCGGGGGAATTTGCCGCCAATGATCGCAGTGATCCCGTGGTCGTGCTGGGCGAAACCCGCATCCTGCAGGTGCGGGCGGATGTGGATGAGCAGAATGCCAGCCGCGTGTCGCTGACCGATGGCGCCAAGGCGTTTCTTAAGGGGCAGCCAGAACGGCCAATCAACCTGCGTTTTGTTCGGATTGAGCCGTTGGTAGTGCCAAAAAAATCCTTAACCGGAGCCTTTAACGAACGGGTGGACACCCGCGTGCTGCAAGTTATCTATGAGTTTGATAAGGGCAACCTGCCCGTTTTTGTGGGGCAGCAGGTCGATGTGTTCCTAGCCCTGGATAAGAAATAGCGGCGGGAGTCAGCCTTACGCCGCCATGCGATAGATGATGCGGCCATCTTGATAGGCCAGGCTGAGATTGCCGTTGGCCAGTTGTTGGGCAAAGCGGCCAAACAGATCATAGCGCCAGCCCGTTAAAAAGGGAATTTGGTCGTCATGACCGCCTTGGGAGCCATTTTTATCAACAGATTCTGCAAATGCCTGCAAATCCTGGCTCGAAGCCAACAGTCCAGCACCAATCTTTTCCTCCTCAGCCCGCAATTTCAGCAGCAGTTTCGCCATTTCCAAAAAGGCGGCCTGCGCGCCTGTCAGAACCGCCCCACGATGCATCGACGGCAGGGCAGGGGGGCTGGCCATAATATCGGTAATCGCGGTTAGCAGCGTTGCGGCCTTATCACCATCGCGCCAACTGGGGGGCAGGCTGCGGCGGGCAGCCAGTTCCGCCTGGCTGGTGGGGGCGGCTTCGGCCAAATCTTGCAGCACGTCATCGCTGATAACCCAACGGCGCGGGCGGTTGACACGCTCCGCCATTTTGTCACGCCACAGCAACAGGCCGTACAGCAGTTGTTGGCGCGGCAGTTTCCATCGGTGGTTCACCAATTTGTTCCACTGATTGCTCAGATCGCTTTGATAGCTGGCGGGGTTCAGCAGATCGCCCGACGTTTCCCCCAACCAATCCAGTCGCCCCCGTTTTGCCAGCTCAGCCTTTAACTTGGCGGCCAGCAGCGGCAGATGTTGCACATCGGCGGCGGCGTAGACCAGCTGGTTATCTTTCAACGGCCGCTCCCCCCAATCGGTTCCCCGCGCCGCCTTATTCAGATGCAAATCCAATACCCGCTGCGCCAATTCGGCATAGGCCACCTGGTCGCCATAGCCCAACAGGCGGGCGGCCGCCTGGGTATCAAAAACATTCTGCGGCAGTTGGCCAAACTGGTGCCACAACACCTCCATATCCGCCGTTGCGCTGTGCAGGATAAGGGTCAGGTCGCGGCGCGTCAGCAGCGTTCGTAATGGTTCCAGATCCATCCCCTTAGCCAGCGGGTCAATCAGCCAGCATCCCGTGCTGCTGGCCAATTGGATAAGGCACAGCTGCGGATAATAGGTTTTTTCCCGCATAAATTCCGTGTCCAGCGCCAATTCGTGGGTGTCGGCCAGGCTGGCAACCAGATCGCTCAGGGCGGCGGTGGTGGTAATCAGGCGATAGGGGGGGGGGCTTTTGGCGGTCATGCTAAATCAGTTTTGCTTTGCTGGGCTTCGGAGGGGGCAGCGGTGTTCGATTCCACCTGCTGCCGCCACATTTTGGCATAGGCACCGTTGGCGGCCAACAGCTCCGCGTGGCGACCCTGCTCCACCACCTGCCCCTGGTTCAGCACCAGAATCTGATCGGCGTCGATGATGGTGGACAGGCGGTGCGCGATGATCAGGGTGGTGCGGTTGGCGGCCAGCTCATGCAGGCGCGCCTGAATCTCCTTCTCCGTCAGGGTGTCGAGGGAGGAGGTAGCCTCATCCAAAATCAAAATGCGCGGGTTTTTCAGCAGCATTCGGGCGATTCCCACCCGCTGCTTCTCACCCCCCGACAGTTTCAGGCCGCGTTCGCCCACCATCGTGTCATAACCTTCGGGCAGGCTGTCGATAAAGCGATCCAGCTGGGCAAAGCGGGCGGCCTCTATCACCGCCTCACGCGGGGTGTCGGGGCGGCCATAGGCCAGGTTGTAATACAGGGTGTCGTTAAACAGCACCGTATCCTGCGGCACCACCCCAATCTGCTGCCGCAAGCTGTGTTGGTCGATTTCGCGAATATCCTGGCCATCAATGCGGATATGGCCGCCGGTGATGTCATAGAAACGGAACAGCAGGCGGGCAATGGTGCTTTTGCCGCTGCCACTTGCCCCCACAATCGCCAGGGTTTTGCCGCCTGGGATGGTAAAGCTGACATCCTGCAGCACGGGGCGGCGGGCATCGTAATGGAAGGTGACATGCTCAAAGGCGACCCCCCCATCTTGCAGCTGTAGGGGGGTGGCATTGTCCGTATCGGCCACATCCTGCACCTCATTTTGCAGGCTGAACATCTGTTCAATATCAATCAGCGATTGCTTAATCTGGCGATAGGCAAAGCCCAAGAAGTTAAGGGGCAGGTACAGTTGCAACAAATAGGCATTGACCAGCACGAAATCGCCCACCGTCATTTGCTGGCGAAAAATGCCGCGCGCCGCCAACCACATAATCAGCGTCATGCCAACCGCAATGATAGCGGCCTGGCCAAAATTGAGCATAGAAAGGCTAAGCTGGCTGCGGGTGGCGGCCTCCTCATACTGGGCGGCAACACGATCAAACCGCGCAACCTCATGCGCTTCGTTGCTGAAATACTTGACGGTTTCATAGTTCAGCAGGCTGTCCACCGCCTTACTGCTGGCCTCGCCCGCCAATCGGTTCATATCGCGGCGAAAACGGGTGCGCCATTCGGTGATGGCAATGGTAAAGACGATATAGCTGATAATCGTTACCAGGGTAATGATGGCAAAGGTTATGCCTGTGGTTGCCCACAAAATGGCGGTCACCATCAACAATTCCAACACGGTGGGCAGGATGTTCATCAGCATAAAGGTGACCAGAAATTCCATCCCCTCCCGCCCGCGCTCCAAAGCGCGGCTCAGGTTGCCCATCTGGCGGTTCAGGTGAAAGCTTAAGGACAGTTGGTGCAGGTGGTGAAAGGTTTTGCCCATTGCATGGCGCGCCGCCCGTTGCGTTACCCGCACGAACAAACTGTCGCGCAGCTCACTAAAGCCGCTGGTCAGCGCCCGCATTAGTCCATACAAAACAATCAGCCCGATGACGGCCATGCTAGCGGTAACCTCAGGCTCTTGCTTAGCGGCCAAATCATGAATGCTGTTGAGATGATCGACAGCGGCACGGAACAACAGGGGTATCGCAACCCCCGCCAATTTGGCCAATATCAGGAAGCCAAGGGCGCCCCAGACCCGCTGGCGAATTCTTAACCCCGTATCGTCAATGCCCCGCCCCCACAACAGCGGGATAACGGCCGCCAAGGCCTGGCGATGATAGCGCGATTCGGCACTGCCAGGGCGGCTGGCAGCTGCAGCGGGGTTGGCGGTGGAGGGGGGGCTGGCAGCGGAAGGAGGGGGTCGCATCAGGGAAAGGCTTTGGGGTGGTGGATAATCAGAAAAACGGTTACTGCAAAAAACCGCAGGGCAAGCCTGTCTATATTCTTAAGGTGCGACCACCCCAATGCCAAGGGGGATGGTGGGGGAATTGAGAAGAGTAAAGATAGAAACCGCAGCGCCGTCATTTCCGCGCAGGCGGAAATCCATCGACTGTACCCGCGCCACCCAGTCTTTCCGCCTCATGGATCCCCGCCTACGCGGGGATGACAACCTGTATAGTTTTGTTTTTTTTAGTTTTTTTGGGTTTTATGCGACTCCATTCCCTCCAACCCTATGGCAGTGTTTTCTTGTTTGATTTTTTCCAGGGTATTAACACGTAATTTACAATATTAAGATAAAATACCTCGATAAAATGCTCTTTTTTGCGTAATCAATGCGAAAGAGCAGGGGGTTTTGACATGAACCGTCAGTCGGTGTTTTTTAGCTTCAGCGGCTTTCAATGCAAGCTGCAATTCGCCGCGCAGCAGTTGCGAAAAGCGATTGAGAGCAGCGTTTCCCAGCATCGAATCGACCCCAGGCAGATCATTGAAATTCAGGGGCAGGTGGTGGAGGAGAAGGCGGATGCCCCCACCCTGTACAGTTGGATCAGGCCGCACCGTATCCGCGACTATACCGAGGATGGAAGGCTGTATCGGGTTGATCTGACGCGCCCCTCCACTATCAAAAAGTTTCAGGGTCTGGGGCGGCAGGCGGCGGCGCAGATGCAGGCCAAGGTGCCCACCCTGAATCAGGTCGATAGGGTGGTAATTTTCTGCTATTCCCAGGGGGCGTTGGTGGCGATGGAGTCGGTTAAGCGATTGTTTTGGGATAAAAAGCACGGCTGGACAAAGGAAATTTTGGTTTTCAGCTTTGCGGGAACCACCGCGCTGCCGCCATCTCGGCTGAAAAGCTATGCCGCTAAGCCTCTACCCCCCGCCTGCGTCGGCCAAGTCGGGCTGACCATCGTCAATTTTTTTGATCCGCGTGATGAGATTATTCCGCCCTGGCACCATGACCGCACGACCCGCGAATGGTCGGCAACGGGGACGAAAGTTATCAATTGCCCATCGGAGATTGCAACCGCCAAACCGCCCTTCCACGGCATGTATGTGCCGCATGTCGAACACGCGCTGGTGATGTTGGCGGGTTGGGGGTATCGACGATGGAGGCCAAAATTGTTGGCGGGCTGAAATTTAGCAAAATTACCCGCCGCCCAAGGCAGATATGTCTTAAGGCGCTTTATCTTTTTGCAGGGCTTTAAGCAGGGGCATAATTTTGCCCTGCAAATGGCCAAGGGTGATGGGCCCCTTCAGACGATACTCAATGACCCCATTGCGGCTAATCACAAAGGTTTCGGGCACATTAACCGCGCCCAGGGCGATGCCACCCTGGCCATGGCTATCCAACACCACGGTTGAATAGGGGTTGCCCAGGCGCGCCAAATAGCTGGCAATGCGGTCGCCCGTGTCGCGATAGGCCACACCAATGATCGCCACATCGGGCAATTCCTTATGAATGGTCAGCAGGTTGGGATGTTCCAATTCACAGGTGGCGCACCAGCTGGCAAAAAAATTGACGATGGCCACCTGTCCCCGCACCGATTCCAACGAAAAATCACCGCTTATCTTGACCGCTGGATTCTTGACAGGTTTTTGAGGGATGCTGTCACGATTGGCCAGCACGGGCAGGGTAATGTTGGGGGCGGTGGCAATGACCGCGCCGCCCTCTACAGGGCGATTGTGATGGCGCAGACCCAGCCAAAGCCCAATCAGCAAAAGGGCAATAACCAGCAGGGGCAGCAGGCGACAAAGCCGCGTATTCCTGCGGTTCCATCGTTGCACAACAGCGAACAGGGGGCGAATGGTCATGACAAAACTTTGCGCCGAACGGCGGCGTTGGTCAATTGTGTTGGCACTTCATTTTAGAAGATGGGGTTAGAAGATGGAGCGCACTCAGTTTGCCCACCCCCAAAAAAGTTCAGAAATTGCCCAAAGCATTTTGAAAAAAAGCACATAAGGCTTTACGCGGCGGGGAAAATTTTTTAGCGTTAGTTCTCCCTGTTCCCCAATCTTTTCCTTTTTTACCGAGTCCTTTGCAATGACAATTCCAGAATCCGATCAAAACGGCCAATCCAAAGCCAGCGAAACGCAAAAACCCATCAAAAAATATGAGATAGAAGAAGAGATTGATTGGAAAAGCCTGCCGGATGAGGAGGTTGTGGCGCGCGCCTATGAACGGCTGGAAAAGGGGCGGCCAGAGGTTGCGACTGTAGGTTTCCGCACCCTGTTGGATAGGGATGCTAAGCATCCCCAGGGGTTGTTGGGCATGGCCGATACCGCACTGGCAACGGGCAGCAATGATGCGGCTGAGATTTTTGCCCGCCGCGCCTATGAGCAGGATCCCGAAAATCCCAAAGTTGTGCATGCCTTGGTTAAGGCATCGGCCAGGGTGGGTTCGGTGATGGTCAACAATAGCCAATTGGATCAGGGGGCAGAAAAATTAACCTTTGCCCTGGATCTGTTGGTTCAGGATCGTGAAAACCAGGAACTGTTGGCCATGTGCTTTGCCGATTTGGCGCGCGCCCTTAAGCCGATTGATGAGCTGAAGGCGGTTGAGGCCGCCCGGGTTGCCAGCGCGCTGTACCCTGAGGAGGGGCGCTTGCGCAACATGCTGGAGGGGTTGTTGGAGTCAACAAGCGCCCCATCCAAGCTGGTCGATTACACCATGGTGATTCAAGAGGATGAACGGCCGGAGCTGGTGTTACTGACCGCGCAACCCAACATCGGCAATATGTACCTGCGATCCATTATGCATGCCCTAACCGGTTTGCCCGATCGACCCATGTGCTATTCCTATTGGGGTACCGAACATGATATCCATTTGCCGCATCTGACGGTTGACCTGAACCGTGGTGGTATGGGCAGCCATTATACCCAGGCCACCAGTGCCAACATGCGGATTCTAAAGGCTTTTGACGTGCGCTATGTCATTGTTACCGCCGATTTGCCAATGGCAATTGCGGCCTATGACAACGCGGTGGCCAATGATTTGCGGGTGGATCCAGCCTTATTGGCGGTTGCCACCCTGCCAGATGATCAGCGGTTGGATCTGACCCTGAAACTGCGGGCGCCATGGTTGTTGCAATTTGTTAGCGGGTGGAAAAAAGCGGTTAAGGATTATGATCTTAATCCGTTTTGGTTTAAGGCCGAATTGCTGCTGGGCGTCGATGGCCAACGCCCGATTATTGATGCGATCTGCCGCCATTTTGAAATGGATGAGGTGACCGAGGAGGCGAAGGAAAATATCATCGCCGCCAACCAAGAACTGTTTGATAAAGAACGGCAAAAGCTGGCCAAATTCTATCAACACCGCCTAACCGCTGATCAGCAAGCCTGGGTCGACAGCCTAAAACCCTGCTTCCCAGAGGCGTTTTAGGGTCAATTTTTAACAGTTTTTGCAGCAGGATTTTATCATGGCAACCGTACAATACCACGGCAGCTTGGGCAAAATTTATGGGATTTGGTTAAGCAATCTGTTGCTAACTATCGTGACCCTTGGGATTTATGGTTTTTGGGGACGCAAACGGATGCGCCAGTATCTGGCCAGCCAGGTCACACTGAATGGTGACCCGATGGAGTATCAGGGCACGGTGGCGGAGCATGTTATCGGCACAATCAAATATTTGGTGGCGATTGGGTTGCTGTATTGGGTGAATCTGCAGATATTTCCTCAGGAGATAAAGGAAATATCTGCACAACCAACCCTTTCAACCAAAGAGTTTATAGGATCAATTGTTTTAAACTTGGTCTACATTTATATAGTAAGCATCTTCATCTTCACCTCCCGCTGCTATCGAATCAATCGGGTTACCTGGCGTGGTGTCTATCATCGTTTGGATGGCAATATGTGGCGATATGCTTTTTTGCGTCTGTATGCTTTGTTAGGCAAATTTTTTACTTTAGGATTGTTGGCACCCCGTCTGGATACCAAGTGGGCAAGTTGGACCTATAGTAGGTTATCTTTTGGTAATCATACGGCACATCTTTTGCCCTATTCCCCCAGCAAACAGTTACGCCGAACCAACCTGGTTACCATTTTGTTGGCGCTTCCAACATTATTTGCCTCACGCCTTTGGTATCACGCCGCTTTTTACCGTGAGTTTTTAGGCCATATCACGGTTGCAGGCGTTTTGGTTGATAGTAGCCGCATTACGAGCGGACGTTTAATCAGCTTGCTTATGGGCAATGCGGCCTTGCAAATTTTCTCTCTTGGCTTGGCACAACCAATCGTTATTGATCGAAGCCTGCGTTGGTTGACCGAAAACATTACATTTGACGGTGAGCTGGCCAATGATATAGGCAGTAGCCCACGCCTAAGCCTAAGTAGTGAGATGCCTCCGTTCTTCATCGCCTAGGCGGGTGATGGCGGCTTCTCTGGCTGGGGGGTGCCCTACCAGCAACTGACAGGGCACCAGCCGCTGGCCTTTAACTGCTCATCAGGAATCTTTTGACCGGTGGAGCGCAGGCGGTGGCGATACACCTCAATCCCCTCAGACACGCGCTGAACATAGCCACGGGTTTCGCGAAACGGGATGCTTTCGATCCAGATAAGGGGATCGACGCCAGGTTGGCGGGGGTCGCCATATTTCTCCGCCCATCCCTGCGCACGATTGGGCCCGGCGTTATAGGCTGCAAAGGTCATCAGATAGGAATTGTTGAATTTGGTCAGCACGCTGCGAGCATAAAAGGTGCCAACCATCATGTTATAGGCCGGATCGGTAGTTAAGCGGTTCAGGGTAAAGCGTTGCCGCATGGCCTTGGCGGTATCCTGGGCTGTTTGCGGCATCAGCTGCATCAGGCCGCGGGCGCCCGCGCTGCTTAAGGCATCAACCTGAAACCCGCTTTCTTGGCGGATGATGGCCAACACCAGTGAGGGTTCAACCAGGCCATTGGATGGCACCTGAAGCAGGGGATAGCCTGAATCAATCAACGTCACCTGATCCCGCATTGCATGGCGGGCAATTTTGACGGCGGTGGCGGGGCGTTTGGCCTTCATGGCCATTTCTGCGACGGCGGTAAAGGCGCCAGGCTCCTCCGTGGTATCGGCAATGCGTAACAGAAATGGTTCGATGTCATTGGCGTGGCCATAACGCGCCAACAGGTTGGCGGTTTCCACCATGGGATCCTTCATAAAGGTGGTTTTGGCTTCACCAGCCAATTTGGGATCGCTAAACCATGGTGAGGCGTTAGCGGCTACCACCCCCGCCCGTCGTAAAGATTTAAAGGCAAGCTGACCGTAAAAGGTGGTGGGATATTTGGCCGCCTCCTGCCACAAAGTATTGGCGCGGCCAAAGTCGTTGGCTGTTTCCGCCGCACGCGCCGCCCAATAGGCCGCCTTAGAGCGGGTGTTGGGGTGATAGGAATTGCCCAACAAGGTTTGGAAGTGATCCCAAGCGCGGCTGGGCTGATTCAGCTTGACCAGCGCCAACCACCCTGCCAGCTGTTCGGCATCAGTCCAATTGTTGTCCGACGGCTTAAGCCCATGTTTGGACGCCAATTCATAGGCGCGGACGTTATCACCCGCCAACATGGCGCGGCGAGCCTGAATTTCCCGCTCCCCCCACCATTTGTCGGGAAAATCGGTGGGCGGGGTGGTCAGCAAAATGCGTTGGGCATCGGCATCGCGATCGTTTTTGCGCAACCATCGGGTGCGTTCATACAACAGGCCGTTGTTGGCCTGCTGATCGCTGCTTAGGCGCAACAGCGCCCCATCAATATCCTTAAGCCCGTCAATCATTTTCAATCGCGCCTCAGCAATCGGGCTATAGTTGGCGGGCACTCGTTTCAAAATGCGGCGGGCGGCGGTGGGGTTATTTTCCCCCAACAACCGCTCCACCCGCGCCTGATGATCGCTGCTGTCCAACAATTGCCCATAGCGTTCCAAAAACTCATTTTCCCCCTGCTGTGGCCAATTGTGGGTGTACCAGGCGTTGCGCGCCACCTGCACCGCATCATCCTGTTTGCCCAGGCTGTAAAGGCTTTTGATATATAGGGTGGTGCCGTTGGGAGTTTGCGGCGGGTGGCGGGAAAACCAGTTGGCCACCAGACGGTCATCGCCCACCAGATACAGCGACTGCTCAGCCTTAAGTTCCAGCGATTTTTGCTGAGGCCAATCGGGATGCTTGGCGATAAAATCGCTAACCTCATCAAAATCAGCCGCATAACCATTACTGACTAAGCGTTTCCATTTCAGATAACGAATCATTTTTTGGTCATTTAACTGACGTTCTGCTGCCTTGGCCCATTCCCAACGACCGCTATCAATCGCGTCAAGCCCCCGCAAAAAGGGGTCGCCGCCCTGATCCGCCAGCTTTGATTGCGTCCTATTGTTGGAATTGGCGACGGCGGAATGGGTGGTCGCGGTTGAAAAGGCCAAAAAGGTGCCAATAAACAGCCCAAACAGAAAATTGGCGGTTTTGTGCATCACCCATAGCCCTTTCGCATAACCAAATTGAAACAAATCCCTAGCAGAATACAATTCTACAGAGTAGCCTTGTCATCGCCGCTCTTCATAAAGCACCCGTTGGGGCGTCCTCTGAAGACGCGACATTTGTTAACAGTTATGCACGTTTGAACAGGTAAAACAACATGGCCACAGGTTTGGGAAACCCACCGCCCTTTTGTGGGGTTACCACCGCGCTGATTACCCCCTTTCGCGATGGCCATATGGATTTGCCCGCACTGGAAAAATTGGTGGACTGGCAGATTGTTGAGGGAATTCACGGCCTGGTGGTGGCGGGATCGACGGGGGAATCCCTGTCACTGAGTGAGGCGGAACGCGATAACCTGCTGCATAGCGCGCTGCAAGCGGCGGGGGGAAGAGTGCCTGTTATCGCGGGCACGGGATCCAGCGATACGGCCACCGCAATCCGTCTAACTCAGGCAGCGGAAAAAAGGGGCGCATCGGCTGCCCTGGTGGTAACACCCGCCTACAATAAACCAAGTCAGGAGGGGTTGTATCAGCATTTTCGGGCGATTCATGATGCCAGCAGCCTGCCGATTATCCTGTATGACGTGCCTGGCCGTACAGCAGTGCAGCTGGCGGTGGAAACCGTCGCGCGCCTGGCAGAGCTGCCAAGGGTGATTGGGATTAAGGATGCCAACGACAATTTGGCCAGGCCTTTGCAGTTGCGGCTGGCAACCCGTCCCGATTTTTTGTTGCTGGGGGGTGAAAATCAGACGGCCTTAGCTTTTCTGGCGCAGGGGGGGCAGGGGTGGATTTCGGTGACCAGCAATGTTGCGCCGCGCCTGTGCGCCCAGTTGTACAACGGTTGGACGGCGTTGCAGGCCGGGCAGGGGGATTGGGAGCTGTTGAATCGCCTAAATCTTGCGCTATTACCGCTCAGCGATGCGCTCTTTCTGGAATCCAATCCGGCACCTACCAAACACGCCCTTAGCCTGTTGGGGCTTTGTCGGGATGAATTGCGCCTGCCTCTGGTATCGGTATCATCAAAAACGGCCGATACCTTGGCAAAGGTTTTGGCAAATCTTTTCGATGATAATCAATGGGATGAGCAAGAGGGGGGGCGGCGGTCGTCTAAACAGCAATGACCAAGCAAGTTGCACAAAATCGGCGGGCGCGCTTTGACTATGAGATGGTCGAAAAACTGACCGCTGGCCTGATGCTGGTCGGAACAGAGGTCAAATCCCTGCGCCTGGGTCGTTGCAGCCTTAACGAAGCCTTTGCGGTTGAAAAGGATGGCGAGTTGTTTTTGGTGGGCGCCAACATCGCGGTGTACCCTCAGGCCAGTCATTTCAACCATGATCCAACCCGCCCCCGCAAATTGCTGTTGAAGGGCAAGCAATTGGCCTCTTGGCTGGGCGCTATTCGGCAAAAGGGGCTGACCATTGTGCCGTTGTCCATCTTTTTTGCCGACAATGGCCGCGCCAAATGCGAATTGGCCTTAGCGCGTGGGCGCAAAAACTATGATAAGCGTGAGGCGATTAAGCAGCGCGATTGGCAGCGTGAAAAGGTGCAGCTGTTGCGTTAGGTTCTGCTGGCGCGTGAGTCTTAGAGGGGGGAGCATATCTCACTTCCCCCCCCCAAAAAAAACCAACATAAAAACCTTAGCTTAGGCGTGCCTTTACATAGCTGCCTGGCGCATTTTCAATCGCTTTCAGCTTGCCACTGCCAGGTTGGCGGGCGGGCACCTGACCATCGCTATATTGACCAATCCAACGCTGCCATTCTGGCCACCAGGAACCTGGAGTTGCTTTAGCGTCCGTCAACCACTCTTCGGGATTGGTGGGGTAGTTGGGGTTGACCCAATATTGGTATTTTTGCGCGGCGGGCGGGTTTACCACCCCAGCAATATGCCCCGAATCGCTCAACACAAATTCCACCTGACCCTTGTACAGCTGAGTCGCGGCATAGGTTGCGTGCCAGGGGGCAATGTGATCGCTTTTGGTGGACAGCAAAAAGCTGGGCACGGTGATTTTGCTAAGGTCGATACCAACCCCGCAAAGATCAATGCCATTTGGCACCACCAACAAGTTTTTCAAATACATGTTGCGCAGGTAGAAACTGTGCATCTTAGCGGGCAGGCGGGTGGAATCGGAGTTCCAATACAACAGGTCAAATGGGAACGGATCTTTACCCATCAGATAGTTGTTGACCACAAACGACCAGATTAAATCGTTGGCGCGCAGCATGTTAAAGGTGGTGGCCATCGCCTTACCCTCTAAATAGCCTGTTTTGGCCATTTTTTCGTCCAACGCCGCCAACTGTTCCTCATCGATAAAGACTTCCAGGTCACCAGCTTCGGCAAAATCCACCAGGGTGGTGAAATAGGTGGCACTGGCAACCGGCGATTTCTTCTGGCTGGCCAGATAGGATAGGGTGCATGCCAACAACGTGCCGCCAATGCAATAGCCGATAACGTTAATGCTTTCTTCGCCAGTCGCCTGGGTAACGGCATCCAGGGCGGTTAAAACGCCGTCGGTCATGTAGGTGTCAAAGCCAACATCAATATGCCGTTCATCGGGGTTTACCCATGACACCACAAAGGTGGTGTGCCCCTGATCAACCGTCCATTTCAAAAAGGAATTTTTTTCCTGCAAATCAAGAATATAGTATTTGTTAATCCATGGTGGAACAACCAAAAGCGGGCGCTTAGCCACCGTTTCGGTGCTGGGGCTGTACTGAATAAGTTGAAACAAATGATTCTGGAAAACAATTTTCCCAGGGGTGGTGGCAATGTTTTCACCGACCTTAAAAGCGGTCAGGTCAGTCATTTTGATGTTCAGTTGTCCGCCGCCAGATTCCAAATCATCCAGCATGTTGTTCAAACCCTTAACCAGGTTTTCACCGCCGCTTTCCAGGGTGGCACGAAGGACTTCAGGGTTGGTTGCCCAAAAATTGCTGGGCGCGATGGCATCGGTCAGTTGGCGGGTGTAGAATTCAATTTTATGGCGGGTTTTTTCATCCAACCCATCCACTTCTGACATGACCGTGTTGATATACTTACTGGTCAACAGATAGCTTTGTTTAACGAAATCAAACCAGCTGTTTTCCTCCCACGCATGGTCGCGAAAACGCTTGTCCCCTGGTGGCGGAGCGATAACCGATTCGCCTTGCTCCCCCAAGGCTTTCAGCCATGAATTTTGCCACAGATTATACGCTTCCTGACCCCAGGCGATTTGCTTTTCCATCAAGCCAACGGGATCTTGCCATAATTGCATGCCCGCCTCGGCAAATGCCTTGCCAATGCTGCTAAGGTCGGCCAGCACCAGGGTGGCATCAGAACTGTTGGAACGCCCCAAAGCCTCACCCATGATTTTTTGCATCCGCATGGTGGCGTTGGTAAAGGCCTCGGCCAGCTCAATCGGATCGATCATCTTGGTTTCCTGGTCAAAATTATGGTTGGGGGATGCTGAGGAATTGCTCATGATAAAACCTAAAAAAAATTAAGGTGGGGCAGGGGGATAGGGGCACTGAAAGAAATAGTTTAAGCGAACGAAACTTGGCAATTTTGATTTTGAATTTGACCATCGATTTATTCATAGACCGTTGTATCATCCTTGCCAAGAGTGATGCAAATTGCCAGTTTATGGACGCTTTTTAACAATCATCCTAAGCCGCACGAAAATCTTTCAAAGAATCGCATTGGGTGCTATGCAGGACTGACCATGCCAAATCATCGTACCAAACGACGCCTATCCTTTCTTTCGGTAACAGCCCTGTTATCGGCAGGGCTTGCCGTGATTCCGTCGGCGTTTCTCAAGGCGGATGGGGCAGGGTTATTGCCGCTAGACCTGAACAGCGCTAGCATTGCTGAGGGTTTGCCGCCGCCCCCTGCACCAGTCCAAGAAATGCCTTCTGAGCAGCAGGCTAAGCCCGCAACAGCAGATGGCGCAAATTTGTTATCGTTGGATTTGAATCAAGACAGCATTTCGGAGGGGTTGCCGCAGCCAGCACCTCAGGCACCTGCACCAGCGAAAGCCGAAGGAACAGATAAGCTACAGCTCGATTTGGATAGTACCAGCATTGCTGAGGGCTTGCCAAAGCCCGTGCCTCAGGCACCTGCACCTGTTGCCCAAGCTGCACCCGCAACAGTAGATGGCGCAAATTTGTTATCGTTAGATTTGAATCAAGACAGTATTTCGGAGGGGTTACCCAAGCCAGCGCCAGTTGCTCAAACTGCACCTGTTAAAGCCGAAGGAAGCGAGAAGTTACAGCTAGATTTGGATAGTACCAGCATTGCCGAGGGCTTGCCGAAGCCTGTGCAGCCAAAACCCGTTGCCCAGGCCGTCTCTGCACCCGCGAAAGCCGAAGGTGCTGATAAGCTACAGCTGGATCTGGATAGCAGCAGCATTGCTGAGGGGCTTGCGCCGCCACCAGCCCCTAAGACTGTAGCCGATGTTCCCCCTCAGCCTTCACAACCTGCTCCGTCAGCACCGCCAACGCCTGCAAGTCCAGCCATTATTGCCGCCGTGCCGCAGCCAATGCCAACACCAGCGCCAACTCCTGCGCCTAAAGCTGCCGTGAACGTAATGCCGCCCGCCCCAACATACGCCACCCCGCCAAGACCTGCACCAAGACCGACTCCCCGCAATGCCAGCAATGATGCGTTTGAAACAATGCGTCAGCAGGGCAGTCAGTCGCCCTATACGGTGCCAGTCCCTGAACCGCGGCCAATGGCCAGCAATACCACCCCACCGATTCAAACCCTGCGATCCCCCAACCGGACGCGCAGCGAATCATGGGACAATTTCATGAGTGAAAGCCGCCAGCAAGGGGCGGTTCCGAATAAAGCACCAGAGGCGCCCGTGACACCCGTGCCGCAACCCGTTCAACCCGTCGCACCAGTGGCCAAATCAACCTTGGCGCCTGTGACACCTGGCCTGCAGAATCAGACGCCGAACGTGATTGCTGCGCTAGCGCCAGTAGTTAGCAATATCGCCCCGACTCCATTAACAGAAGAACAGTCAACCTATCCCAAACTCAGCAGTCAGGATAGCCGCCCGCAAGCACAGCTTAGCGTACAAGATCGTGAAAATCTGCGTCAACAGCTGGAGTCCGAGCGGGTCGAATCCAATAAGTTTTCGGGACAGGCCGCCCCAACTGATCCAGCAGCCGCCCCGGTCTCAGCTCCCAAGAAAATGCCGTCGGCCAGTCTAGAAGACGTTTATCAGCAGCAATTGATGGCCTCGTCCAGCACGGTAACAACCCTAACCGCTGGGGTGGAGCGGGATCGCGTGTTGGTGCCTAAGCGGGTAGACAATGGTGCCGAATCAGCCAATGACACCGCCGGCAATGCTGCCCCCCCCTCTGCGATGGCGGCCAAAGATACCAAAATTATTACCAGTGCAAGCCTGCCCATGCAGTCGTCATCGCTAAGTCGGGTAGATTTTGACAGAAAATCAACGGTGATTTCGACGCAGGCCAAGGCGCAGTTGCGAGAGGTTTATCGCGCTTATCAGCAAAACAATACGGACATTGAGGTTGTTGGCCTTTACCAGCCCAAAGATACCGATGCCCCCCGTGTGATTAGTGGCGGTGCAAAAAATTCTGGCGATACCGACAATGCTGGCCTAGCTGCCCGTCAGGCGGAGGCAGTTTCCGCCTATCTATTGCAACTTGGGGTACCAATGCAATCGGTGAATATCATTGTACGGGCGGCCGATGCGGGGCAGGGCGATGGCGCGGGCAGCTGGGTTGAGATTCAGCGCGGATCCGCCAACTAAAACAATTTAAAAACGATTTAAAAACAATATCATGCTATAAGTTCTTCATAAAATTTATGAATGTAATATCGATTATCAAAACCGCCAAGCCTTACCGCCAGCCATACTAAAATTTAACTTTCGCCCTGCGCCTTGCTAAAGGCCTCTTTGCCATCAAAGCGATAGAGTTTTTCCAGATGCATCCAGCTGACCTGGTCATGCAGGTGGCTTAGCAGTTTTTGCACCGCCTCATCCGTCACGGGGGTGGCGGGGTGGCGCGCCACAAAGCGGCAACGCCAATGATCGACCAGGTCGGTGTTGGGATTGTTTTCGGGGTACACCACCGTGCCACGGCTGGAAATCAGTTTCAGCTGCCAATCGCTATCCGCACAGTGCGCCTCCAACCGATTCCCCAGCTCATAGACATCGCCGACATAGTCGACATAAACGTCGATCCCGACCAGTTCGCGCACGGCGGGATGCTGATCCGTATCGCCCTCCGCCGCCAGGGTGATATTGCTGTAAATGCGCGGTTCCACCCCGGGCAGGGTGTTGCCCAAATTGCTAATGATGCGGTCAACATAGGCGTTGGTGCTGCCCCCCTGACCCTTCGCCGCCAGATCGCCTGTTAAGTCTTGCCCGCCCGCCAAGGTCACAAAAACCGCGCTTTCGATGCGGTTGGCATGGTCGAATAAACCCTGGTGGCGCAGCATCATGACAGCGGACAGCAGCAGGGCAGTGGGGTTGGCCACCCCCTTACCCGCAATTTGCGGCGCGCTGCCGTGCACGGCCTCAAACATGGCGGCATGTGCCCCGATATTGGCGCTGGGCGCGACGCCCAGACCGCCGACCAGCCCCGCACCCAAATCGCTGATGATATCGCCATTCATGTTCGAGGTCACAATCACCTCAAACTGTTCGGGCGCAATCACCATCTGATGGGCGCAGTTATCAATCAACAAATGTTCGCCTGCGATGTTGGGATAGGTGGGCAACAGATCCTCCATCGCCTGTTTCATCAGGCCTTCGGTCATTTTCATGATGTTGGCCTTGGTTGCGGTGTGCAGGGTTTTGCGCCCCTCCGCCTTGGCCAGCTCCATCGCAAAGCGCATGATTTTGCGGCACCCCTTACGCGACATCAGCTTCAGGCATTGGGCGACGTTGGGGGTTTGCATATATTCGATGCCCGCGTACAAATCCTCAACATTTTCGCGCACCACCACAAAATCAATGGCACGGTCAGAGAAGGGGGTTTTGATACCGGGCAGGGTGCGCACGGGGCGGACATTGGCATACAGCTCAAACAGCTTGCGCAGCGTGACATTAGCGCTTTTGTTGCCAAAGCCGATGGGGGTTTCCAGCGGGCCTTTCAAAGCCATGCCGCAGGATTCGATGGCGTCCAAAGCCTCCTGTGGCACGCCGGTTTCCACCCCACGGGCGAACAAACTTGCGCCAGCCTCGTTAACCTGCCAGTCAATCGGAGCGCCAGCGGCATCCAGCACCCGCACGGTGGCCGCCACCACCTCTGGCCCGATGCCATCCCCCTGCAAAACCACCACTTTTTGACGGGGCAGGGCGGCGGTGGCAAGATTGGCTGTTGGGGATGATGCGGCGGGTGAAGAACTGTGTGAAGACTGGTGCATGCTAAGGCTTTCCAAAAAAACTGGCTGTGTTTTTACCCTAATCGTGCCGTGGTTAACAGATGGTTATCATGGGTTAAAAACATGGTTTTTGCAGATGGTTTTGATGCTTTTCGCAGCCTGCTTCTCGCCAGCCGTTTGGGATGGAAATGCATCCTGCTTATCCGCTCCGCTTGCGTCCGCCGTTTTTTTTGGGGGGGGGATGCAGGTCAATCCGTTGTTAGAGCATTTTCCATTTAGCCGCCAACCAGCCCCAAACCCACCAATCCTGTCACCGCTAATTTACATAATATAAATTATACGATTTATGAAATCCAAAAACATATTGACACTTTATGTAGTACACTGTTTTAATAAATTAACACTTATGGAGAATTTATAAATGGCAAAACGTAAACCTGTGCAATCATTTGAAAAGCGTAGAGATCAGTTTCTAGAAAAACATGGCGCTGAATATGGCCTTAAGGATGCTTATGATGCCCTTATTGCAGTCCAAACACCAGAAGCTGTTGCTGAAGCCTTAGATAGCCTAATTGAGGCTATGGAAGAATATGTCGAATCTATTCCTGCTGGTTAACCTGATCGCAAAACTAGTTCTGGATTTTTTTGTGCTGAAATAGTTGTGGATGCGGCAACCAGTTTGGCTAAAAAACCGAATTTATACAGTGAAAATGTTAAAAAGATATTTTGGGAAGCTTTTAGAAGCGGTGGTTTTTTGGATAGATCTGTAAAGGCGTATGCGCACAATCTTAACGATTCCGCTAAGTTTTTTAATAATTTTCGTGATTGTTTAAATAAAGCATTTTCGGGTCAAGGCAACAATCCTCCAATAATCGATACCAGAATGATCGGACGTCATAGATAATACGAGACCTTCTTAGATATCCCCCACCCTATTTCGGATTCGGAAACGCCATTTCCTCGGGCTTGACGGCGGCGTCGAACTGCTCGGCGGTTAGGAGGTTGAGGTCGAGGGCGGCTTGTTTCAGGCTAAGGTTTTCCTTAAAGGCTTTTTTGACCACGGCGGCGGCGTTGTCATAGCCGATAATCGGGTTAAGGGCTGTGGCCAAAATCAAGGAGTTATGCAGGTATTCTTGCAGCTGTTCCTTAACAGGATCAATCCCCACCACGCAATTGTCGGCAAAGCTGCGGCAGGCGTCACTGAGCAGTTTGGTTGATTGCAGCACGCTGTAGATCATCACGGGCTTAAAGACGTTCAGCTGCAAAAAGCCGCCACTGCCCGCCACCGTCACCGTTACATGATTGCCCATCACTTGGGCACAGACCATGGTCATCGCCTCAGCCTGCGTCGGGTTAACCTTACCCGGCATGATGGAGGATCCCGGCTCATTCTCCGGCAAATGCAGTTCCCCCAGGCCGCATCGGGGGCCCGAAGCCAGCCAGCGGATGTCGTTGGCAATCTTGAACAGCTGGTTGGCCAGCAGGTTTAGGCCGCCCGACAGCGCGACCAGCGCGTCATGACTGGCCAAGGCCGCAAATTTGTTGGGCGCGCTGGTAAAGGGCAGACCCGTCAGATCCGCCAATTTGGCCGCCACCGCCTCACCAAATCCTGGCTTAGCGTTCAACCCCGTGCCCAGGGCTGTGCCCCCCTGCGCCAGCTGATACAATTCGGGCAATACCGCCTGCAACTGCCGCTCCGCCATCTCCAGCTGGGCGACAAAGGCGGAAAACTCCTGCCCCAGGCTCATCGGCACGGCATCTTGCAGGTGGGTGCGGCCAATTTTGCACAGTTTCATCCAGGCGGCCGATTTATCGGCAAAGGCTTTTTTCAAATGCGCCACCGCGGGCAACAATTCCTGCACCACCGCCGTCACCGCCGCCACATGCATCGCGGTTGGGAAGCAATCGTTGGAGGATTGGCCATAGTTAACATGGTCATTGGGGTGAACGGGCTTTTTTTGACCCAGCGGCGCGCCCAACAGCTCATTGGCGCGGTTGGCCACCACCTCATTCAGATTCATGTTGGTCTGCGTCCCGCTGCCCGTCTGCCAGACCACCAGGGGGAATTGGTCGTCCAAACGCCCTTCCCCCACCTCACCCGCGGCCTGGGCAATTGCGCCTGCAATCTCGGTTGGCAGTGCGCCCATCTGTTGATTCACCAGCGCGCAGGCCTGTTTCACCAGGCCAAAGGCGTGGATGAGGGGCAGTGGCATCCTTTCCCCCCCAATCACAAAATTGCGGCGGGATCGTTCGGTCTGCGCGCCCCAATAGCAATCGGCGGGAACCTCTACCGCGCCCATGCTGTCGGTTTCGGTGCGGGTAGGGATGATTGGCTTGGCGTTAAGTTGGGCGTTGGGCTGGGCGTTGCTTAAGGTCACGGCGGGCGACTCCTCAAGTTCGGATGAAAAGGGGGGCAGAAGCCAGGATATTTTCACGGAACTTGCCGCAGGGCAAGCGGGCAGGATGGATTAAGCCTAAAAGAAAGTGGTGGCAGGCTGTGGCAAGCCAAAACCGCTTAGCTAGAGCTTTCCTCACCCCGTTTTTGCTTGCGGAAGGAATCCAGCGAGATCACCTGCCCCGATTCTGTCGGCGCGGCCTTTTTGGATTTTGCCCCGGCCTTTTTGGTGGTGGGGGCAACATCCCCCTCCCCGCTTTTGGCATCCTCACGGCTGCGGGCGGCGGCGATGGTGTGAAATTGCAGGCCGAATTTGACCGCAGGGTCAGCAAAGGCGGTAATGGCGTGATAGGGCACGATCAACCGTTGCTGCACCGAATTAAAGCTTAAGGTCACCTCAAACAAATCCTTCTTAACCTGCAAATCCCAATATTGGTGTTGCAGCACGATCGTCATTTCCTCAGGATAATTGCTTTTCAGCGCGTCGGGGATAATCACCCCCTCCTCATCCGTGCGAAAGCTGATGTAAAAATGGTGATCGTCTTTCAGTCCATGTTCATTGGCGTGTTTCAACGCCTCGTGAACCACCCCACGCAGGGCTTTTTCAACCATCAGATCATAGCGGAGATAGGCTGTCATAGGCTTTTTTTACATTATGGGTTGGCAGAAAGGATGAAACAAAAAGTTCCTAAAGCTATTTTGACTGTTGGGTGGTTAACAGCCTATTAACAGCGGTGATGGTTGCAGTTAAGCGGATAGAATCCCAAACGGCAAGGGGGTCAATTGCCCCCTTGAACAGTATGGCGGCGGGTTTTAGATTAACACCATTCTTTATTGACCGTGAAGCCAGAAAGGCTGCCCCCCCCTTGCCTCCCCTGCCCCCCTTTGCCTCCACTGCTCCCCTGCCATCGCCATCCGCCCTGCCCACGGTGCGTGGCCGTTATCAATTCGATGTGCCCTTAGCGCCGCTTAGTTGGTTTCGGGTTGGCGGTACGGCGGATGTGGTTTTTAAGCCGGCCGATCCGTTGGATTTGGCGCAATTTATGGCGGAAAGACCGCCCGAGCTGCCCATTACCATCTTGGGGGCAACCTCTAACCTGTTAATTCGGGATGGCGGTATTCGCGGGGTGGTTATCCGTTTGGGGCGCGGCTTTGCCGAAGTGGTGCGCGAAGGACGGGATGAAACGATGATCACCGCGGGCGCGGCCTGCCTGGATCGTACCGTGGCGCAACAGGCGGCGGAATGGGGGCTGGCGGGCATGGAATTTTTGGTGGGGGTTCCAGGATCCATCGGGGGGGCGTTGCGGATGAACGCGGGCGCCTATGGCCAGGAATTGGCCTATATCTGTGTCAGCGCCGAAATCTGCGATAATCAAGGCAATTTGATGAGCGTGCCGGGGGAACAGTTGGGGTTTGGCTATCGCCAGTGCCTGATCAGCCCGCGTGATGTGTTTATTGGCTGTCGGTTGCGTGGTCGGTTGGATGATTCGGCGGCGGTGATGGCCAGGATGCAGGATATTGTTGATCAGCGCGAACAGACCCAACCGATTCGGGCGCGCACGGGGGGCAGCACCTTTCAAAACCCTACCCCCGAACAATCGCCGTTAAAGGCTTGGCAATTGATTGACCAGGCGGGATGCCGCGGCCTAACCCTGGGCGGGGCGCAGGTTTCGCCCCTGCATTGCAATTTCCTGCTGAACACGGGCAACGCCACCGCATCCGATTTGGAACAGTTGGGGGAATTGGTGCGGCAACGGGTGTTGGAGTCCAGCGGTGTCCATCTGCACTGGGAGATTAAGAGAGTGGGTGAGAATCTGCCCGCAACTTATTCTAAAGCATAGATTTATGGTCGCGCTTTTGGGTGATGGTGGCTTGGGGGCGTTAATCAGCTTCTGGCCAGCTAAGCGGCCGCCTTACTGTTGCTGCGCCCAATCTCCTGCCGTCCCATATCCATGAATTTGTTGCGGCGGCGCAGGCGACGATCCTCCCCCGGCAGGCGCAACAGCGGCACCAAATGATCCCACAACCCATTGCCCGCCGCCTCAATCGCCGCCGCATGGTCGCGGTGCGCGCCGCCCAGCGGCTCATTAATCACGCTGTCAATGATGCCCAGTTTTTTCAAATCCTGGGCGGTGATTTTCATCACCTCAGCGGCTTCCTTGGATTGTTCGGCCGTTCCCCACAGAATTGATGCACAACCCTCTGGTGAAATAACCGAATACACCGCATGTTCCATCATCAGCACGCTATCGGCGGTGGCCAGGGCGATGGCACCGCCCGATCCCCCCTCACCAATCACAATGCTGATCAACGGCACCCGAATCGACAGGCAAACATCAACACTGCTGGCAATCGCCTCCGCCTGGCCGCGCGCCTCAGCATCAATGCCTGGAAAAGCGCCAGGGGTATCGACCAGGGTCAAAATGGGCAGGTTAAAACGATCGGCCATTTTCATCAGCCGTTGCGCCTTGCGATAGCCTTCGGGGCGTGGCATGCCAAAATTGTGCTTAACCCGACTGGCGGTGTCCCGCCCCCGTTCCTGGCCAATAATCATCACGCTGCGGCCATGAAATCGCCCCATACCGCCGATAATCGCCGCATCCTCACCAAACTGTCGGTCACCAGCCAGCGGGGTAAAATCCTCAATCAGGCGGTTGATATAGTCCATGCAGCGGGGACGATCGGGGTGGCGGGCAACCTGCACCTTTTGCCAGGGGGTTAGGTTGGCATAGGTGGTTTTCAGGGTTTTATCCAGTTTGGCCTGAAGCTTTTCAACCTCGGACGCAATGTCAATTTCAGCCGAGTCGCCCAGGTGGCGCAACTCCTCTATTTTGCCTTCCAGCTCGGCCAAAGGCTTTTCAAAATCAAGATAGGTTAGCATGGTTTGCTTTTGCGAAAAAAAGAAAGGCTACACGAAAACGGCATGGCATGCAAATGCCGACTAACCCGCCTGTTGCATTTGCCGCGCCTTATCCACCACGGTTTGCGCCTGTTTGATGCTGGCGATATCGATCAGACGTCCGTCCAGGGCGACTGCCCCCCGCCCTTCCCGCGCGGCTTGATCCATCGCCTCAAGAATACGGCGGGCACGTTGGATTTCGGCCTCCGACGGGGCAAAAACCTGGTTGGCTAAGGGAATTTGGCCAGGGTGAATTGCCCATTTGCCTTCACAGCCCAGGGCGGCTGCCCGTCGCGCCGCGGCCTGATAGCCATCGGCATCGCCGAAATCGCCAAAGGGACCATCAACAGGGCGCAGGCCATAGGCACGCGCCGCCACCACCAACCGCGACAGGGCATAGTGCCATGGATCGCCCCAATGCACCTCACGGTTATCGCGTCCATGCGCATCGGTGGTGGCATCGGTCAACACAACATAGTCGGGGTTCACCCCGCCGACATTGGTGGTGCGGGCGCGGGTGCTGGCGGCATAGTCGGCCACCCCGAAATGCAGGGATTCGTTGCGTTTGCTGGCGCCCGCAATCTCATTAATATTGCTCATCCCCAGGGCGGTTTCGATAATCAGCTCAAAGCCAATTTTGCCGTGTGGCAGCCCCCTGGCCTGTTCAATCTGGCTGACCAGCATATCCAGGGCGTATACATCCGCCGCCGTGCCGACCTTTGGAATCATAATCAGATCCAGGCGATCCGCCGCCGCCTCCAACACCTCAACCACATCGCGGTACATAAAGGCGGTGTCCAAGCCGTTGATGCGGACGGAAACCGTCTTACGCGACCAATCAAAACCGTGCAGGCCTTGGATAACATTGGCGCGTGCCGCCACCTTATCCGCGGGGGCAACCGAATCTTCCAAATCCAAAAAGACGATATCGGCGGTAGATTGCCAGGCTTTTTCAAACAGCTTTGGTTGGCTGCCGGGCACGGCAAGCTCACTACGATTCAGGCGGGATTTGGCGGGTTCGATGATGGTAAAGCTCATGGTGCGATGATCTTTTTGGCTAGAGGGGGGAAAGATTTAGGGCAATTGCGATTTCGATAGGGGGTGCAGCTGTACAGCCTGATGCAAACGATGCGTGCTGACATGGGTGTAAATCTGCACGGTTGAGATGCTAGCATGACCCAACAACAGTTGCAAACGACGCAAATCGGCGCCGTGATCCAACAGATGGGTGGCCAAACTGTGCCGCAACACATGGGGTGACAGGCGGGATGGATCCAACCCCGCGGCCAGGGCGGCCTGTTTCAGCAGGCTGTGCGCCTGTTGGCGGCTGATGGTTTGTGCCCCTTGCCCCGCCCGTTTGGCTGGAAAAAGCCAGGGATTGTTGGTCGACTCTATTGTGTTGTTGGGAGCGCTATGAGGGGCGCTATCGGCCAACAGGCGGTCACGAAAGGGCAAATAGGCCGCCACCACCGCCGCCGCCGTGGGGGTCAGCGGCACCAACCGCTCCTTACGCCCCTTACCGATTACCCGCAGCATCGGTTGGCTTTCGGGTGATGCCATGGTGGGGGGGGCTAAGGCTGGCATGCTATGGCTAGGGAACGCGCTGATTTGCAGGGCGATGACCTCACTGACCCGCAACCCTGTCGCGTACAACAGCTCTAACAACACATGCAATCGGCGTGCATCCCCCTCCTTATCGGTATCTTTGGTAGCGATGACATGGTTGGCCGCCCAGCTTAACAGCTGATCCACCTCATGCTCACTAAGGAATTTGGGCAAATGCTGCGGCGTTTTGGGGCCCGTTAGCTCGGCGGCGGGTTGATCAACCCTAAGGCCGTCACGCTGGAGGAAGCCATAGAACTGCCGCATCGCGGATAGGCGGCGTTGCAGGGTGCGATTGCTTAGCGGCGGCTGCTGGCTTGATGAGGGGACATCCCCCGCAACCTTACCCCCCATGCGATCCCCTGCCCCACCCTGGACGGCTCCCACCGTCTGCAAATAAGCCTGCAACTGCGTGGTGGTCAGGGCTAGCAGGGGTTGCTGCTGCGCCTGTGCCCAGTGAGCCAAGTCGACCAGATCGCGCCGATAACTGGCCAGGGTGTTGGCCGCCGCGTTGCGTTCCACCGCCATCATATCCAAAAACAAGGCCAACAGGCGGCTATCGCCCTCAGCCAACGGCGGGGCTTTGCTTGGGGAGGTTTTACTTGCTGGGCGCGCCATCAAACAGGCCGTCCATCAACCATGCCTCGGCCAGCTGCGCGGTTAGCTCATGTTGGCCAAGTTTAGCCAACCCACTTAGGGCGCTGTGCCATATCGGCAGGGCGTTGGGCGAACTGTCGGCTACCATCGCCAGGGCATTTGCCAAGGCCTCACCATTGCGCTTTTGCGCCACCGCCGCCTGTAGGCTTAGCCAAGTTGTGGTTGAGACCGCCTCAGCCTTAGCCTTGGGTGGGGTAATGGCCAGGGCGCTTAGCAGTTGCGCTTGCCAGCTGGGGGCGGATTGTTCGGGGTTCAAGGCAAAGCTGGCCGTCAGCAATTTGGCCGCCAACGGCTCATTATCAATCTTAATGGTGTTAAAGCCCGCTGGCACGGTCGCGTTCACCGGTTGCGGCCGTTTCCACCCCTCCAGAGCGCGCAGGGTAAGGGCGTTTAGATGATCGTTGGGCAGATAGGAAAGCCAAGGCGCGGTTGGTTGGTTATGCCTTATGCCATAGGCCACCAGCCAGGGGGCAATCTCCCCCGTTTCGGCCAGCGCCAACATATTGTCCAGCTTGGGCTGCAACAACAGGTAAACGGGATACCAATGCCCGCCCGATTGCCGCAGCAGATCGACCGCCGCCCGCGTCAGTGCGCCATCGTTATAGGCATTGGTGGAAGCCGCCAACACCTCCTTAACGCGGGATAAGCGCCCCAGGACGGCGGCGGTGGCGGGGTCACTGGCGGGCGGCACACTTTCCCCCTCCAGCGCTTTGGTGGCCAGCTGTTGCCATTCCGCCACGCCCAACACCCCCGATTCCACCAAATTTTCCGCATACATCAGTTTAACATCTGGCGGCAACGTTTTGTTTCGTAACAATTGCAGCTTGGCTAGCACCGACCAATTGCCTGCCACCACGCCCTTAACATCGCTGAAAATAGCATGCTGCAGCAGCGCCGCATCCAAACCCTTCAGCGTGACCGCCACCTTGGGTGACAGCGGTTGCCCCGTCACCACAGTTTGATACAGGGACAGCCGATTGGCCTCAGCCTCCTTAGCTTTGGCCTGCGCCTTGGCATCGGCCTTATCCTTTGGCTGGGCTGTCTGGGCAACAGACTGGCGATCCCCCAATACATTCAGGGCAACCTCTGCCGCGGATTGCTCACCCTTAACCCACAGGCAATAGGCGGATAAAAACCCCGCTTCGCCACCTGGAACTTCGGCGTTTAAGGGGGTTGGTTCCTGACATCCCCCATCATCGCCATTCAACAGACGGGCGGTGCTGCGCGCCAGCCATAACCACTCCGACGACTGTCGATCGCGCGGCCAGCTTTGCAACAGCCGCAGCGCATCGGCGGGATAGCCCAGGCTTTCCAACCGATCCGTCCGCGACTGTAACAAACGGTATCCCGCCTGCTCATCCGGCAGGGATACAGGACTAAGCAGCAGGCGGCGTTGCAACTGCCGTTGTGACCAATCGCCTGGATTGGCGGGCAGCATGGCAAAGGCCGCCTCAATCTGTTCCGGCGTGCTGTTTTGCCACCATTGCGACCCAAAGCCCCCCTCCTGCGGGGATAACGCGCCCAATTCCCCCACCGAAGCCTGTCCCAGGGGTACAGCCTGTATGCTTTCATCCACGGCATAGCTGGGGGATGACATCATGGCGGCAATCGCGAGAATGCCAACAGAAGATCGACCAACCAGCCGAGTTAGCAAGCGGAAACAGGGAAAAGCAACAACGCGCATCCTATTCTCCTGCGGCGGCGGGCGTTTTGTTGGGGGAAACGGGTTGCGGCGCGACTGCCCCTTGATTACTGGGTTGCAGATAGGGGGGCGGCGGGGTGACCGTCACCGGCACCTCAATCTGCGCCACGGGGGGCGGCATTTTGCTGAGGTATATCAGTGTACCAACCAAGCCCAACAGGATTAATACAATAGCAAGGGGCCACAGGAATGTTTTCATGGTAACCTTTTCGCACGGTTGGTGTTAACATTGCCTATAGTTTTACCTAAGCTATCGACCAGAAACAACGATTTTCCATGATGCCATCACCGCCCCCCGCTAAGACTTCCCCAAAGGCCGGTTTTCTTGGCAAATCCGCCCTACCTAAGCCAAGCCGACCGCTGGTGTTAATCGGCCTGATGGGGGCTGGCAAAACCAGTATTGGGCGCCAACTGGCCAAACTGCTAAAGATGCCCTTTGTGGACAGCGATATTGCTCTGATTAGCCAGGCAGGCATCAGTATTGAGGAGATTTTTAGCCGCTATGGTGAGGATACCTTTCGGCAATTTGAGCGCAAGGTGATTGGCCAGCTGTTGGAGGATAAGCGACCCAAGGTGGTGGCGGTGGGCGGCGGCGCCTTTGTTCAGCCTGAAACCCGCGCCCTGATTCAGGAAAAGGGTATCAGCATTTGGCTGCGCGCTACCATGCCGCAAGTGATGGAACGGATTCAGGCCAATGCCAACCGCCCGCTGTTGAAACAGGGGGATCCGGCCGAAATTCTGGCCAAGCTGATGGAGGTGCGCTATCCCATTTACGCTGAGGCGGCCATCACCGTAGACAGCCTGGACGGTGCCATGTATCTAACCGTTCAGGCGATTGCCAACGCCCTAAACCAATATCTATCGGAACAGCCGCGATGACCCAAAATCCTTCAGCCCAACCTGCCCAATCCCCCTTTACCCAGGCGACCATCCATGTTGCCGCCGCCAGCCGCAGCTATCCGATTCATATCAAGCCTGGCCTGCTGGCTCAGGCGGGGGAACGGTTGGCACCGCTTTTGCCTGCCAAACGCTCCCTGGTAATCGCGGATGAATCGGTTTGGCATCGGCATGGCCAAGTGCTAGCCGACAGCCTGGCGGCGGCGGAATTTTCCTTTCACCTGCTGACGGTTGCGGGGGGGGAGGGCAGCAAAAGCTATAGCCAGTTGGAACAGTTGTTGGAGCGCGCCTTGGCCTTGGCGCCCGATCGGCAAACCGCGATTATTGCCTTTGGCGGCGGGGTGATTGGCGATTTGGCTGGTTTTGCCGCCAGCATCCTGTTGCGCGGCCTGCCCTTTGTGCAGATTCCCACCACTTTGTTGGCGATGGTGGACAGCTCGGTCGGCGGCAAGACTGGCATCAACAGCCCTCATGGCAAAAACTTGATAGGCAGCTTTTATCAACCCCACGCGGTGCTGATTGACCCCGAAGTGCTAACCACCCTGCCCCGTCGTCAATTGCTGGCGGGCTATGCCGAGGTAGTGAAATACGGCCTGATTGCTGATGCCGACTTTTTTGCCTGGTTAGAGCGGGATGGCGCCGCCGCCCTGGATGGTGACGCAGCCAAGCTTTGTTACATTATCGAACGATCCTGTTTTCACAAAGCGGCCATTGTTGGTCAGGATGAGCGGGAGGGGGGCGTACGCGCCCTGCTGAACTTCGGACACACCCTTGGACATGCGTTGGAGGCCGCCCTGGGCTACAGCGATGCCCTGCTGCATGGGGAGGGGGTGGCGATCGGCATGGTCTTTGCCGCCGAATTGTCGCAGCATTTGGGGCTGATTGCGCCAGAGGTGACGCAACGGGTGCGGCAGCATTTGACCGCGGTCGGCCTGCCCATCGATCACCGCCACCTGCCCGCCGTCGCCCAGGATCCCCAATCGCTGCTGACCCTGATGGCCAGTGACAAAAAAGCCGTTGCCGGCCGCCTGACCTTTGTGCTGCTCGACGCGCTGGGTCACGCCCTGGTGCAACGGGATGTCCCTAGCGATGTTGTTGGGGACTTGTTGGCGGAACCCTAAGCAGGGGATGTTGACTAGAAACACTCTGCAAAAATCATATAATTATCTGAATTTCATACAATTATTATCTGAAGAACAAATCACTATGGGCAATGAATACCAGACCAAAGCCGATTTTTGGGACAGAAACCAAAAAACCATTCATAGCGATTATTTGGTGAGGCCTTTGGTTTTAAAACTTTTGGGCAAGGTTAAGGGAAAAGACGTTTTGGATGCAGGATGTGGCGATGGCTATCTGTCAAGATCGATTGCTAAGAAAGGCGGCAATGTCGTTGGAATTGATATTTCCGATAAACTCATAAAAGTTTCTAAGGCCAAGTCTCCTAACATTAAGTTTTTCGTTGACTCAGTGGTCAATTACGAGAAAATATTTCAAAATTTTGATACAGTGATTTCAGTTATTGTTTTGCAGCATTTAAGCAAAAAAGATATTATTCAAAGCCTACAAAAAACCTATTCTTTATTGCGATCAAAAGGTGTTTTTATCATAGCAATTCCACACCCTTTGATGTTCGCCAAAAAGCCAAGCAGCGATTGGATAACTTTTCACTATGGAAATTTATCTTATTGGAATACCAAAAAAGTTACAATTTCATTGCAAGATATAAATGGCAAAAGCTTTTCAACAAAAACTTACACGCATTCATTAAGCTTCTACCTAAATGAAATATTGAGGGCAGGATTTCAAATTAAAGATGTAATTGAAACAAAACCATCCAAAAAGGATATATCTGAATATCATGAAAAATGGAAAGATGAGGCATTATTTCCATCCTATATGTTGTTAAAACTTATCAAACCTTAGACATTAAAAGCGGAGAATTTATGGGCGCCTCCTTTTTGTCCTAAAGTGAAGCGCGGGAAAAACGGTGGTGGTGGAGCCGAGGGGAGTCGAACCCCTGACCTCGACAATGCGAATGTCGCGCTCTCCCAACTGAGCTACGGCCCCAACGGTAATGGCCGTCATCATGCGGCAAACGCCCCAAAACTGTCAACGCCTTCGCGCTGTCAACTGCACAGGGGGGCGGGGGCTGATGATACAGACTTGGGCATGCCGATAAAGCCTATGCTGCCAGGGGGCGACGGCAGAAAAAGCATCTGTAGGATAAGGCAGTGGGAATTAGGCATTCGGAAGCAGCCTAAACGGGCTGTTCCTGCTGAACTCCTGAATTTTGCAACTCCTGCACCCGAATTTTTTGCACAATCTGTTTGGCTTCCTCAGGTTTGCGGCCAAGGGATTCAATCAACAACTGGGCAATACGCAGGCTGGATTCCAAGGTTTCCACCACCACATGCTTCGCCCCCATATCATACAGGGCGTTGCTGTCTTTCGAATCTTTGGCACGCACAATCACGGGCAACAGGGGAAATTCCGCCCGCAAAGACTGGATAATATCACGAATGGCGGCGTGATCGTCGATGGTGATAACCGCCAAGTCAATCTGGCTGTTAATCAATCGACGCCACAGGGCTTTGCGTCTGGCATCGCCAAAGATGATGCGATAGCCGTCCTTACCACATTGGCGCACCCGTTCTGCATTGTTATCAAAGGCGATATAGGGCAACCGCTGATCCTGCAGCACCCGCGCCAACAGTTGCCCCGTGCGGCCAAAGCCAGCAATCAACACGCCACTATGACCGCTCATTAGATCCAGATTGGTCGATAGATCCTGGCTTTTGCCAAATTTGCGCTGAACAGCATCCGCTATTTTCGGGGTAAAAAAGAATACCAGCGGGCTTAGCATCATCGAACAGGCGGTCACCAGCAAAAAATATTGCGTGTTGTGCGCGGGCATCAGCGCTGATGCGGTGGCAACGCCAAGAATCAACAGCGCAAATTCCCCTGGTTGGGAAAGATACAGGGAAATTTCAACCGATTTTCGTAAAGGAATCTGAAACCACAGGCACAGGGGTAGCAGAATAGAGGCTTTGAGGGCAAAAATCCCGACAACACCAATGGCCAATAAGATCGGTTGATTCAAAACCTCCGTCAGATTGATCATCATGCCAATTGACAGGAAAAAGATGCCCAAAAGCAGGCTTTTAAGGGGGCTGATGATGACCTCAACCTCATGCTTATACTCGGTCTCGGCAATCAACAGGCCAGCCATAAAGGCACCAAGAGCCAGGGATAAACCGGCTGCATGAGTCAGGGCGGCACTGCCAATGACGGCGAACACCACAAACGCCGCTAGCCATTCTGGGCTTTTGGAAAAATTGATGGTTCGCAAAAAGGGCGCCAAAACTTTTTTGCCCATGAAATAGATGGCCACGATGACCAGAATGCCCAATGCCAGGGAACTGGCCAAGGCCTGAACAATGCTGACATTGGCGTCAGCAGAAAAGGATGCGGCCAAAACCAACAGGGGAATAACCGCCAAATCCTGCATCAACAGGATGCAAAAACAAATAATGCCAACCGGGCGTGAGGTCAGTTTGCGCTCCTCCAACAATTTTAACACGATCGCGGTTGATGACAGGGCAAAGGATGCTCCGATAAGAATCGATGCCGGCACGGTGTTGCGAAAGGCCATCGCAACCGCAAAAATAATCAATCCCGTCAACAGAATTTGGGCGGAACCAAGGCCGAAAATATACCGACGCAGCTCGTTAAGGCGTTCAAACGACAGCTCAAGCCCGATCATGAACATCAGGGTGATGATGCCCAATTCACCCAGAATATGAACGGTGCCTGTATCCTCAATGGTAACATAGCCAAGCCAATTATCTGTGGTGGCGAAAGATGCCAACCCATGGGGGCCAATAACGATACCACAAAGCAAATAGCCCAAAATTGGCGACAGCTTTAGCCGATGCAGCAAGGGCACCACGATGCCTGCAATCCCAAAGAACAGCAAAAGTTTGGCGATAACCTCAATAAGATGGTGATTGCTGGCGGCTAACTGTTCCAAGACATTATCGGATTATGGTTGGTTGGATAATTAATGATGCTATCAGCATCGCCATCAGACCACAACGCCGCATAATCGCCGACCCGATCCCCTGTTGGCGTTTTTGGCGTATAGGCAAGTGGCGCAAGATGCCTTAGAACCAGCCTATCCAGTCTGATTTTTTTTGTTATGCCCCAAAGCCAACCTGCCCCCCACGCTGACCTATGGTCATCCAAGCCTTTAAGCGCCTGTGCGCAGCAGCTGTATAGCGGGGCGCGTGGCGCATTTTTGGCGGCGCAGCTGGTTAGCGATGACTGTCGCCCTGGCTTTATCGCCATGCTGGCCTTGCAGCTGGAACTGGCCAATATCCGTCATCAGGTGACCGAGCCGTTGTTGGGTCAGATCCGCCTGACCTGGTGGCGGGAGCAGTTATCGGCTCTGCAACCCTCCCCATCCAACCTTCATCCGATTTTGCAAGCGCTGGCCGAATCGGGCGCGGCTTTGCCGCCTGACTTGCTGGATAACCTGCTAACCGCGCAGGCCGAGGCGTTGGATTATCTGCCCGCCAACAACTGGTCAGGGCTACAGGATTGGGCGCAGCGGATTGGCCGTTCCCAACTGCTGCTGCTGGCTGCTCAGCTGAACAATTCTGCCGCGGACATACCCGCCGATACCCAGGCCTTGGCACAGCCAGCGGGGTTGGCGATTGGCCTGCTGCAACTGCTGCAACAATGCAGCGCGTCCAACCTGGCCGATGCGCTTTGTGCCAGCCATCAGGATGGTCATCAGGGCAATACGCATCAGCACGATCTGAGCGCGGCGGTGGCCACCGTGCGGACAACAGCGCAACAGGCGTTGCAACAGGCCGCCCCCCTGCTACGCGCCCTGCCCCGCGCCCAACGCCCCGCCTTTTTCAGCCTGGTGGCAACCCAACGGCTGTTGCGGCAGCTGGCCAGTCATGGTGATCAGCTGAGCCGTTTGGACTATCATCGCCCCGATCCCTGGCGTGCCTGGCGCCTTTACCGCCTGGCCAGATCTGGCAAAATATAAGAGTTCCCTGATGAAACGCCTGAAATTAACCATTGAATATGATGGCAGCCGCCTGAACGGCTGGCAGATTCAGCCAAAGGATTTGTCGGTGCAGCAGGTGTTGCAAGATGCCTGTGCCGCTGTTTTTGGCCAGGCGATTGAGGTGGTGGGGGCTGGCCGTACCGATTCAGGGGTGCACGCCCTGGGTCAGGTTGCGCATGTCGATTTGCCCCCGCTGTTCACCCCGAATCAGCCCCCGAATCTTTACAGGTTGCGGGCATCGTTAAACCACTTTGTTAATCAGCATGGGGTCAGTGTGCGCAACATTGAGCCCGTTGCCGATGATTTTCATGCCCGTTTTTCGGCGATTAGGCGGCGCTATTGCTACCGCATTCATACCCATCCCGCCATCAGCCCCCTGCATCGCGGGCGGGTCTGGCATTTTGGGCAGTCGCTGGATCTGCTGGCGATGCAGCAGGCGGCCAAGCTGTTGGAGGGGCAGCAGGATTTTAGCAGCTTTCGGGACGCAAAGTGCCAGGCCAAAACCCCAATGCGCAGCATGGAAAGGGTGGAGGTGGTGTCGGCAAACAGCGATTTGCAGGCGGGGGAGGTGCAGTTTCGGGTGACAGCCCGATCCTTCCTACATCATCAGGTGCGGATTATGGTTGGCAGCCTGGTGAAGATAGGGCTGCATCGCCACCCGCCAGAATGGCTGGGTGCGGTTTTGGCCGCCCGTGATCGGGATCAGGCTGGCCCCACCGCTCCGCCAGAGGGCTTGTATTTGGTCGGGGTTGACTACCCCGCCTAAGCCCTGGCCAGGCCCATCAATGCTGAAGGCTATTTTTTGGTCGGTGATTAAATCTTGGCCACCATGCGTTGCATCGCTTCCTCAACATGATGGCGGCTGTTAAAGGCGGATAGGCGAAAATACCCCTCCCCCGCGGCGCCAAAGCCTGACCCTGGCGTGCCCACCACGTGGCATTCCTGCAACAGCCAATCAAAAAAGTCCCAGCTGGACAAATTGTTGGGCGTCTTAAGCCATACATAGGGCGCATTGACCCCGCCATAAACCGTCAGGCCTGCCGCGGTCAGTTTTTGAACAATGATTTGGGCATTTTCCCTGTAAAAATCGATTAGGCCTTTGACCTGCTGCTGCCCCTCGGGGGAATAGACCGCCTCAGCGCCCCGCTGCACGATATAGGATACACCGTTGAATTTGGTGGCCTGGCGGCGGTTCCATAATGGCCACAATTCAACAAGGTTGCCATCCTTTGCCCTGGCCGTCAGGCTTTTGGGAACAACGGTCAGGGCGCATCGCGTGCCGGTAAAGCCAGCATTTTTGGAAAAAGAACGAAATTCAATCGCACAGTTGCGGGCGCCATCAATTTCATAAATCGAATGGGGCAGGTTGGGGTCGGTGATAAAGGCCTCATAGGCGGCATCAAAGAAAATAATCGCCTCATGGCTCAGCGCATAGTTCACCCATGCCTGCAAATAATCCCTGGTGGCGGTTGCCCCCGTCGGGTTGTTGGGAAAGCACAGGTAAATCAGATCGACTTTGCGATCGGGAATCTGCGCCGTAAAATTGTTTTGGGCGTTGATGGGCAGATAGACTAGGCCGTCATACTCACCCTTGCTGTTCACATCACCCGTATGGCCGGCCATCACATTGGTGTCGACATAGACGGGATAGACGGGGTCGGTCACCGCAATCACGTTATCGCGCCCGAAAATATCCAGGATGTTGCCGGTATCGCATTTGGATCCGTCGGAAACAAAAATTTCTGAGGCATCAATGTCACAGCCGCGCGCCTGAAAATCATGCTGAGCAATTTTTTCCCGCAACCAGCCATAGCCCTGCTCAGGCCCATAGCCGTGAAAGCTTTCACGATTTCCCAAATCCTCAACGGCCTTAATCATCGCGGCGCGGCAGGCGGCCGGCAGAGGTTCGGTTACATCGCCAATGCCCAGTTTTATCAGCGCGGCCGATGGATTCGCCAGGGCAAAGGCATTCACCCGCCTGGCAATTTCGGGGAACAGATAGCCAGCTTTGAGTTTGAGGTAGTTATCGTTAATGCTTGCCATGCCAACTATTCCCCCGAACCATTAAATTTTTTGGCACGGCGTGCCTGTTTTTGCTTTTGCTTACTCTTGCTGGCCGCTTGGGCAGCCTGCACCGCATCCATGCGGCTGTTAAGCCAGCGTTGCTGCAGAATCGACAACAAATTGTTGCTGGTCCAGTACAGGATTAGCCCTGCGGCAAACTGCGCCATCATTAGGGTAAAGATATAGGGCATAATCTTAAACACCATCGCCTGGGTCGGATCGGTCGGCGGCGGATTAAGCCGTTGTTGCATCACCATGGTCAGCCCCATCAGCAGCGGCCAAACCCCAATCATCAAAAAGCCGGGCAGATCGATAGGAATCAGGCCAAACAGGTTGAAAATGCTGGTTGGATCGGGCGCCGACAAATCATGAATCCAGCCGACAAACGGCGCATGACGCAGCTCAATCGCTACCGACAACACCTTATACAATGCCAAGAAAATTGGGATTTGCAGCAAGATGGGCAGGCAGCCGCCCAGGGGGTTTACCCCCTCCGTCTTATACATCTTCATCAATTCCTGATTCATCCGCATTTTGTCGTCGCTATACAGCTCCTTTAACCGCACCATCTCAGGCTGCAAATCCTTCATCCGCTTCATCGCCTTAAAGGATGCGTTGGCCAGCGGGAACAGGGCTATCCGCACCAACAGGGTCAGGGCGATGATCGCCAAGCCATAGTTGTGGGTCAGCAGGTGCATCAGCTGAAGCACGTGATACAGCGGTTTGGCGATAAAAAAGAACCAGCCAAAGTCCACCGCTTGCTCCAAACGAGGGATGGTCAGCTGATCGCTGTATTTTTCCAACAGATGGGTTTCCTTAGCGCCTGCCAGAATTTTGTAGCGTTGCACTTCGGTCGCGCCAGGCTTCACCGCAATCGCCGCCCCAATGCTGTCGAGGCGGTAATGTTGCATGGGCTTTACATAAGCAATTTCAACGGCAGGCCCCCCACCCACTTCAACCTCTTTACTATCTTCCTCACGGGTCAGCTGGACTCGGCTGTCGGCATAGGGGGATGGCGCCACCGCGACCAGCCAATAGGTATCGGTTAGCCCTGCCCAGGCTCCCTGCTGAAAACTGCGCGATTCGCCCACCTCCAATTTGCGATAGCCCAGATGGCTAAGGCCATCATCAAACATGCCAACCAAGCCCTCATGCTCGAAAGAGGCTGTTTTGCCAGCATGTTGGCGGCGGTTGACTTCGGCCAGCGGTAGCAGGTTGACGGTTTGCCCGCCTTGATTGCTTACCGACTGCTCAACGCTGAACATAAAATGCTCGTCCAGGCTGATGCGCTGTTCAAACAGCAAGCCTTGGCCATTGTTCCAACGCAGGGTGACAGGCTGTTCAGGGGTCAGGGTTGGTCGATCCGCCTGCCAGGCGGTGGTGGCATCGGGCAGTTTTACCTCCCCCTGCCCCTTGGCCGCTTGCCAGCCCAGCTTCATCACAAAGCCATCCGCCGTCGCCGCATCATTAAACAGTTGAACAGGATCGCTGTTGTGGCCAGCATGTTGCTGATAATCCTTAAGGCTAAGACGATCAAAACGCGCCCCGCGCAGGTTGATTCGACCCGCGACCCGCCCATTGTTGATCAGCACGTCACCCACGGGCGGCAAATTGGCCAAATCCGCCTTGGCCTGATTGATGGGCGGGGTTGCCTGCGTCGCAGACTGCCCCTCATTGGTGGCTCCATTGGTGGCTGTGGCTGCCGCCTGCTGCGCCTGGTTAACGGCGGCCTGATGGGGTAAGGCGATAAAATACTGGTAGCCCAGCAGGATGAGCATCGACAGGATGACGGCGGCCAACAAATTGCGGTTTTCATTCATAATGGGCAACCAGGCTTTCTTTAGGGTTTTTTTATGGAACGTTGGGTGACGGAGGATGAACAGGATGACGTGTCGTTATGGCAAAGTTCGGGCAACAGGTCTATCCCCCCCGGATGAAAAGGGTGACAGCGCACCAGCCGCCGCAAGATCAGCCACAAGGCATAGCCCAACGGCAATTGCCGCAACGCTTGGCCTGCATAGCATGAACAGCTGGGATAAAACCGACAGGCCGGCGCCAGCATCAGCCCCAAACTGTTCTGATACAACCAAATCAGAGCCAGCAGGGGCAGGCGGATGGGGGTAGAAAGTCGACTCATACAAAATCCATACAGGATTTTCGTTGTTTTCCCAATCTTTTGTTGCGTGCCACCAGCGATCGTTGATCGGAAAAATATCGCTTGACATCTGTTTTCGATATATTAAAAAGGGATTAATTTTAAGTTTCTCAGCTAAAAAATTAAGCATCCAAACAATTAAAAAGCGCAAAATAATGGAGAGGTATTGTGGTCATATCAATTCCGAGCGCAGTACTAGATGCTCTTGAGCTAAGAGATGATAAAAACTCAAAGAATTCTAAGCCGCCTACCATAAAGAGTATTAATCGACCTATTAACGCAGAATCAGAGCAGCTTACGCTTTTCGTATTGTCGGATTCTACTGTGTTTACTCATGCGATTCAGGTCTTTGCCCTTCTTGACCATGGCGAAGTGACACCGCAAACCCTTAAGGCTGCAAGCAAATGCCTAATGCAACTCGCTAGCTCTATGAAGACCGACATCACTTGGAGTGTTGTGGATGCAGCCACTGCTTTTGCAAATCCAAATAAGGCTGCTAGCATTATTAATAGAACAAACAGTTTTTTAGAAGGATTTCTGTTTTCAGAGCAGGTAGCGAAAGCGGGCAGGCTTGCAGCTAATAGGTTGCCTTATGCAAAACTATCTTTAACCAGATAAAATTGCCAGGCGAGAGGAATACTCCCTGCAAATCTAGCGCCCACCGCCACGCTGCCCCCTAGCAAAAAAAAGCCTCTAAAGCTGATGCGCCAACAAATCCTGTTGGGTGAACAGGGGTTGCATGACGGTGTCGATATGCTGTTTCAAGGCGGGATAGGTGATGGCCTGATAGGCTTGCAGGTCAACGGTAATCGCCAACAAACTTTCGGTAAATAGGGTACGCAGGCGATCCACCACCGCCGCCTCAACATCGCCATACAGCACCAAATCAATGTCGGAGTTTGGCCGCGCCATGCCGGTTGCGCGTGACCCAAAAATCCCAACCAGCTCAATTTTGTCCGCAAAGGGTGCCAACACCGCCCGCAAAACGGCCAGCTGTTGCGGGCTAAGCTGATGCAAATTGGGGTTAGGCGGGTTCATAGGCGTGCCCCCCCTCCCCCTCGGCCTCCGCCTCGGCTTTTTGCAGCATGCCCCGGTACAGCCGATCCAGCAGGATCAGGTGGTGGGATCGAATTTCCTGAATAATCTGCTCAAAAACCTTAACGTCATAAGTGTGCGACATTTTGTTGCGTGCATCCAACGCCCGCATCCATCCGTCACCATCGTCAATAAGTTTAGCGGCAAAGGCGGCCTTGATAACGGCGGCGGGGGTAACAGTGGCCAGCACGACACCGCTAGCATCCAAATAGTCCTTAAGCAGCTTCCAGGCCAACTCCCAGGTATACTCAAACCGCTGGATGACCCCCTCCTTCTCCAATTGCGACAGCGGGCGTTCCTCCATCGTTGCAATCCCCTCACGCAACAAAACAAAGGCGCGTTTGTAGTTGTCGAAGCGGTAAAGCCAGCGCGGCTGAGTCGTATTGGATGCAGGGGGTGGTGGCGGGTTCATCATGACCTTTTGATATTAGGACAACATTCGTTCGGGCAGCAACCATTGCAGGGCGGCTTTAAGAATATCAATGCCGTTGGTGGTTAACACCGATTCAATATGCCCCTGAAAGCTGCAAAAATTGGCGGAACGCAGCGCGCTGACATACCCATCCGCCTCCACCGCGATTTCTACCCCTTGGATGGGGGTGGCGGGCGAACGGGCGAAAAAGGTGTTGTAAAAGCCGACGGGCTGCACCTGCCCGAACAGATCCACGGTTTTCTGCACCCCCTGCCGTGGCGGATCAACCGGTGCAACCGCCAGCCCCAGGCGGAGAGAGAGCACCTGATGCCCCAGGCAGATTGCCATAAATTTGGCTTGGGCGGTCAACAAATGCCCGACAATATCATGCACCCGCTGCATTTTGGGATCATGCAGATCGGTGGGATCCCCCGGCCCTGGTCCCACCAGCACCAGGTCAAAACCCGCCAAAAACTCCGCCTCAACGGGCACATTTGCCCACCTGCACAATCGGGTCTGCAAGCCCAAACGATCAAACATATGCTTTAGCATTTGGGTAAATTGGTCTTCGTTGTCGATAATCAGCACGCTGGCTTGGCAAAAAGGCCTGCCTGTTGTATCCGCCGCCGCCGTTTGCTTTTCAAACCAAAAGCGTGACAGCAGGCGGTTACGCGCCGCCAACACCTGTGCCACCTGATCATCCATAAATTGTGCCAACACGGGTTGCGGTGGGGTCAAATTGGGGGTGGTAATGGCGCGCAACAACCCCTGTGCCTTTGCCTCAATCTCCAACCGCTCCTTATGCGGCACCGAATCGCGCACAATGCTGGCGCCGCTTTGGATAATCGCCTGGCCATCCAACCCGACCTCCATCGTGCGGATGGTAATCGCGCTGTCCAGTTGCGGCTTGCCCTCAGCATCCTGGCTGCGCACCACAATCGCGCTGGAATAATAGCGCCTGGAATCCTGCTCATATTTCTTAATAATGCGGGCGGCGTTTTGCAGCGGGCTTCCCACCATGGTGGGTGCAAACATCGATGCGCGAAAGGCATCCACGGGATCCATCGTGGTTTGGCCAGCCAGCACATATTCGGTATGCAACACCGCGCTCATTTCCCTAAGGAATGGCCCCTGAATCTCACCCCCCGCGACGCAAATGGCCGACATCATCTTAAGTGTTTCATCAACAACCTGAAACAACTCATTGATTTCCTTTGGGTCGTTCAGAAATTGCAGCAGATCGTCGCGGCTGTGCAGGGTCGATTTGGGCAGCGTGCCGCAAATCGGATTCATCTGCACCAGGCCATTTTCGATGCGGATATGCCGTTCGGGAGATGACCCAATGAAATATCGGTCGCCATCAAAAAAGCAAAAGCTCATATAGGCGCCAAATTCATTGCTGGCCAGGCGGGCAAAAATCAGATGCGCCGTGGCGGCACTGAATGGCGCGATACGCAACCGCCCCCTGCGCGACAGCAAAAAGTTTGACCCCTCCCCCCTACAGATTTCGTTGGCAATAATCTGGGCAACCGCCTGTTCAAATTCCTGATTGCTAAGGGCGTAATGGGGGCCATCGACAATTTGCGGCAGGTCGTCACCCCCCCCCATCAACTGATCCAACCCTATATCCACCACCCGATCCGCCCGCAGGGAGATAATCGGCTCACCCCCGTCATGCAGGTCAAAGCCACGCTCACGCATTTGGGCATAGGGTACCATGCTGATAACGGGGTTGGCCGCCGTGGCGGTGGGCAGCTCAGTCAGCAGCTGGTGCCGATGCAGCGTGCCAGGTAGATAGCGGGTCTTGCCATCCTGATGAATCAGGCAATAGGGGGTGGCAGGGTCGATGGATTGTGGGGAGAGAGGCAAAGGGGCGGACATCGGTAAATTCTCAAGGGTATTTTAGACGGTAAGGCACTTCATTAAGCCAATACAAAAGCGGCAGGGATGTGAAGTTGCCCTACCCTCTAACTGGCGGGCAGCGCGGGCAGCCAGCCCATAACCACCAGTACGATCGCCGTTCCCACCAGCCAAATCAGGGAGAAGGGCAAAAACACTTTCCACCCCAACCGCATCAGCTGGTCATAGCGATAGCGTGGCACGGCGGCGCGTACCAGGATGAACAGCAGCAAAAACAAGCTGGTTTTCAGCGCCAGCCAGATGGGCCCAGGCACCCATGTAAACGGCTCGATATTCAGCGGCGGCAACCAACCGCCCAGGAACAATATCGCCGTCAGCGCGCTCATCAATATCAAATTGGCGTATTCAGCCAGGAAAAATAGGCCAAAGGTCAGGGCGGAATATTCGACGAAATAGCCCGCGACCAACTCCGACTCCCCCTCAGGCAAATCAAAGGGCGTGCGCTTAGTCTCCGCCAGCATCGACACGAAAAAGATAATTAGTAGGGGAAAATGCGGCACCACGAACCACAGATTTTTCTGCGCCATCACAATATCGCTAAGGTTTAGCGACCCAACGCTTAACAGCACGCTGACCAACACAAATCCTATCGACACTTCATAGGACACCATTTGCGCGGCGGAGCGCAACGCGCCCAAAAAGGCGTATTTGGAATTGCTAGCCCAGCCCGCGATGATCACCCCGTAAACCGACAGCGACGAAATGGCGAACAAATACAGCAGACCAACGTTGATGTCGGCCAACACCACCCCCTGGTCAAAGGGCATCACCGCCCAGGCAATCAGCGACAACACAAAGGTCAGAATCGGGGCAAACAGAAACAGCAGGCGGTTGGCCGTGGTCGGAACGATGGTTTCCTTGGTCAGCATTTTCAGCCCATCGGCCAACGGCTGAAACAGGCCAAAGGGCCCCACCACATTGGGCCCACGGCGCAGGTGAACCGCGCTTAAGACCTTACGCTCTACATAGGTTAACAGTGCGACCGCCACCAACAGCGGCAGGATAATGACCAACGACCACAGCCCGCTGTGCACAACGGGCAGGCCATAGCTGATCCAAAAGGGTGTATCGAACATGGGGATATCTCCTGACTAGGCCGTCGCCTTTTTGCCCAGCACGAAGGCTTCGGTGCATTTGGCCATGGTTTCGGAATTGCGGCTGATAACATCGGTCATGTAGTAATTGTTGATGACGGGCACCATTGGCGTGTCGATCAGACGGCCAGGCTGCCCAAAGCTTTGCCATGGCGTAGGTTGCGCCGTGTCAAGCTGGCTGAACAGCGGATCAAAGGCCTTGGCCAAAGCCAATCGCACCTCAGCCAAATCGTTATAGGGCAGGGTTTGGCCAATCCGTTCCGATAGGGCGCGCAGGATTTTCCAATCCTCCCGCGCTTCGCCTGGTGGCAAAATCGCCTGCTGCGTGCTTTGCAAACGCCCCTCAGTATTTTTGTACCAGCCCGTCTTTTCGGTATAGGCCGCGCCTGGCAGCACCACATCGGCCGCCGCCGCGCCCGCATCGCCATGATGCCCCTGGTACACCACAAAGCTGGAATTGCGCAGCTTGGATAGGTCTTCAGCGAGCAGGTCATCGACGCCCATCAGGTACAACAGCTTAATTTTGCCAGCCGCCGCCTCAGCCATTATCTCACCCACGCCAATTTTGGCATCCTGCGGCACAAAGCCTAGATCCAGCCCTGCCACCCGCGATGCGGCGGTGTGCAACAGATTAAAGCCGTTCCAACCATCACGGACAAAAGCGTATTTGTCGGCCACAGCATAGGCGGTGTGCAGAATCGCCGCGCCGTCGGGGCGGTTGATGGCGCCGCCACCCAAAATCAGGGCGGGACGCTGCGCCGCCTTTAGCTGCTCAACAAAAGGATGCTGCCCGCTCAACACATCCTGCAGTCCCAGGGGGCTGCGCCCCATATGCTGATAGGGATAATTCAGTTGGGGGGCAACGCCAATCACCCCAATCGGGAAACTGCCCATACCGCTGCGCAAATAGGCCTTGCGCAGGCGGGCATTGATCATGGGGGCTTCCCACCGTGGGTTGGTGCCGACCAGCAGCAAGGCATCGGCCTGCTCAATCCCCGCAATCCCGCTGTTAAACAGATAGCTCGCTCGTACCCCAGGCAGCAATTTGGCGCCATCGGTGCGGCAATCCAAATAGGGGCTACGCAACCGTTCGCCAAACAATTTTTTGGCCAGGAACATGGTTTCGGCATCAACCATTGCCCCCGCCAGCACGGCGATTTCATCCCCTTTCAGGCCATCCAGGCTGCGGGCAATCGCGGCAAAAGCCTCATCCCAGCTGGCCTCAACCAACCGTCCATTTTTGCGAACATAGGGGCGATCCAACCGTTGGCGTTTTAAGCCGTCGCAGGCATGGCGGGTCTTATCGGCAATCCACTCCTCATTAACATCCTCATGCAGGCGGGGCAGGATCCGCATCACCTCAGCCCCCTTGCTGTCAATCCGAATATTGCTGCCCACGGCATCGAGCACATCAATCGATTCAGTCTTTTTCAGCTCCCACGGGCGCGCCTTAAAGGCATAGGGTTTGCTGGTCAACGCGCCAACGGGGCACAGATCCACAATATTGCCCGACAATTCGGTATTAATCGCCTGCTCCACATAGGTGGCAATTTCCATTTTTTCACCACGGTTCAGCGCCCCCAGCTCCGACATCCCCGCCACCTCTGTCGCAAAGCGCACACAACGGGTGCAGTGGATGCAGCGGGTCATGATGGTTTTGACCAAGGGCCCCATGTTTTTATCGGTCACCGCCCGCTTGGCCTCACGATAGCGGCTGCGGTCAAAGCCAAAGGCCATGGCCTCATCCTGCAAATCACACTCACCGCCCTGGTCACAGATGGGGCAATCCAGCGGGTGGTTGATTAACAAAAATTCCATCACCCCGGCACGGTCTTTTTTAACCTGTTCACTGTCGGTTCTGATAACCATGCCATCGGCCACCGGCATGGCGCAACTGGCCACGGGTTTGGGCGATTTTTCCATCTCTACCAGGCACATACGGCAGTTGCCCGCAATCGCCAGCCGATCGTGATAGCAAAAATGCGGTATCTCAATACCCTGCAGCTGACAAGCCTGCATCACCGTGATACCAAAAGGCACCTCGATCTCAACACCATTGATGGTTAATTTCGGCATCTAAATAACCCCTTCCCCAACAATCTGGGGAAACTGAAAGATTGTCGCCTTAATCTAGCGCGGTTGCCGCTTAAGCTCAACTGTCAATTGCTAAGGGCACCTTGCTTAGGCTGCCACCCGCCCCTTAGTCAGTTTAGGCTTTTTGCTGTTCAGCGCGGCTTGCTGCAAAATACGTTCCTCAACCATTGGGCGGAAATGGCGCAACAAGCCCTGCACCGGCCAGGCCGCCGCATCGCCAAATAAGCAGATGGTGTGCCCCTCAATCTGCCTCGCCACCTGTTCCAGCACGTCAATCTCACCCAGATCGGCCTCGCCCTTAGCAATCCGATCCATCATCCGCCACAACCACCCCGTCCCCTCACGGCATGGGGTGCATTGGCCACAACTTTCGTGTTTGTAGAAATAGGATAGGCGGGCAATGGCGCGAATTAGGTCGGTGGATTTGTCCATCACAATTACCCCCGCCGTGCCCAGTCCGCTACGCACCTCCCGCAGGCTATCAAAATTCATCAACACGGTGTCGCAAATCTCCCGCGGGATCAGGGGTGATGAGGATCCGCCAGGGATAACCGCCAACAAATTGTCCCAACCGCCGCGCACGCCGCCCGCGTGTTTTTCAATCAAATCGCGTAGGGGGATGCCCATTTCTTCTTCAACATTGCAGGGTTTGTTGACATGGCCAGAGATGCAAAAAATCTTGCTGCCAGTATTTTTGGGTTGCCCCAGCCCCGCAAACCAGGCTGCGCCCCGCCGCAAAATGGTTGGCGTGACCGCAATGGTTTCAACATTGTTGACAGTGCTGGGACAGCCGTATAGGCCAGCGTTGGCGGGAAATGGTGGTTTCAGGCGCGGTTGCCCCTTGCGCCCTTCCAGGCTTTCCAGCAGCGCCGTCTCCTCCCCACAAATATAGGCGCCCGCGCCGCGATGCAGGACGATGTCGCAATCCCAGCCGCTTTTGCAGGCATTTTTGCCGATTAATCCCGCCGCATAGGCCTCATCAATCGCCTGTTGCAGATGCAAGGCCTCGGTGTAGTACTCACCACGAATATAGATGTAACAGGCCTTTGCCCCGATGGCGAAACTGGCAATCAGGCAACCTTCCAGCAGCAGGTGGGGATCAAAGCGCAGGATGTCACGATCCTTGCAGGTGCCAGGCTCACTTTCGTCGGCATTAACCACCAGATAGTGTGGACGCTCCGACTCCTTCGGCATAAATGACCATTTCATGCCAGTTGGAAAGCCTGCCCCGCCGCGCCCACGCAAATCGGAATTTTTGATTTCGGCGATAATCGCGTCACGACCACGCGCCAACAGCCCCTTGGTATCGTCCCAAATGCCGCGCGCGCGTGCGCCCGCCAGCCGCCAGTCATCCTGGCCATACAGATTCAAAAAAATGCGATCTTGGGGTTTCAGCATGGTTGGGTCTTAGCGGCTAGGAAGGGTTTTTGGGGGTGGTTTTTGCAGATATTTTGGGGGCGGCTTTGGGGGAAGCGGGTTTTTTGCTGGCCGACCCCGTTTTGCCAACAGGCTCAGCAGGCTTTGCCTGACTATCCCCAGCTTGGCTACTGGCCGTCAGCATCCCCTCAGGCGCGCTGCCCTGGCGGCCAATTTGGCTACCGACAGGAATCTCCTCCCCACGGCTAAGGGCATCCAACAGGGCGGTGGTGCGATCCCCATCCAAATCCTCAACAAACCAGTCGTTAACCTGGATCATGGGGGCGTTGACGCAGGCGCCCAGGCACTCCACCTCCTCCATCGTGAACAGGCCGTTTTTGGTGGTCTGGTTAAAATCGATCCCCAATTTATCGCGGCAAGCCTTAACCACCGCATCACTGCCGCGCAGCCAGCAGGGGGTGGTGGTGCAAATTTGCAACAGGTATTTGCCGACGGGCTGCTGCTTAAACATCGTGTAGAACGTGACCACCTCCAACACCCGCATATAGGGCATGGCTAAGAAATCGGCGACATATTCAATCGCCACCCGTGGCAACCAGCCCTCCGATTGCCGTTGCGCCAGATCCAACAGCGGCAACACCGCGCTGGCTTGGCGCCCTTCGGGGTATTTGGCCACAAACGCCTTGGCCTTAGCCAAATTGTCGGCGTTAAAGACAAAGGATGTTGGCTCAGCAACATTTGACACTGGTGCAGCGGTCATCGATCAATCTCCCCAAAAACCACGTCTAAACTGCCCAAAATGGCCACCAAATCGGCCAGCATGTGACCGTTGGAGATGGGACCCAAAATTTGCATAAACAAAAAGCCTGGCGCCTTAATTTTGCATCGCCACGGCCGATTCGGCACGCTTTCATCCGCCACCAGAAACACCCCAAACTCACCCTTGGGCGCCTCCACCACTGTATAGGTTTCGCCAGCGGGCACATGGTACCCCTCGGTATACAGCTTAAAGTGATGAATCAAGGCCTCCATCGAGTGCTTCATGTCCGCCCGTTTTGGCGGAATAACCTTATGGTTGTCGGTCATCACCGCACCAGAGGGCAACTGCTCCACACACTGCTGCACAATCCTAAGGCTTTGGCGCATCTCCGCCATTCGCACCAGATAGCGGGCATAACAGTCGCCATCGTCGCTGACGGGAATATCGAATTCCAGCCGATCATAAACGTCATAGGGTTGGGTGCGGCGTAGATCCCAGGCGTGGCCGCTGGCACGCAGCACGGGGCCACTCATGCCCCAGGCTAAGGCCTGCTCGCGGTCAATCACGCCAATATCCACCGTGCGCTGCTTAAAAATACGGTTGTCGGTTAGCAGCCGTTCAATGTCATCCAACACGGGCGGCAGGCGTTTGCAAAAAGCCAGAATATCGTCGGTCAACCCCTCAGGCAGATCCAAATGCACGCCGCCTGGGCGGAAATAATTGGCATGCAGGCGGGCACCACAGACCCGCTCATAAAAGCTCATGATGATTTCCCGCTCCTCAAACCCCCACAGAAAGGGGGTCATCGCCCCAACGTCCAGGGCAAAGGTGGTGATATTCAACAAGTGGTTGGCAATGCGGGTTAATTCGGCAAACAGCACCCGAATGTATTGGCCACGCAACGGCACCTCAATCCCCATCAGCTTTTCCACCGCCAGGGCAAAGGCATGCTCCTGACACATCGGGGAGACATAGTCCAGGCGGTCAAAATAGGGAATCGCCTGCAAATAGGTTTTGTGCTCAATCAGCTTTTCGGTGCCGCGGTGCAGAAAGCCGATGTGGGGATCCACCCGCTGCACCAATTCCCCATCCAATTCCATCACCAGGCGCAACACGCCGTGCGCGGCCGGGTGTTGGGGGCCAAAATTAAAGGTAAAGGCGCGCTCACTGGCGGGCAGGCCTGGAATCAGCTCTTCGGTTAACGATGCCATGGCTATACAGCTTTGCTAGAGGGTGGGGGGGATGCGCTTGGGGTGGCGGGCTGGTCAGCCTTTTCATCACCAGGCAGCAGGTGGTTCATACCGTCCCAAGGGCTAAGGAAATCAAAGCTTCGATAATCCTGGCTCAGCTTCACCGCCTCATACACCACGCGCTTCTGCTCATCATCATAGCGCACTTCGACAAAGCCCGTCAGGGGAAAATCTTTGCGCAGCGGGTGCCCCTCAAACCCATAATCGGTCAGGATGCGGCGCAGGTCGGGGTGATCGCTGAAAACAATGCCATACAGATCCCATGCCTCCCGCTCCATCCAGTTGGCGCAGGGGTACAGCGGGGTGACGCTGGGCACCGCAGCCCCCTCCCCCACGGTCAGCTTAAGCCGAATCCGATGGTTCAGGCTGATGGACAACAGGTTGTACACCACCTCAAACCGTTCAGGCCGCTGGGGGTAATCCACCCCGCACAGCTCCACCAACTGCTCAAACTGGCAGCTGGGGTCGTCGCGCAGAAAAGTTAACAGCGGCAACAGGCCAGCGCTGGTGGTGTGCAAACACAGCTCACCCCGGCTCCAGCTGACAGCGGAGACCTTATCGGGCATAGACTTGCAAACATGGTCGGCAAGAGTCTTGAGATTTTCAACGGTGGAAGTCATCATGTGCGGGCACACCCCTAAGTTCTAGGAATCCACCTAATGCATTATCCACAATTTTGTCAAAAAGCTAGTGGCGAATTTTGCCATCCCACCGCGACGGTTTTCGTCATCGCCTTGCTGACCACCCTGTTCTGCCTGTTGTCGATACAATGGCTGGATCTGCCCCTGACCCTGTGGATGGCGCAACAGAAAGAAAATCTCCCTGTTTTGCAGTCGTTTTTTAAGTTTGTCACCATGTTTGGTAAGGGTGTCGCCCTGATTGCACCCGCCCTGGCGATGGTTTTGGTGCTATGGTGGCTAGATCGCCGCGCCCATCAGCCATTGGCTAAGGGCATCAACAAATTTTTATCAGAGAAAAAATTGTTGGATGAAAAGCGCCGCAAATTGTGGTTGCGCTGGAGCGTGCTGTTTTTGGCAGCCATGGTTGTTTCAGGCATTTTGGTCAATGTGCTGAAATTTCTTATCGGACGGCCGCGGCCTGAATTGTGGTTTAGCCAGGGATCTTATGGCTTTGACCCGCTTGCGCTGCATCACGCCTGGCACTCCCTGCCCTCTGGCCACTCCACCACGGCGGGGGCGTTGGCGGTTTTTGTTTGGCAGGCTGGGGGAATATGGCGTTATGCCGCCCTGCTCTACGCCCTGCTGATTGCCGCCAGCCGCCTGGTGCTGTTGCAACATTATCTGGCCGATGTGGTGGCGGGGTTGGTTTTTGGTGCGTTGGTCAGCTGGCTGCTGCTGCGGCGTTATCGCCCTGCCCCATCTTTATCGCCTAACATCCCATCAAAGTCTTAGCGGTATGTTCCTGCAAACAGCCGAAACCCATTACAACCGCTATATCCTTAGGCAGCTTTGGAAAACAGGCGCAATGGTGCTGATTAGCCTGTTCATGGTGCTGTGGTTCAGCCAGTCACTTCGTTTTATTGAATTGGTGGTCAATCGCGGCCTACCATTTTACATGGTTTTGGTGCTGTCACTGCAATGGTTGCCCAGCCTGTTGGTCATCCTGTTGCCGGTCAGTCAGATGATCACGCTGCTGCTGGTAATGCAGCGGATGATTGCCGATCACGAATGGGTAGTTTGGAATGCGGTGGGAACCCCACCCCGCACCCTGCTGCGCCCTTTTTTGCTATTTGGCATGGCGGGCACCATCGTACTGGGACTATCCAACCTGTATCTGTTGCCTGTCAGCTACAACAGTTTTCGCGATTACCAAGATCGCCTGCGCGATAGTGTCCTAAGCCTGCAAGAGGGGACGTTTACCAACGCCCTGCCCAACATCACCGTTTTCGTCCGCCAACAAAATGGCAGCAGCAAATTTAATGGCCTGTTGATCCAGGATACCCGCAGCAGGCAGGAAACCGACACCATTTATGCCAGCAGTGGTGAGCTGTTGCGCACGTCAGAGGGGGTCATCCTGCGCATTTTCAATGGAACACGACAAAGCCTGAACCTGACCACCAAAGAGCTGTCGCTGCTATCCTTTGCGGAATATCAGCTGAATCTCAGCGCGACCCTGGGTGGGTCTGGCAACAATACGGGCGGACGCAACTCGGACGCTAAGGGGTTATCAACCCTTAGCCTGCTGCGTGCCAACGACGCTGGCATCAAACCTAGCCAGCTGCGTTCCTATCGCGCTGAGGCGCATCAGCGCATTATCGGCAGCTTTTTTCCGCTGTGCCTAACCCTGTTGATGTATTTTGGTCTGACCCAGGATTTGCGCACCCGCCACAACCGCACCCGAATTTTGCTGCGTGTCTGTGTAATCGGGGGGGTGTTTATGGTTATTGGCTATGGATTAAACGCCCTGAATGTTCGTGACAATCGATTCATCTGGATTTCCTATGGATTGGTCATCGGCACGCTATACGCCTGTTACCGATGGGGAAAAATCAGAATTGCTGCCCGCAGTTTCAAAATAGGGTACAACCCGTCATCATCCTTTCACCATGGGCACCCCTGATGCTGCTGCACCGCTATATCCTGGGACAGTTTGCCCGTAGCCTGCTAACCATGCTGGCGCTGATGGCTATCATCATTTTTCTGCTGGATTATTTAGAGCAAGCCCGCCGCTTTAGTGAGCGCGGATTGGATCTATCGGTGCTGTTAAAAATCATCTGGTTGCGTATGCCGCGGCTGTTGGGGCAAACCCTGCCCTTTATCTTGTTGTTCGCGGCCATTTTGGCCAGCCACCGTCTTAACCGCGGCCGTGAGCTGCTGATAGCCAGGCTAAGCGGCCTATCGCTGTTTCATTTGATGGCGGGCTTGGTTATTGCAACTGGTCTGCTGGGTGTGACCAAAATTCTGCTGCTGGATCCCTTAGCCAACTACAGTTTTGGCCGTTATGAACGGCTGGAGGGCAGATTGCTGAATCGGCCGATCAATGTTAGCGGCCTGGGCGAAAATGGCCTATGGCTTAGTCAATCGCGTTTTAAGCCCGAAAGCACCGAAATCGACGGTTATGACATTATGCAGGTGCAACAGTTTCAGGATCGGCCGCTAAAGCTGCGTCAAGTGATGATTTTGCAGTTTGATAGCCAAGATCGCCTGCTATCCCGCCTTAATGCCGCCGAAGCCGTCCCGCAGGAGGATCGTACTTGGATACTGGTGGATGTAACCCAATATGACTTGGCCAACCCCGATGCGCCGCCTGTGCCCGTCACCATATCCTCCATGACCTATGCCAGCGCGCTTAGCGGCGATAGCATTCGCCAACGGGTAGAGTCGCCCGAACGATTAACAGTATGGCAGCTGCCCCGCCTAATCCGCACCCTGGAGCAAACAGGCTTTGCCACCCGCGTTCATCGCCTGTATTGGCAAAGCCTACTGGCCTATCCCGTCCTGCTTATGACCATGTTGGTGATTGGCATAACGGTGGGGCAGCATGGGGGGCCGCGCACCCAACAGCAGCTTTGGCAGGCTGTCGTCGGCGCCACCATCGCCTTTGGCTTTTATGGGTTAACTCAGGTTTTTCAGGCGCTGGCCACCGGCGATCGCATCCCCGTCATGGTTGGGGCATGGGCACCCGCCCTGATGATGCTGTCGGCCAGCTTAGCCTTTTTGTTGCATCGGGGCGAATAACAGGCGAAAACAGTCTTCATGCTTGCTCACGCTTTACCCCCTACGATACGGCGCCTTATCCTGCTGTCAGCCTGCCTGCTGATGGCCAGCGGCCTGCTGCACAGCAGTTTTGCCAACCCTGTTGATGCCCCTGCTACAGCGGGCACCAATGCGGGCAAGGATTTGCACAAGGATTTGCAGCGGCAGGCGTTGTTGGCCGCCGACCAACTGACCTATGACCAGCAGAACAAAAAAATCGTGGCGGAAGGCGGGGTGGAAATCGAGCGTGATGGGCGGGTGTTGCAGGCGGATCGCGTTAGCTATGACCAAACCAACCGCGTCTTAACCGCCGAAGGCCATGTCAAATTGATTGATGTTAGTGGCGATGTGGCATTTGCCGACAAAATGGTGATGGATGACCAGTTCCGTGAGGGCTTTGCTGAGGAAGTTCGCCTGTTGTTGGCCGACAATTCCCGCATGGCCGCCCGCCGCGCCGATCGCAGCGATGGCAATCTCAGCAATTTGCATCGCGTGACTTTTTCGCCCTGCAAGGTTTGTGAGGATCCCAACCAGGCACCCTTTTGGCAGCTTAAGGCGGATCGCGTTACCCATAACCAACAGGACAAAATGTTGGTTTACCATGATGTTCGCCTGGAATTTTACGGGCTTCCCGTGTTCTATAGCCCCTATTTTTCCTATCCCGACCCCAGTGTTAAGAAAAAATCAGGGCTGTTAAGCCCATCCTATCTAAAATCCAGTCAAAACGGTAACGGGTTCAGCATCCCCTATTTCTGGAATATCGCACCAGAACGCGACCTAACCCTGCAACCTGTTGTCTATGACAAGGCGGGCAATTTGCTGAAACTGCAATACCGTAAACGCTTTCGGCGCGGCATTGTGGATGTGCAGGGCAGCGGTGGTTATCTGGATCGCGTGCTTGATGACGGCCAAACCTCGAATACTGGGCGTGGCCATATTAAGGCAATGGGGCGCTATGATTACGATGAAAACTGGCGCTTTGGCGCCGATATTCAAAAGGCGTCCGATAGATCCTACATGACCCGCTATGATATTGATAAAAACCTACTGCTGCAAAACCGATTGTATGCAGAGGGCTTTTATGGGCGTGATTATGCCAATGTGTCGCTGTACAAATTTGATGACTTGCGGCAATCGGTGGATCCAGAACTTTCGCCAAGGGCGCTGCCCGTCGCCTCCTACGAACATTATTCCCCCCGTTTGGGCGGCGGCAGTCTCTTGAGCAACAGTTATCTAAAATGGACGCCCAGCACCGCCATTTTGCAACGGGATGTAGGCGTCAATACCCAACGATTATCCAGTAAGGCGGAATGGGTTATCCCAGAGCTGATTGCCAATAACGGCACGCGGTTGCGCCTAAACGCCCTTATCCAATCTGACCTTTATAAGGTGCAGGAGCCCAACACCACCAACGGATCGCGCGATATTGGCCGCCTTGTCCCGATTGCCAGCGCTAAGCTGGATCGCCCCCTGGTTTCGCCTGGCCAAGATTTCACCCAAACCATCAACCCGTTGGTGCAGGTGACCGCTACCCCCAACACCAAAGCCAACAGCAAAAAAATTCCTAATGAGGATAGCCAATCGTTTGAATTGGATGAAACCAACCTGCTCAGCACCAACCGCTTTCCTGGCCTGGATCGCCTGTCAACGGGCAATCGTGTTGATTATGGTGTTAGCCATGAAATAAAAAATCGTCGGGATCAGCATATTCGCACCTTTGTTGGCCAAAGCTTTGAACCGAACGCGAAAGATGTTTACGGTGTTGATACGGGGGCGGGGCAATCGCTGTCCGATGTGGTAGGCGGTACCACCATTGGCCTTTCCAAAAATACTGAGGTGGCCTATCGATTCCGCCGTGACAGCGAATCCCTTAAATCCCGTCGGGATGAGGTTGGTTTTACCACTCAAATTAAGCCTGTTACCCTGAGCGCCAGCTATGTTGCACTGAACCCAAAATCGGCGACTAACACCAATCTTATCCCGCAAGAACAGGTGATTGGCAGCGTTGGCGTGAACCTAGGCGATGGGTGGAACCTGACCACCAGCAGCTCTCGCGATTTGCGGACTGGGCAGACTCGCAATTTCGGTGGCGCGTTGACCTATGGCAACGAATGTACCAACCTGTCCGCCACCTTTACCCATGATTTTACCTCTAATTCCGTGGACAACAAGCCAGGAACCAGCCTGCTGTTACAGCTGAATCTAAAGTATTTAGGCGATGTTGGGGATAGCAACCTTTCCTTCTAAAGGCTGCTAGCCAAATTTCGTGGGATAGCATAACCTGCACCATCATTAGCAACATTTGAATTTGGATAACCTATGCGTATCGGTCGTTTCGTTCTTTTATCATTAAGCCTGCTGCTGACAGTCTATGCCCACAACCCTGTGCATGCGGAAACAGCGGCCAAACCAAAGCCAAAACCCGCAAGCCAACCAGCGGCTGCTACTGCTGCTGCCCCTACCCCTACCCCTACTGTATCCAAACCACCGTTGCAGGATGGCCAATATATCGTGGCCACGGTCAACAAAAAGCCGATTACCCGCTTTGATTGGGAACAGCGGATTCGGGTTGCCCTGGTCATGGCCGATATGCAGCCAACCGCCGCCAACAGTGAGCAGGTCGCCCTGCCCGTGTTGCGCAATTTGGTTGATGAGCAGGTGAAGTTGCAGGAGGCGGAAAGGCTGAATTTGTCGGTAAAACCTGAAGAAATCGACAATGTCTATGCCAGCATTGAGCAAAATAACAAAATGGCCAAGGGCGGGATGAAGCAGATGCTGAAGAAGCTGCAGGTTTCCGAAGCCGCCTATGACAATGAAATTCGTGCTAGCCTGTTGTGGCGCAAGGTGATTCAACGCGCGCTGATTCCCGAAATGCAAGTTTCGGGGGATGAGGTGATGCGCGCCCGCCAACGCAAGCTGGCGGTGATGGATAGGCCAGAATATCGCCTGGCCGAAATCGTCCTGAACAGTGAGGATCCCTCCACCCGGGATCGGGTGATTGAATCGGCCAAGGGGTTGATGCAGGCCTTGGCCGCGGGTGCCGATTTTTACAAACTGGCCAAACAGTTTTCCAGCAGCCCATCGGCGGCGGAGGGCGGCAATCTGGGGCTGATTCCCGAATCCTTGCTGGCGGAGGATCAGCGGCAATTGTTCAAAAATCAGGGTGCTGGCCGTGTGTTAACCCTGGAACGCAACGACGAAATTGTTATCTATTGGTTGCAGGAGGTTCGGCAACCCAATCAAACCTACAATAAATCTATCCAGTTGAATGTTAAGCAAATTTTGTTGCCCGCTGACGGTGATTTGGCGATGGCACAGGCCACCCAACAAAGTCTGGCGAACACCGATTGTGGGCAGCTAACGACGCAGCTGGAAAGCCAGGTTCCTGGTGGGCGTGTGCTGGAGCTAAGTGACGCCAAGCTAAGCGATTTTTCCCGATCATTGGCCGCTGAGCTGGCGTCTATGCCCGTTGGTGGCGTAACCACGCCGATTAAGGCGGATAGCGGCTATACCATGTTAAAACTCTGCCAACTCAACCTGGATGGGGTTGCGGGTCTGGGCACCAAGGAATTGACGGATGGCTTGCGCCAGGAAAAAATTCTTCAGTCCGCCGCCCAATATCTACGCACCCTTAAGCGCAGCGCGCGTATCGAAATTAAGGTGACCTCCTATTAGGGGGAGGCTTTTTCTATGCCCCCCACCCTGCCCCCTGAATCGCCCCCAGCTCTGCCCACCGTCGCGGCCATCATCCGCCAACATGGCCTGAGCGCCAACAAAAGCTTGGGGCAACATTTTCTGCTGAACCCCAGCCTGCTGGAAAAAATCGTTACCGTGGCGGGCATTCCGCCGCAGGCGCAGGTGGTGGAAATTGGCCCTGGCCCTGGGGGGCTAACCCAGGCGCTGTTAAAACTGCTGCCCAACCCCGTGTTGGCGATAGAGCGGGATCAGCGGCTGATTCCTGTGTTGGAACAGTTGAGGGTCGCCTATCCCGCCCGTTTTTCCTTTCGCCTGACCGACGCCATGACCCTGAACTTGGCCGAATGGGCGGGGGAAGGCTTGGATCCGCTTTGGATAGTCGGCAACCTGCCCTATAATGTGGGAACCGCCATGTTGGCACACTGGTTAACCCCACCCCTGCTGCTGGCTGGCGCGGTGGTAATGCTGCAGAAGGAGGTGGCGGAGCGGATGGGCGCAACCCCTGGCGATGCTGGCTATGGCCGCCTTAGTTTGCTGACCCAGGCGGTGGTGGGCGTGGAAAAGCTGATGGATCTCAGCCCGCAAGCCTTTACCCCGCCGCCCAAAGTTCATTCACGCTTGATACGGCTGATTCCCCATGCGTCGCCGCCATCGCCCGACCTGTTTGCCTGCCTGGCGCGCCTAACCGCCATGGCGTTTCAACAGCGCCGCAAAAAGCTGAAAAGCACGCTGGCCAGCTATCTTTCCGCTATGGAGGCACTGGGGATAAATCCCGACCGCCGCCCTGAGGAGCTATCGTTGGCAGAATTTTTGGCGCTGGCACAAAAGATAAGTCAAGAATAAACTGGCAAAAAGCCAGTCGATGCCGATACCGTTAGCAAGCCGCCATCTATAACGACTGCAGCACCACCTGATCCAACAGCTCCGCCACATGGGTGCGAACCATCAGGTCATTGGGGCGACATGCCTGCAACCCCAGGGCATCATCGGTTGCAATTTTATAGGCCAGGGCGGTGCTTTCCGCGATGGTGCGATTGACGATGATATAGTCATATTCGTTGTAAAAAGCGATTTCGCCATAGGCATTTTGAATGCGCCGCTGATTTTCCAGGGCATCGGTGCGCGGACGTGCCGCCAGCCGATCCCACAATTCCTGCATGGTGACGGGAAGTAAGAAAATTGCGGTTAAATAGTTGGTTAACTCTGGCCGCTTTTTAATCTGACGCATGCCCAGCGATTCGATGACCAACAGAACTTTTTGGCCAGACTCCAACTGCTGCAAAATATAATCGGCGGGGGTGCCATAGTGGTTGTCATGAATTTGGGTATGTTCCAACAGCTGGCCATCGGCCAAACGGCGGTCAAATTCCTGTTGACTGATAAAGAAATAGTCCCGCCCATCAATCTCACCAGGCCGCTGTTTACGGGTGGTGACGGAGATAGAACGATGCAAGGTGGGATCCAGGCGCAACAGCTCGCCCGCTATTGTGGTTTTTCCACCGCCTGACGGGGCGGACAGAATAACCAACTTACCACCTTTGGGGGAACCATTATCTGGCACAGGCATCGGCCTTTATGAAAGAGTGGGGTGATGAAAGGGCAAACCCTGGCGGACACAGGCTAAGTGACCTTAGGATACTATGGCTTATGCGACTTTTTAGGGTTTTAGGCAAGAAAAAGTTATCCTTAAGGGTTTAATGGATTAGCTTCATCGGTCAGTTCTGGGGGGATACCGCCCCCTCCTCCGCCTTGCGGCTTTCGTTCGCCCCTTTGCTTTTGCGCCAGGCCGCGACATTGGTCAAATGATCCTCATAGCTGTTGGCAAAGACATGCCCACCCTTGCCATCGGCCACAAAAAACAATTCATTTCCCAATTGCGCCTGCGCCACCGCCCACAGCGATGCACGGCCAGGGTTGCCAATCGGCGTGGGCGGCAAACCGTTAATGTGATAAGTGTTAAAGGGATGCTCAATAGCCAGATCCGATCGGGTCAGGGGTCTATCCATCGGCAATCCATCGCCAACCGCATAGGCCACGGTGGGATCCGCCTGCAACGGCATGTTGCGCACCAGCCGGTTCAGATACACCGCCGCCACCCGCGCCCGTTCCTCAGGCTGGGGGGTTTCCGCCTCAACAATGCTGGCCAAAATGACCAAATCCTTGGCGTTACGCAGGGGCAATCCCTCGCGCCGTGCTGCCCAAATGGCCTGCACCACTTGCGCCATATCTTTTTGCATGCGGGCAACCAACGCTGGCCGCTTTTCGCCGCGCCGAAAGGCATAGCTTTCGGGCAACAGCGTACCCTCCGCGGGCGCAATCGCCACCTCCCCCGTCAATCCCTCCGCCACCTCAAGCCGTTGCACCACCTGGCGGCTGGTAAAACCCTCAACCACCGTGAACAGCCGCTGATACACCCGCCCGTTGGCAATCGCATCGGCAATTTGGCGACCCGTCTGCCCCGTTTTGATCTGATATTCCCCCGCCTTAAAGCGTCGATGTTGGCCAAAAACCAGGCTGCTGGCCATAAAGGATGATTCGCTTTTGACCACACCTGCCTCGGTTAATTGCTTGGCAATCCCCCGCAGGCCTGTGCCAGGCGCTATAACGATCAACTGCTCCTCACCCATATACGGCACCCGCATATAGCCCAGTTGTAGCCCGAACCAGCCAAAGCCAGCCATCCACAGCGCCATGCCCAGCAGCACCAGCACACCAAAGCGCCGCTGTTTGGATTTCAGCAATGCCGCACCCGCCTGGTTACTGGCTTGCGGAGCGGGAGATTGCAACGTGCTATCGTTATCGGTCATCAATAGGGATTCCTTTGTTAGGACAAATTGTGCCAGAGTGGGCGGGGCGTATCAATAGCTAATAGATTAACATGCGGGCTGAAAGGGTGCGGCGGGATTATGCAATGGCAGGATAAGGCAATCGTGCTTAGCACGCAGGCGTTGGCGCAAACGGGGGTGCGGCTGACTGCACTGACCTCTGGCCACGGGCGGGCGGCTGGCCTGTATCGTCCCACTGCCCGCAAAAATGGTGGGCGGCATGTGCCCCAAGTCGGGGAGGTGGTAACGCTGCATTGGCGGGCGCGCCTGGCCGAACATTTGGGCAATTGGCAATTAGAGCCGTTGCACAACCATTTGCCCTATACCCTATCCAACCCCGCCAAGTTGCAGGCGGTGTCGGCCATGACCGGTCTGTGCGAAGCCCTGTTGCCCGAACATCACCCCTATCCCCAATTGTATGATGCCTGTTGCCGATTGCTGATTGACCTGGCACAGCCTGATTGGCCAGATTGGATTAACAGCTATGTGGCTTTTGAAATGACGCTGTTGCAAGATCTGGGGTTCCAGCTGGATTTGGGGCGTTGTGCGGTCACAGGCACCACCAGCAATTTGGCCTATGTTTCCCCCAAAACGGGACGCGCCGTCAGCCTGGCGGGGGCAGGCAATTATGCCAGCCGCCTGTTACCCCTGCCCGCCCAAACCGACGCGCTTGCCTGGCTTGAGCTAACCGGATTTTTCCTGCGTCGCTATGGCGCCGATGGCCGCCGCCTACCCGCCGCCCGCGATGCCCTGATAGACCAATTGACGATATTGGGCGGGCAGAGTGGGATGCAAGATACCATAGCTGCTATTGGCTAAACCAATCGCTGTGCGTTGAAAATCGGTTGAAATTGGCTGCTGGTCGGCGCATAGTGCCACCAAGCTGTTGATTTCCTTATGAAGGCCGCACCATGTCATTATCCCCCTCCTCCACCCCCGCTTCTCCACCCGCCGCCAGCCCATCCGTGCCCAATCAGAAGCAGGGACAAGAGAGCGCACCGCAACAGGTAGCGCAACGGATCGCCGTGGTGCTGTTTAACCTTGGGGGCCCCCTAAAGCCCGCCGATGTGCGGCCATTTCTGTTTAACCTGTTTAACGACAGGGCGATTTTGCGCTTACCCCGCCTGCCCCGTTGGTTGCTGGCGCAGCTGATTTCGCGCTTGCGGGCATCAAAGGCACGGGGCATTTATGCGGGACTGGGCGGGGGATCCCCGTTACTGGCCAACACGCAGGCGCAGGCGGATGCGCTGTTGGCGGCGTTGCAGGGCAAAACTCAAGAGGCGGAGGGCAATGCTATCGACTGGCACGTAGCGATTGCCATGCGCTACTGGCACCCCATGACGGCTGAGGCCGTGCGGCTGGTGAAGGAATTCGCCCCCGATCACCTGGTGCTGTTGCCCCTCTACCCCCAATTTTCGACCACCACCACCGCATCGTCGATTAACGCTTGGCGACAGGCGGCGGCGCGGCAAGGGCTGAAGGTAGCAACCAGTGTTACCATCGGCTGTTACCCCGTCGCAACAGGGCTGATTGACGCCTATGCCGAATTGGCGGCGGCAAAGCTGGCCGCTGTGCCGGCTGGCCTGCCAGTACCGCGCCTGCTGTACTCCGCGCACGGCCTGCCCGAAAAAATTGTGCAGGATGGTGACCCCTATCCCACCCAGGTCACGCTGACCGCTGAGGCCATTACCGCCCGCCTGCGCCAACACTATCCTGATTGCGCCTTTGAACCGCGGCTGTGCTATCAAAGTCGTGTCGGGCCTGTAAAATGGATAGAGCCCAGCACGGAGCAGGAGATTGAGCAGGCGGGTCAGGCGGGGGTGCCGTTGGTGGTTCTGCCCATTGCCTTTGTCAGCGAACATTCCGAAACCCTAGTCGAATTGGATGAGGAATACGCCCATTTGGCGCAAGAGGCCGGCGTGCCCCACTATGGCCGTGTGCCCACCGTTGATAGCCACCCCGCCTTTATTCAGGATCTGGCCAGCCAGGTTGTTCATGCCACCCATCAGGCCAATGGCACTATCGTGGGGCCAAAAACTTGCCCACCGGGCGCCATCTGCCTATGCCGCAACGATTTGACAGGAACCCAATCATGACCAACCCAAACCTATCCGAAACGTCACGCAGCCGTCTAGCCGCCTTAGCCCTAGGCGCGTTGGGTGTCGTGTATGGCGATTTGGGAACCAGCCCCATCTATGCGTTTCGTGAGGCGATTCAGGCCACCGCGCAGGGCGGGGTCAACCGCGCCGAAGTGTTGGGCATCCTGTCCCTAATTCTGTGGGCGCTGACCCTGGTGGTGACAATAAAATATGTGTTGGTCATCATGCGGATGGATAATAAGGGTGAGGGCGGCAACCTGGCACTGATGGCCTTGGCGGAACGTGCGCTGCAAAAAAGGCCGCCCTTTTTGCTGGCGATTGGCATTTTTGGTGCGGCAATGTTCTATGGCGATGCCGCCCTGACCCCCGCCATTTCCGTGTTGTCCGCGGTGGAGGGGTTAAAGGTGGCCGCGCCAGATCTTAACCACGCTATCATTCTGCCCATCTCGATCGTGATTATCGGTGCTTTGTTTGCGGTACAATCCTATGGCACGGGTCGCATGGGGGCGTGGTTTGGCCCGATTATCAGCGTTTGGTTTCTGGTCTTGGGCGCGCTGGGTCTGGTGCATTTGTCCAGCAACCTGGATGTGTTGAACGCGTTTAACCCGCTTTATGGCATTCGATTTTTGGCGGAGCATGGCGCCAAATCCCTGGTCGTGCTGGGGCTGGTGTTTTTGACCCTGACCGGGGCGGAGGCGTTGTACGCCGACATGGGGCATTTTGGCCGCAAGGCGATCAGCGCCACCTGGTTCAGCCTGGTTTTTCCCGCCCTAGCCCTGAACTACTTAGGCCAGGGCGCGTTGGTGCTGAACAATCCAGCGGCGATAGAGAGCCCATTCTTTATGATGGCGCCCGACTGGTTCATTTGGCCATTCGTGCTGCTGACCATGCTGGCGACGATTATTGCCAGCCAGTCGATTATCAGTGGCGCCTTTTCCCTGACGCGACAGGCTATTCAGCTGGGTCTGCTGCCCCGCCTGGAAATACGCTTCACGAATAAGGAGCAGGAGGGGCAGATTTACGTTCCCGCCATCAGCAAGCTGTTGTTGGTGGCGGTGTTGGTGCTGGTGGTCAGCTTTGAAAGCTCGAAACATTTGGCCTCGGCCTATGGCGTATCGGTGACGGGTGCCATGGTGGCCACCACCGTGTTGGCCTTTGTGGTGTTGCGGTCGCAATTGGGGTGGAGTGTTCCCAAGGTTCTGATGCTGATTGCGCCGTTAGTGGCCATTGAGCTGATTTTCCTGTGGGCGAATCTGTTAAAAATCCTGGAGGGGGGGTGGTTCCCCCTGCTGCTAAGTTCTGGCCTGATGGTGTTGATGCAAACCTGGAGCCGTGGTCGGGATATCCTGTCAATTAAGATGCAGCAGGAATCGATGACCATGGTTGGCTTTTTGAATCAGCTAAAGGCGTCGCCGCCGCTGCGGGTTTCTGGGATGGCGGTCTATCTGACCTCTGAGCCGGATCAGGTGCCGATGGCCTTGCTGCACAACCTTAAGCATAACCACGTGCTGCATCAAAAAAATCTGATTGTTTCGGTGCATACCGCCGACACTCCCTATGTCGACAATCATGACCGACTAAGGCTTGTGCGGCTGAATGACGATTTTGATCATTGCGCGCTGCATTATGGCTTTATCGAAATGCCCGATGTGCCCAAAACGCTGGAAAGCTATTATCAAACCGCTGAGGGTCAGGGGTTGGATTTGGCGACCACCTCATTCTTCCTGGGCAAACGCACGATATTGCCATCGCCCCAGGGCGGCATGCCGCTGTGGCAGGACAAGCTATTTGTGTTTTTGTCGCGCATTGCCAACAACCCCGCCGACTTTTTTAAGATTCCTAAGGAAAATACCGTCGAAATCGGATCCCAAATCGTGGTTTAGATTGTCGGTGCGGTGGGGGAGCTGGAAAAAGCGCCACAACCAAGCCCCCCCCCCACCGTTGGGCTGTCGCCCACCGAATTCCCCGCAGGGGTGGAGGGGATGACTCCCCCGCCCTTATTGGGTGCGGGGGCGGCGAACGCAAAAAACCCAGTCAGCGGGTGGTTGTATGACAACCCCACCATTCTTTTGCCATTTTTTTGCCTAAATTATTTTGCCGCACGATAATTTTATCCATTTTATACACCATTTTACTAAAAAAACATATTGACATAGTTTTTGTTTTTTATAATATGAATTTATTAAAACTTTATAACAAATTGAGGCTTTATTATGGGAATTTTAGACCTTTTTGCTCGTTCCGTTGATAAGATTAGTAGACTGGCAGAAAACCCAACTCGTGAAAGTTTTAATCTAGTTCTATTAGCTAATGTTATTCGAAAAACCATAGAATTATTGTGTAATAATAATTATTCTCCTGCAAGTGGTAAATTTATTCTTCCAGCTAGTATTCCTCTGTCTCAAGAAAACACAGGAGATTATCTTGAAGGCGATTTTTTGGTAGTGCCTACGCAAGCACTTGAACCTGTCATTCAATTTTTTAAGCTTTTGTCTGAATCCACGCCTAGTGAAATAATTGCAATTGCACAAGAAGGCACTGGAAGGCTATGCCTGACAGCAGCCGAATTGGCGTGCGGTTTAGCAGAGGTTTATAATGCAAGACTTACCGCTGGACTATGCGAATATCGAGAACAATATCCAGATAGCTTTGGTGTAACAACCCTTAAGTTATCAAGAGAAAAAAGTTTTTTTGCTTATTTGTTAGGGGTTGGCGATGTAGTAATTCCATCAATTACACCATTACCACTTACTCCAGCAACATATTTTGATGAAATCAAACCCTTACTTAGCGACAACGATGGGCTTGAGATAGCACTGGGGGTTAATGGTGTTGCTGAACGACTCAGAATTGAAGATTTGCTTTCTCCGTATCCAAGGCGTGATTTGGGAACCTATGTCGTTACCGTTTTTCCTAGAACATCAAGATAGGTTTTTGCAAAAGAAAGCTGATAACTTTTACACGGTCGTTGCCATCTTCCGCCTAAATAATTTTTTTGCACGACAATTTTATTCATTTTATATGGTATTTTTTCAAAAAAAGATGTTGACAATATTATTTAATTTTTTTATAAAATATTTTATCGTACAAAATTCAATCTTTGAAAGGATTAAAAATGACAAATGGCGTTTTGTTGGTTGTAACCAAAGCTGGTTTTGCAAACACAGATGAGCTTCTTCCCGTTGATGGGCTTCTGGAACAGCTTGAGACTGATTTTAGCTCAACAAAAAACCTGGTTGTTGTTGACAACGGTAGCGCCGCTGCAAATTATTATCGTGGACAAATTCATGCCCTTACACGTCCAGAAGGATCGAACCCAGAAGTAATTAATCAAGATACATTTACTGCCTTTAGCGCTGTAGCTCGTACAGTTCGCCATAGCCTTCAATTTAATGACACATCAGTTGTGGTTATCGCATCGCCAACACAGGCTGGAATCATTCAATCCTCTTTAGGTTTATCCAGGCTTGCAAGCGACTTTACTGAAAATAAAGCCTATTATTTTTCGGCCTCACCTCACCAAGACAACACTAGGCCAGATGCATACGTTCTTACCGCCGTTTATGATAGCAAAGAACTGCAGAGGATGCAGTAATTTTTAAGGAAAGATATTTCTAGACACCACCACCCCCTTGTCATTTGGCGGCGGCTGCGCCACATTGGTTAACGGTTATTTGTTCATCCGTTTCCTGAATGTTCCAAAGGTTGTCGATGCGTATCGTCCTTAATCTTGCTGATGTCACCCGATTGATTCCCCGATCCCTGCTAAATCTGGGGCTGGTTTTGGCGGCGTTATCCCTTAGCCCGCAAGGGGCGATGGCTGGCCCGGGCGAAAGCTTTGCCCCGCTGGTGGAAAATTTGTTGCCCGCGGTCGTCAACATTTCAACCGTTCAAAACGCCAAAGACCTGCGAAGCCAGGCCGATCCGCAGCAGCAGGTGTTGCCCCCCATGCCGTTTCCCCCTGGTTCGCCCTTTGAGGAGCTGTTTCGCAACTTTTTTGATCAGCAGCAACAGCGGCAACAGCGCCCCGTCAATTCCCTTGGATCAGGCTTTATCATTGACCCCAGCGGCATTGTGGTGACCAACAACCATGTGATTGCCGATGCCGATGTCATTAATGTCACCCTGCAGGACAACACATCGCTTAAGGCTGAAATTATTGGCCGCGACAAAAAGATTGATTTGGCGGTGTTAAAGGTTAAATCCGATAAGCCGCTGCCCTTTGTGCGGTGGGGCAATTCGGATACGGCACGGGTGGGCGATTGGATTCTGGCCATCGGCAACCCCTTTGGCCTGGGCGGCACGGTAACAACTGGCATTGTATCGGCGCGCGCCCGCAACATTAACTCTGGCCCCTATGACGATTTTATCCAAACCGATGCCCCCATCAATCGGGGCAATTCGGGTGGCCCCATGTTTAACATGCAGGGCGAAGTGGTCGGGATTAACAGCGCGATTTTCTCACCCTCAGGCGGCAGCGTGGGGATTGGCTTTGCGATGCCATCTGCCCTGGCCAAACCCGTGGTTGACCAGCTGCAAAAATTTGGCAAGGCTAAGCGCGGCTGGCTGGGCGTGCGGATTCAGGCGGTGACACCCGAAATTGCCGAAAGCCTTGGCCTGACTAAGCCGCGCGGGGCATTGATTGCCAATGTTAGTGAGGGGGGGCCCGCGGCAGCGGCCAAGATTCAGGCGGGCGATGTGGTGCTGAACTTTGACGGCAAAGACATTACCGAAATGCGCCGTCTGCCCCGCTTGGTGGCCGAAACCGCGATTGGCAAACGGGTGGATGCCACCGTTTGGCGCAAGGGGCAAGAGGTCAAAACCCATTTGGTGGTTGGCGAATTGCCCGACAAGGAAGATGGGGATGAGCTCGGTCAAAAAGCTCCCGATAAAAATGAGGGTGCAAAGGCGCCCAACCCCGCCGCCGTCCGTGTGCTGGGGATGAACCTGGTACCATTAACAGCTGAAGGTCGCGCAAAGTTCAAACTGGATGCTGAGGCCAAGGGGGTGTTAATCGAAAGCATTGCCCCCGGCGGTTCGGCGGCGGAACGCGGCCTGCAGCCAGGTGATGTGCTGCTGGAAGTGGCTCAGCAGGAGGTGACCACGCCCCAACAGCTGGCCGACAAAATCAAAGAAGCCCAGGATAGCGGCAAGAAATCCGTGCTGCTGCTGCTGAACCGTGGCGGCGACCTGCGTTTCGTTGCGCTGAAGCTGGATGAAAAGCCTGCGCCAAAGCCGTAGCCTTTGGGTTGCGATTCACCCTGTTCGATAAGCCGCGTTTAGGCCTATAGGTTTAGGCCTATAGAATGATTATAAGGGCGCCATCCACCTATGCTAACCACCCTAAAACTGCTGGCGTTTCGCAATCATTCCAACACGGTGTTGGAAGGGTTGGGGCGGATGGTTGCCCTGGTCGGAGCCAATGGCGCGGGCAAAACCAACCTGTTGGAGGCGGTATCGCTGTTTGCCCCTGGCCGTGGGTTGCGCGGCGCGACGGCGGAGGACTTTGGCCAGCAGGAGACGGCTGGTGGTGGCTGGGGCGTCAGCGCCCTGCTGCACAACGGCCATGACTACACGGAGCTGCACACCGGTATTCGCCCGACGGATGGCAATCCGCCGTCGGCCTTTGCGCCGAACACGACAAAGGATGCCAACAAGCGCCGCCTAATCCTGGCCGATGGTAAGGCGATTAGCCAGGCTGATTTGCTGGATCAGTTGCATATCCACTGGCTAACGCCCGCCTATGACCAGCTGTTGGTCGGCGCGGTGGGGGATCGCCGCCGCTTTCTGGATCGCCTGGTTTTTGGCCTGTTCCCCCAACATTTGCGTGGGCTGAACCGCTATGAGCACGGCCTGCGCGAACGGATGACCCTGTTGCGGCACCCCAGCCCCAACCCCCGCTGGCTGGACGCGGTGGAGGCCAAATTGGCGGAAAACGCTCTGGCCATTGCCGCCGCCCGCCTGGAGGTGGTTAACCGCTTAAACCACCAGCTGGCCGCCCAGCGCGACGGATTTTTGCAGGCGCAACTGACCCTGGCGGGAACGGTGGAGCAATCCTTGGCCGCTGGCCAACCCGCCCTAGCGGTGGAGGAGGGTTTGCGCGCCGCCATGAGCCAGGCTCGTGCCAGCGATGCCGCGCAGGGAACCAACAGCCACGGGGTGCATCGCAGCGATCTGTTGGTCAATGATGCCGCCGGCAACCGCCCGGGGGCGCGCTGTTCAACGGGGGAGCAAAAAGCGCTGATGCTGTCGCTGACGCTGGCCTACATGCGGCTGCTAACGACAGACAGCGCCAAACCCGCCCTGCTGCTGTTGGATGAGGTGGTGGCGCATCTGGATGTTGGTCGGCGGCGGGCGTTGGGGGAACAGCTGGCCGACCTGCCCTGTCAACTATGGCTGACCGCCACCGATGCCAGCTTTTTTGACGGCTGGCAGGGCGATGACAACCAATTTTTTGCGGTTGACCATGGCACCATCACCCCCCTTAAGGGCTTGTAAGGCGTGGCGCGGTGAAGTCGCGTGCCAGCAGATAGATTTCGCGCGATTCGCGGCGGCTGGCCTCTGGCTTAACAAAATCCACCTGCCGAAAGCGTTTTTGCAGCTCAACCTTAAAGGGCATCGCATCGCTGCCCTGAAAAATTTTGACCAGGAAGAATCCGCCCGCCGCCAGGCAATCATGCGCCAGCTCTAACGCCTCCTCAACCAACGCCATGATTTTCAGGTGATCGAGATCGGGATGGCCGCTGGTATTGGGTGCCATGTCCGACAGGATGCCATCAACCCGCCCGCCGTTCAAAATATCCAAAATCTGGCGCACCATGGCGGGGTCGCCGATATCGCCCTGCAACGTGCGCACGCCCGGAAACTCTGCCATCTCCAGCAGGTCGAGGGCGATAAGCAGGCCGCCTGTATCCTGTGGCCTGACCCGTTGCAACACCACCTGGCACCAACCGCCTGGCGCGGCGCCCAAATCCAACAACCGTTGACCAGGCTTTAACAGATGATAGCGATCATCCATCTCAACCAATTTATAGGCGGATCGGGCGATATACCCCTCCTTCTTGGCCTTTAAGACAAAGGGATCCCGCGCCTGCCGCTGCGTCCAAGGATTTTGCGGCGATGGCTTTTTGCTTGATGCTGGCTTGTTGGATGCCGCTTTCGAAGACTCTTTTGGAGGAGACGATGGTTTACTGGGTGTGGGCATTTTTTGTCTTCTAATAAAAACTGTAGGGGTCGAGGTCGATTTTGAGGCGGGCGGTGCTGGGCAGTTTGACGTTATGGAGGGCTTGGCGCAACAGCGGTTGCAAGGGTTGATCGCCAGCGCTTTTCAGCAGCAGGCGATAGCGGTATTGGCCACGCAGGCGCAGGATCGGGGCGGGCACTGGCCCCAAGATTTTCACCCCCGCCATCAAATCCTTAGCTGAAGCTCCCACCGCCGCCGAAGTCCCCCCCCCAACCCCAGAAGCCATCATCCTATCCCTAGCTCCCCCTGAAGCTCCCGCCGCAGCCGTCCCCCAGCCTCGCGCCGATCCCAGGCGGTCAAAGGCGGCACGCACCTGTTTCGCCGCCGCCTCCGCCCGTGAGGCTATCGTGTCGCTAACAATCAGCGCGGCCAGGCGGCCAAAGGGGGGCAGGCTAGCACGGTCGCGCATCGCCAACTCCTGCTCATAAAACCCCGCATCGTCCCAGGCGGCCAGGCATTGCAGCAGGGGATGGGCGGATTCGACGGTCTGGATCAGTACCCGCCCGGGCTGCTGCTCCCGCCCTGCCCTACCCGCCACCTGACTGAGCAGTTGAAAGGTGCGCTCCGCCGCCCGAAAATCACTGCCGTGCAGGCTCATGTCGGCATCCAGCACCCCAATCAGGGTCAGTTGCGGGAAATGATAGCCCTTAGCCACCAATTGCGTGCCCACCAACACATCGACCTCCCCCCGCAACATTTCCTGCACCAGCTGGTCGGCCAGCGCCATGGTGGTGACGGTGTCGCTGGTAGCGATACGGATACGGGCATTGGGCAGCAGCGCTTGCGCCTCCTCCGCCACTTTTTCAACGCCCAGGCCGTGACGGGCGATATCGGTGCTGCGGCAGGTTGGGCAATCCTGCGGCTCTGGCTCATGATAGCCGCACAGGTGGCACACCCACTGCCCCGCCTGCCGATGCTCCACCAGATAGGTGCTGCACTGCGGGCAGCTCCAGCGATGCTGGCAGCCACGACACAGCAGTAGGGGGGCATAGCCACGGCGGTTGAGGAACAACAAGCTTTGCTCCCCCGCTGCCAAATTGTCCTGCAACGCCTGCTGCAACGGCTGCGACAGCAGCTGGTCTTTGGCGGGCGGCTGGGCGCGCAGGTCAAGCAGCGATACGCTGGGCAGGGTGGCGGAGCCTAAACGATCGGGCAGCTGGGCATAGCACAATTGGCCGCGCTCCAAATACGCCTTGGTCTCCACACTTGGCGTGGCGGTAACCAGCAGCAGTGGGCATTCGCCCAGCTTTGCCCGCAACGCCGCCAACGGGCGGGTGTGGTAAATCACCCCCTCCTCCTGCTTATAAGATCCGTCATGCTCCTCATCCATCACGATCATGCCCAGCTGGCGAAAGGGCAGGAACAG
>JBILMH010000021.1:0-28226 GCA_044375625.1 Alphaproteobacteria bacterium
CCCAGCGTCCGCATGTCGGTTGGGCGGGCGTAGCGCCCCTTAAACTCATCCATATGCTCCTCACGCCCTTCATGCACCACGCCGTTCAAATCGGTCAGGACAATGTTGTCGGGGCGCAACCCCATGGTGACCAGCATATCGACACAGGCCAGGGCGGCTGCCCCCGCGCCCGACGTGACCAACCGCACCTCATCAATCTTTTTGTCGACCAGGCGCAGGGCGTTGACCACCGCCGCCGCCACGATAATCGCCGTGCCATGCTGATCGTCATGGAAAACGGGGATGTTCATCCGCTCCTTCAGCAGTCTTTCGACCAGAAAACATTCGGGCGCCTTAATGTCTTCCAGGTTGATACCGCCAAAGGTCGGCTCCAGCGCGGCAATCACCTCAACCAACTTATGCGGATCCAGCTCATCAACCTCAATATCAAACACATCGACATTGGCGAACTTCTTGAACAAAACCGCCTTACCCTCCATCACTGGCTTAGACGCCAGCGGGCCAATGTTGCCCAGCCCCAACACCGCCGTCCCATTGCTGATGACCGCCACCAAATTCCCGCGGGAGGTGTAGTCGCTGACGCTGGCGGGATTTTCGACAATCGCTTCGCAGGCGGCCGCCACCCCAGGGGAATAGGCCAGCGCCAAATCTTTTTGGTTAACCAACGGCTTGGTGGCGACAATCGCCAGTTTGCCGGGGGTCGGGAATTGGTGATAATCCAAAGCCTTTTGTTGAAAGTTTTTGTCCATGGTGGAATGCCTAACAGTTTGAAAAAGGGGAAGAGAAAAAAGAAAATGGAAAGGGAAAATGAAGAGAATTGTTGATGATCGACTGATGACAGCCTGGCAAGTCATCCATGCCGCATCACGGCAAAGCGTGCAAGCTTAAACCAACGCTGCCCCCTCCTCACTGGCGGGGGCAATATCCTCCTCAGCGCTTAGAATCATTTGGTGGTGGCCAGCCCCGCTAGGAATCATGGGATAGCAATTTTCGCGCTGATCCACGCATACATCAACCAAGACTGGTCTGGGGGTGGCCAACATCTCATCAATAACGCCATCAAGATCATCAACGCTGTGCGCACGCAGGCCAACCATGCCATAGGCCTGTGCCAATTTGACAAAATCGGGCAGGGAATCGCTGTAGCTATGGGCGTAACGACCACCGAACATCAGCTCCTGCCACTGCCGCACCATCCCCATCCATTGGTTGTTCAGGATGAAAATTTTAACGGGCAGCTGGTACTGCATGGCGGTGGCCAGCTCCTGAATGTTCATTTGGATGGAGGCCTCACCAGCGATATCGATAACCAGCGCATCGGGAAAAGCCATTTGCACCCCAATCGCTGCGGGGAATCCATAGCCCATCGTCCCCAATCCACCGCTGGTCATCCACCGATTGGGCAGATCGAATTTGAAATGCTGAGCCGCCCACATCTGATGCTGCCCCACCTCCGTCGTGATATAGGTGTCGCGGCCACTGGCACGGGTTTTTTCATACAGCCGTTGAATGGCGTATTGCGGCTTAATGACGGGATCGTTGCGTTTAAAGCTCAAAGAATCTTTGGCGCGCCAGGCCGCAATCTGATCCCACCAGGGTTGCAACGCCTGACGGTTGCTCTGATAGCCCTTAGCCTGCCACAGCCCCAGGATTTGCCGCAACACCTCCTGCACATCGCCAACAATGCCAATATCCACCGCCACATTTTTGTTGATGGAGGAGGGGTCGATGTCGATATGAATTTTTTTCGATCGTGGCGAAAACTCACTCAGTTTGCCCGTCACCCGATCGTCAAAACGCGCCCCCACGTTGATCAGCAGGTCGCATTCATGCATCGCCAAATTGGCCTCATAGGTACCATGCATCCCCAACATGCCCAAAAATTGCGGGTCATTGGCAGGAAATGCCCCCAACCCCATCAGGGTCAGGGTGCAGGGAAAGCCAGTCAGCCGCACCAGCTCCGTCATCAGCCGACTTGCCTCAGTCCCCGAATTGATAATGCCGCCGCCGCCATAGAACACAGGCCGCTTGGCCGCGTGAATCAGCTCCACCGCTTCATGAATGCTGGCAACATCGCCCTTGGTTTTGGGACGATAGCTGGGATGGGCAAACTGGCTGGCGGGCTTATAGGCGGTGGTGGCCAGCTGAATATCCTTAGGCAGATCGATAACCACGGGGCCTGGCCGCCCGCTTTTGGCGACATAGATCGCTTCGTGCATGATACGCGGCAAATCCTCAATCCGTTTTACCAGGTAATTGTGTTTGGTGCAGGCGCGGGTGATGCCCACCGTATCCGCCTCCTGAAACGCATCGCTGCCAATCAAATGGGTTGGCACCTGGCCGGTCAGGCACAGAATCGGAATGCTATCCATCAGCGCATCGGTCAGCCCCGTCACCGCGTTGGTCGCCCCCGGGCCCGAGGTGACCAGCAGCACCCCGACCTTATTGCTGGCGCGGGCATACCCCTCCGCCGCGTGCGCCGCCGCCTGTTCATGCCGCACCAGGATATGTTGCACGGCGTCCTGGCGAAAAATTTCGTCATACAGGGGCAACACCGCACCGCCAGGATAGCCAAAGATGGTATCCACCCCATGCTCCGCCAAGGCGCGCAAAACAATCTGGGCGCCCGTCAGTTGGTTGGTGGTGGCTTGGTCAGTCATTGGTATGTTTTAACAGCCCACCCGCCTCGAAACAAGACCGCGTTACAGCGATAACGGCAAATTGTCGATTAAGCGGGTTTGCTGGGGCGGTGTGCCCAAACGGGCGGCGGTCAACAGACGATACTGGCCGCTGGCCAGCATTTCTGTTGGGGCAACGGCGGCCAAGCTGTTGGCATCGCGCAGTTCCAGGTAATCGACACTGGCATAACCCGCCGCCAACAACCGCTCCACCCCCTGTTGACAGGCGATGGCGGGCAGGATGCCAGCCTGCAACTGTGCCGCCACCCATTGCAGGGTTTGGGGAATTGCCACCGCCTGTTGACGTTGAGCGGGGGACAGGTACAGGTTGCGCGACGATTGCGCCAGCCCGTCGGCCTCCCGCACGGTGGGCACCCCCACCACCCGCAGCGGCAGGTTGAAATCCTTCACCATTTGCCGCACCACATGCAGCTGTTGATAGTCTTTTTCGCCGAAATAGGCTGCCGTCGGTTGGGTCAGGGTGAACAGCTTTAGCACCACGGTCGCCACCGCATCGAAATGGCCAGGGCGAAAGGCGCCGCACAGCTGATTGGCAATCGCCCCCACCACCACGCTGGTTTGATAGTCGGGCGGGTACATCGCCGTCACGCTGGGCAGGAAAACCGCATCCACCCCCTCTTTTTCCAACAAGGCCAAATCCTGCGCCTCTGGGCGGGGATAGCGATCATAGTCCTCATGCGGGCCAAATTGGCGGGGGTTGACGAAAATGCTAACGGCCACCTGTTGATGGGTGCGGCGGGCTGGCCGAACCAAGTTCAAATGCCCCTCATGCAACGCCCCCATGGTGGGAACCAGCCCCAAATCCTCGCCCGCCTGTAGGCGCCATGCCTTTAGGGATTCTATATCGCGTAACAGCGCCATCGCCATGATTAGCCTCTTTTGGGTCGCAATTGGCTGACCTTAGAGCCAATTTTAGCACCGCTGCCGCCATTATCCTGGCCATCATTCTGAGTGATCTGGCCATAGATTGCTGGCGGATTGCTGCTTTTGCTGTCTGGCGACTCCTCTAAGCCATAGACTTGTTCCGCGCTGGGGAAGGTGCGCTGGCGCACATCATCGGCAAAAGCCTGCAGAGCTTGAGCGGCCAAGCTGTTCAGATCGGCATAGCGTTTGACGAAGCGGGGGGCGCGACCACCCTGCCAGCCCAACAAATCCTCACTGACCAAAATCTGCCCATCACAAGCCACGCTGGCACCAATGCCGATGGTGGGAATCGGCACCGCCTGGGTAATGGCGCGCGCCACCCCCTCCGCCACCGCCTCAACCACCAAGCCGAACGCGCCCGCCGCCGCCAACGCCTTAGCATCGGCCAGCAGTTGTGCCGCCGCCGTGGCGTCCCGCCCCTGATAGCGATAGCCGCCGATGCTGTTCACCGATTGCGGCTGAAGACCAATATGACCCAGAACGGGGATACCACGCGCGGTCAGAAACGCCACCGTCTCCGCCATCACCTGCCCCCCCTCCAACTTAACCGCCGCCGCCCCGGTTTCCTTCAGCACCCGCGCCGCGCTGTCAAAGGCCTGCGCTGGGCTGGCCTGATAACTGCCAAAGGGCAAATCGACCACCACCAGAGCCTTGCGACAGGCGGCAGCCACGCTGCGCCCATGGGCGATCATGATATCGAGGGTTACAGGCAGGGTGCTAGGCTGGCCATAGGCCACCATCGCCAACGAATCGCCCACCAAAACCAGATCGGCCACTTGATCCACCAGCCGCGCCATGATCTGGTCATAGGCGGTCAGGCAGACCAACGGCTGCGCCCGCCCCTTAGAGGCCAGAATATCCGCAACACTATAGGGTTTATCCACCAAAGCCGCCGCCTGTTCCTAAGAATTTCTGCTAACAAACGCTTATTTGTTTTTGCGCACTTCCGCAAGCGAGACGGAGGCTTTTTGCCAGTGACGCTGACTGCTGTGCTGGGGATCCTGCCGCCAATAACGCTCCATAAACAAGAAGATTAGGGAGACGGAGCAGCCAATCAAAATCAACCCTGTCACCCCCTGGATCGAGGCCATGATGCGGATATAACCCTTGGGGATGATATCGCCATAGCCCAGCGACACATAGGTGACGGTTGAGAAATAATAATAGTCGAGGAAAACATTCACCTCACCCATCAGCGCGCCCAATTTGAATTGCAAAATCGCCAGCATATAGGCGCCCGCAAAAATGGTAATGTGAACAAAATGCGCCAAAATGTTTATCAAAACCAACACCATAATCCGCGCCTGGGTTGGCATAAAGGTCAGTTTATCCGACAATTTCCAGGCATAGAACATCGTTTCATACTGCAAAAACAGGGTCAGCAGCACCACCATCATCGACAGCATAATGGCCAGGGTCAGTTCCACACTCGATCCTTTATTGTGGGGCTTGCCGCAATCTTACCACCAAAAATAGATAGTTGCGGGCGGTGATAGCCCCACCTTAAGGCCATAACCCCCATTCCTACAAGGGGTTGTCACGTCTTTACCGACCTTTTACCAATTCACGCCATACTGACACCATGGTTCGAATGATTTCGTGCCCCCAACAACTAGGTAGTCGTGATAGGTAACAATCACGGTGGTACTGGACAGGTAAATAGCCATGGTGCAAATCATGTTAAGTGACAGCAGAATCAGCAATCGCTGGTTCGAAGAACGCAATCCCTGGCATTTCTTTGATAGCAAGCAATTGCTGATGCAGGCGCGAATTTTTTGCGAGGCGGATGAAGGGGGATTGCCCTATGAACGCCTTGGTGCCCGCGCCCTGTTTGACGAGATTCAGGGTCGCTTGCAGGAAGCTGGACATACAGGGGTTTTTCAATGGCGCAGCCTGGCACCCAAAGCGGTCTTTCGCATGGCGGAAATCGCCGCCCAGCTGCTGGAAAAGCTGAAATTCGACCCTTATGCCTATATCAAGAGCCCTAAGGAAAGCAGCCAAAAACGAACCACTTTGTATTTCGTTGATGAAAACCCCTGGTGCAGCCTGCCGATTGACAGCTTATCAACCGCTATTTTCTTTTATCGCTATCAGTTTACCCAAAGCAACATGCTGGAAATGTTGACCATGTCTGCCCTGTTGGATGAGGTGGCCGCCCGTTGCGAGGAAGCGGAGCAAGCGCCGCATTGGTTTAAGGATTGGCGGGAACAGCCGTTGAACGATGCCCTGAATGAGGCCACCAAGCTGTGTCAGGAATTGGCGGAAAGCCCAAGCCTTATCCCCCTGGCTGGATTTGGTCAGCAGGCGGCCAACAACAGCGTCTGGCTACAGTAACCCTTTGATGGCCTTGCAGGGCGGCGCAACGCCACCCCTAACGCTAAATCCCTAAAGGCCAGCACGTCAGCGCCCCTGTTTGTTGAGCTGGTGGGCGATATGCTGATAGGCTGCCTGCACCAATTTGCGCAGCGTCACATGCGACCGCCCATCCATTTCGGCCAACCCCCGCCATGGCAGGCGGCAGGCGCGCGCCCATACCAATTTGCGATCCCCCTCGGTTAGCCAAAAAAGCCATTCCAAGGCCTGATCCATCGCCTGAATATCCTGGGGATGGGGGGGGATGGGTCGCGACTGGCTGGCATTCCAGCCATAGGCCTCTCGCGTGCTGTGAATCACCTCTGGCCAGCTGGTCAGCTTGGTGCGGGGCAGGGCTCCGGGCAGGCGACGCAAAACGGCCGCCGCTGAGGCCAACCGCTGCTCCACGGTGGTGCTGTGCCAGTAGGTAGCCATTTCTGTGGCCATTTTTGAAGTGGGGGTGGTCATCGCTTAGTCCTTCGCTGAGGCCAACCGCTGCTCCACGGTGGTGCTGTGCCAGTAGGTAGCCATTTCTGTGGCCATTTTTGAAGTGGGGGTGGTCATCGCTTAGTCCTTGGAGGCTGGAGGAGAATTGGGCTGGCGGAGCAGGGCTATCGGGGGTTGGCTTAAAATCAGAGCTGGCCGATGGCCTGCTGAAGGGATTCTTGCGGCCGACCATCGGGGCCCAGAGGGTTGGCCAGCGGATAGGGCAGCGGGCATTGCCCCATTGCCACCCGCACCTGGTTGGCGGCGGCTATCAGTGTTGGCAGCGAAACGGGACGCCCCGCCAGCCAAAAGCCCTTTGACGCTTGATAATCGGCGCGATCCCCCAGATCCTGCATGGCGGTTTGTACCACCGGCGACAAATCGGGATAGGTTTTTTTCTTACCCCGCTTTTTGGGGACAGCCCCCGTGCTGTCGGCTTTTTTCGCTGGCCTTTCTGGCCGAACAACGGGAAAATCCTCAACCGTCACCATGCCATCGGTCAGCTGGTGGATACGCGCCAGCATCGCGGCGTTGGGACGACGTAAGCCGGTGGCATAGCGATACAGGGTCATACGGCTGCCGATCCCAAGGCGCGCGGCAAAATCGCTAACGCTGAGATCGTGAAGGGTAAGGTAGCAAGACAGTTTCATGCCCACAGCTGTATCCAATTTGGATACGATTGGCAAGATCCGTATCCATTTTGTTGACTTTTGGTTGAAAGCTGCTAGGCTAAGAGGATGATTAACGCTCTGCGCCCCCGTCGTCATGCCTTAGGCCTAAGCCTCCAACAACTGGCGGATCGGGTTGGCACCAGCAAGGGGCAGATTGATAAGCTGGAAAAGGGGCAACGGCGGCTGACAATCGACTGGCTTAACCGCTTGGCGCAAGCCCTGGAATGTCACCCGGTTGATTTGCTCGGGCTATCGGCGCCCGCTGTTGACACAATGCCCGCACCGTTATCGGCTGAACTGCCCCCGCCATCGGGGATCAGCAGCCTGCCGTCAACAAGTCTTCCCGCAAGCCTGGATGGCTTGGCCGCCCCCCTAATGATCCCCCTGCGTTTCAGCAGCCAGACGATGGCCGATGCCATGACACAGCCGCAACGGGTGCCCGCCCCGCCGCAATTGGCCAACAGCCCTAGCGCTTTTGCCTTTCGGGTGCCCGACACCAGCATGCAACCGCAATTGATGCAGGGCGATTTGCTGTATGTCGATCCCGACCGCCCGCTGGCGCCGAATCGACTGGTGCTGATTTGTCATGAGGGGCAATTTCTGCCCCGCCGCCTGTTGCAATGGCATCAGGGGCAGCTGCGCCTGCTAAAACTGCATCCCTTGCAAGAGGAAACATGGTCGCTGGAAACGGTGGCGCTGGTCGGATCGGTGGTAGGGTGGTGGAGCGGTTAGGACAGCTATTGCAAATTCCCCCTTCTCAAACCCCGCTGAATTGCCTACATCTTAAAGCCTTGGTTTTCATGTTAAGGGAGTATTGGCCATGTCAAGTCGGGTTGCATTGGTAACAGGGGGAACACGCGGCATTGGTGCCGCCATTGCCTGGGCGTTAAAACAAGCGGGGCATCGCGTTGCGGTTAATTTTGCTGGCAACCAAGCCGCCGCCAAAAAATTTACGGAGCAAACGGAAATTCCCGCCTATTCCTGGGACGTTAGCGATTTCGATGCCTGCGCCGCGGGCGTGCAACAGGTTGAGGCCGATTTGGGGCCGATTGAGATTTTGATAAACAACGCTGGCATCACCCGCGATGGCTTTTTGCACAAAATGACCCCTGACCAGTGGACGGCGGTGCTGGTTACCAACCTGAACTCCTGCTTTAACATGAGCCGCCAGGTGATTGAGGGGATGCGCGCCCGCAGCTATGGCCGCATCATCAACATCGCCTCCATCAACGGCCAAAAGGGTCAGGTTGGCCAAACCAACTACGGCGCGGCCAAGGCGGGGGTTATCGGCTTTACCAAGGCCTTGGCGTTGGAATCGGCCAGCAAGGGGATCACGGTCAACGCCATTGCCCCAGGCTATATCAACACCGAAATGGTGGCCGCCGTCCAACCCGAAGTGCTGCAAAAGGTTATCGCCGCCATCCCCGCTGGTCGGTTGGGCATGGCTGAGGAATTGGCGCACGCCGTGCTGTTCCTGGTTGATGACCGTGCCGCTTTTGTTAATGGTGAAACGCTGTCAATCAACGGTGGCCAATACATGGCCTAACGCCTGTTGGTCAGTGCCCCCAACTCTAACCCCATCCCCAATCATCTGAGGAGCCAAAGATGTCCTATGCCAGCGCCCAGCATCCCCAACAGGAGGCTGGCTTTCGCACCCTGTATCATTTCCCGCTGTGCCCCTTTTCCCGCAAGGTACGGTTGGTTTTGGGCGAAAAGCGCTTGCCGGTTGGGTTAGAGGTGGAATCCTATTGGCAACGGCGCCCCGAATTTCTGGCCATCAACCCCGCTGGCCAAGTGCCGGTGATGATTGAGGCCAATGATCAACCGGTGGTAGGCAGTCAGGCGATTGTGGAGTATTTGGAGGAGTTGGAGTCGACCCCCAGCCTGTTGGGGCAGACCCTGGGCGAACGTGCCGAAACCCGCCGCCTAATCAGCTGGTTTGATGAAAAATTTAACAGCGAGGTGACCAAAAATCTGCTGGGTGAGCGGATTATTAAGCGCTTTTCTGGCCTGGGGGAGCCCGATTCGACCGCCATTCGCGCTGGCCGTGAAAATATTCTGTACCATCTGCACTACATCGCCTATCTGGCCGAACGGCGTAACTGGCTGGCTGGCGATCATTTCAGCGTGGCCGATTGTGCCGCCGCCGCCCATTTGTCGGTGCTGGATTATATCGGCGATGTTCCCTGGGATCGCCAATTGGCGGCCAAGGATTGGTATGTTCGGGTTAAATCGCGCCCATCGTTCCGCACCCTGTTGCAAGATCGCCTGTCGGGGCTGCCGCCTGTTGCCCATTATGTTGAGCTGGATAGCTAAGGCTATAGACCCAGGGTTAGCGGCTTAAGCGCCATCACACCTTGGCGGTCAAACTTTGGCCATGTCGGGAATGGTTTCCACCCCCACCGGATCTTGGTGGATGATAATCTCCGCCTGGGGAAACAGCTGCCGCAACGCCTCCTCCACCTGATCGCTCAGCGCGTGCGCCTGGTACAAACTTAGCTGGCCATCCATTTCCAGATGCATTTGGATAAAGCGATCCGCGCCCGCCATACGGGTTTTCAGATCGTGCAGGCTGGCCACCCCGCCATGCTGTTGCACCGTTTGCACGATCAACGCCCGCTCATGATCGGGCAGTTCGCGATCCATCAGCATGTCCATCGCGCTGCGACCAATGTGCCAGGCGCTGCGCAACAGGACCAGGGCAATACCCAAACCCATCACCCCGTCCAACCACCACCAACCGACCAGATCGGTAATCCAAAAGGCCAACAGCACCACCAAATTGATCCCCAAATCGGCCTGATAGTGCAGGGAATCGGCCTTAACCGCCACCGAATGGGTTTGGTGATAGACCCACCGTTGCAATAGCACCAACCCACCGGTCAGCACGCAGGCCGCCGCCATCACCGCCATCCCCACCCCAACATGACTAAGCGGCACAGGGTTGGTCAGCTGATGCACCGCCTGCACCGCGACCAGCACGCTGGTACCAATCACAAAGCCGGCCTGCGCCAGGGCGGCAATCGGCTCCGCCTTACCATGGCCAAAGCGATGCTCCTCATCGGGGGGGGCGGCGGCGGCGCGAATCGCCCAAAAGGTCACGGCGGAGGCAACCAGATCCAACAGCGAATCGGCCAAACTGGCCAACATGCCAATCGAATCGGTTAGCATCCAGGTTAACAGCTTGGCGACAATCATGCTGGTTGCCACCACCAAACTGGCGATGCTGGCCAACCGCATCAGCCGTTGGCGCGCCTGTCCACGAACGGGGGGGCTATGGCGGCCAGCGTCTGCTGCTGGCGACGCAGAAGCCTTAGGGATGTGCGGCGCGGTCATGGTGTCTTTCCTTTACGGATACAGCAAGCTGCGTTGCCAGGCCGACGCTGCCTCAGCATAGCCATCACGGGTGAAAACCAGGCGCTCATGCAGGCGGGCGGGCTGTTCCTGCCAAAATTCATAGGCTTGGGGGCGCAGGCGATAGCCATGCCAATGGGGGGGGCGCGGCACGGGTTGGTCGGCAAACTGCTGCTCAAACTGACGCATCCGATCTTCCAACTCTTGTCGGCTGGATAGCTGGGCAGATTGCTGGCTGGCCCAGGCGCCGATTTGGCTTTGGCGTGGCCGTCCGCGGAAATAGGCATCCGATTCCTCTTCACTGGTGGCGCTGACCACCCCCTCAATCCGAATTTGACGGCTTATCGGTTGCCGCCAGTAAAACAACAGCGCGGCATGGGGATTGGCGGCCAATTCCTGCCCCTTACGGCTATGGCTGTTGCTGTAAAACACATAGCCGTCGGCATCATGACCGCGCAGCAGCACCATTCGCGCAATCGGCCGCGCCGCCAGCTGGCGCCCTGCCGCCGCCGTGGCCAAGGTTACCGCTTCGGGATAAATTGGCTCGGCCGCGCTGGCCAATGCAAACCACTCTTTAAAAAGTTGGTAAGGATCGCTATGGTCATCGGTATGATCAGAAAACATGGTGGTTCCTCTTTTAAAAAATTGCAGCAAAAAGGTCGCTCTCTTGTCTCAACCGTATCTTAGCTTTACCAAACACACCCTACAGTCGGCAAGCATTGCCGGCCTGCTGCTGCTTAGTGCCGCGTGCAGCCCGAACATCCAACAGCGGGGCAACCCCGTGGATACCGCAAAGCTAGGCCAGCTTACGGTTGGCACCAGCAAAAAGTCAGAGGTGCAATCCCTGTTGGGCAGCCCCACCTATGAATCGCCCTTTACCAACAACTGGTATTACGCCACCACCACCCAACGCTACAGCGCTTTTTTCCGCCCTGAAACCACTGAGGCGGCGGTGGTCAGCATCGGTTTTGATCCTGAGGGGGTGGTAAGCTCTATCGACACCCAAACCCCCGAACAGGCCGACAAGGTTGAGGCCACCAACCGCAAGATTGAAACGATTGGCGAAAAACCCCCCATTATTCAGCAGCTGTTCGGCAATGTCGGCAGATATGTTAAGCCGAAAAATGCCAATCCTTAGAACGGGGATTTTACCGCTAAACAGTTTTTTGCTGCCACAGCGCGGGGTTCGATTTATAGTTGTTCCAATTTAGAAATATACAGCCTGCGAAAATGTTACGAGGTCGAGAAACGGAGCGGAGTGTACACGGAAGTACATGAGCACCGTATCGCAGAGATCGTGATATTTGCAGCACTGTAGATTTTTAAAGTGGAATGACTATAGCCCGCTACAGCAGAACTCTTGCCACCCCAATCATCGCCATCAGCCATAGCAAAGCGCTGGCCACAACCGCCACCAAAAAGCCTGGAATGCGTTTTTGAACGGTTGGCGACCGATAATAGCCATTGGCATAGACCAAACGCCCCCCAACCCACAGCATCCCTAATAAGGCCGCCAGCTTCGCCGAGCCGTAAAAACTGGCCAGCCACAGGGCGGGCAGAAAGAACACCAACTGTTCCAACGTGTTTTGCTGCACCCGAAAAAACCGTTCAAAATCGGCATTGCCGGTGGTTTGCGGGGCGGGCACGTTAAAACGCCCGCGCGCGCGCCCAACATTCAGCGTTACCAGCAAATACACCGCCAGCGCCAACAGGGTTATCAGGCTGGGATAGGCCAGCTGATCCAACCATTTGTCAAGAGCGGCATTGGCGTTAAGGGCGGTGGCGGCGGCCAAATCGGCGGCGGTGGCCACCGTGCTGGTTACAGCGCTGGCAGCGGTATCGGCGCTTTCGGCAATCGTCGGATCCATGCGTGGTTCCTTTCTTTCAGGAATGGTTAAGCGGTTAGCGGATTGGCGTTACGGTTTATCCAACCGTTGTTGCAACGCGGCAATCAGGGCATCGACATTGCCGCCATTGCGTTGAATTAGCGCCAGATATTCGTTGCGCTGGGTCACGCTCATGCTGACCCGCTCCACCACCAGGTCGATTACCCGATATTGGCCATCTGCTGACTGACTCAACCGCCAATCAATCTGAACCGGTGGTTCGGCGTTACGGTTCAGAACCGTCCGCACGACAGCGCCCCCCCCCTGCGGCACTGCCTGGCTATCCTGCACCGTCAGGGTTTCGCCATGATAGCCAGCAAAGCGGCGGGCATAGGTTCGCACCAACACCTCACGAAACAGGTCACGAAAGGCGCCGCGTTGCGCCTCAGTCGCCACCCGCCAATAGGAACTCAACACAAAGCGGGCAATGGTTAAATCATCAAAAGACGACAAAAACAGCTCGCGAAAGCGCGTTTCACGCTCGGCATCGCTGATACCCGACGCGGTTAATGAGCTGATCGCACGCTGGCTTAGGCTGCTGACAAAATTTTCAGGCGTGTTGGGCAACGGAGCTTTGGCAGCTGTACTGGCGGCTGTACTGGCAGCTGGCGCGCTCTTGTCCACCGGCCTGTTGGTCTTTGTGGCTGGGGCGGCTGGGGCGGCAGGGGCAGCGTTGGTGGCCGAAGCCGCCTGGGCAGAGGGGGCATCCCCCCAAACAGCCATCAGCATCACAAGCATGACAGCCGAAAGGCGATGATGACGAAGCGCGATCATGGTTTTCCTCCCACGGCTTTGCCCGCTTTATTGGAATTGGTCACAGATGGCTGCTGCGGGGGCTGCTGCAAAGGCTGCGAAGATCTCGGCGAAGGTTGCAAGGACGGCTTCATCTCCTGCTCCTCCTGCTGAAACTGTTGCCAGGCATCCCCGCCCGCATCGGTTGCACCCGTATCCTCACCCACCAAATGCGCCCGCCGTTGCAGGTAAAAGCTTTTGAAGGTGGTGTAGGGATCAACCGACGTTTCAAAAATATCGTCAATAAAGGCCATGTTTTGGGCGCGGAAATCAATGCCCATGGTCGCGTAACGCGCCGCTTGCCAACTCATACGGCTTTGATGCGGAAACAGGGTTTCTGGCACCGGATCGGCCACCATATCTACCCCACCCCCCAGGGCATCACGCAAATCGGACGGCCCCATCAACGGCAACACCAAATAGGGACCCGTACCCACCCCATAATGCCCCAAGGTCTGGCCAAAATCGGCATCCACCTTGGTCACGCCAAAATCGCTGGCGGGGTCAAACAGCCCGCCAACCCCCAACACGGTGTTGGTCAGGAAGCGGCCAAAAACATGGCCAGCATCGCTTACCTTGCCCTGCAACAGGCTGTTCAGGAAATCTACAGGGGCACCCAGATTGCTGATAAAATTGCGCACGCTGTCGCGCACCCCATCGGGAACCGCGGTTTGATAGCCACGCGCCAACGGCCGAATCACCGCAATATCCAGGCCGCGATTGACGGCGAAGATGCCGCGATTCAACCCCTCAAACGGGTCATCATCGGCAAATTCTTTGGCGCCAGCGGCCGCCTGGGGCGCCGATAGGGGCTGACCAGAGCGATCGGTCACCACACTGCCGCTTTGGCTGACCACCTGGCCACCACCTTTGGTCTCATCCTTGCTCTGAACCTGCGCCATCGCCTGCGATCCAGCGGCTATCATCACCGCAACCGCCAGCCCCATCAGCATCAGGCTGCGCGCCATCGCCTGTTTGGCTGTATCCGAAAAAACCATGCCGTGTGCAATCATTTGGGAAACACCTGGGTAAGAAGGCCGTAAAGAAAAGAATAGCCGATGAAACCGACCTAAAGAAATTTGTAAGGTTAATTCTTAAAATGCCCATACCAAAAGCGCAAGTGCCTGTTGGTGTGCAGCAAGAAAAAACCGCCCAATCCCTTTTGTCTTAGCGTCGCCGAAGAAGCCTTAACATCTGGTAAAAACTGGCCACCACCCCCGTCCAAAATGCAGAAAACCATACCATAATATTCGCCAATTATTCTGCCAGGGTTGGCCAGCGCGCCTATTTTTTTAAGGCAGCCCGCCCGCTTTGCTGATAGCCTGACCGACATGCCGATTGAAACCGTTTTTGCCAGCCAACTTGGCGCGCTGTTACCCACCGCTGACCCATCGGCGCCCCCCCGCCTGGCGGTGGCGGTATCGGGGGGGGCGGACAGCCTCGCCCTCATACTGCTGGCCGCGGACTGGGCAAAAGAAAACGGCGGAACAGCAGGGGACGCGATTTGCGGCCTGACCGTCGATCACCGCCTGCGCCCTGAATCGACCGCTGAGGCGGATCAGGTCAAGGCCTGGCTGGCCGTGTTGGGCATCCCCCACCACACCCTGACCTGGCAGCGCGACGACGCGACCCAACATCTCCACACCCACGCCCCCACACCCCGCCCCCAGCAGGATTTGGGCGGCAATTTGCAGGCCGCCGCCCGCCAGGCGCGCTATCAACTGTTGGAGGGGTGGTGCCAGGCCAACGGCTGGCCGGTGCTGCTGACCGCGCATCAGCGCGACGATGTGGCGGAGCATTTGCTGCTGCGGCTCAAACGGGGCAGTGGGTTGTACGGCCTGGCCGCGCCCGCCGCGGTGATCGCCCGCCCCTGGGGGCATATTGTCCGCCCGCTGCTGACCACCCGCCACCAGGATTGCATCGCCTATTTGCAGGCGCGGGGGCAGGCGTGGATTGAGGATCCCAGCAATCAGGATGGCCGTTTTGACCGCGTCCGCATCCGCCAACTGCTGGCCGATCAGCCCGATTTGTTGCCCAGCGATCGCCTGGCGATGGCCAGCCTGCGCCTGCAAGACGCCCGCCAAGTGGTGGAGCAGGCGGTGGAGCAATTTTGGGCGGCTGCCGTCAGTGTGACCCCCACCAATGGCAGCCTAAGCCTGAACCACCGCGCCCTGCTGGCCAGCCTGCCTGAGGTGCGCTGGCGGGTGCTGGCACGCGCGCTGCATCACATTGGCCAGACCGCCTATCCACCGCGTTTTGAGGATTTGCAACGCCTGTGGCAGCGGCTGGTGGTGGAACGGCGCGGGCGGGCAACCCTTAACCACTGCCTGATCAGCCTGAACTCTGCCTTAACGGATGAAGCCAACTGGCTGGTGGAGCGCGAACCGCCCCGCTCTGAATCTGCCCAAAATCTACCCAAAAACAGCAAGCCCCAGCCATGAACACAGCCATGAACACAGCCATGACCTCTCACCCACCCGAATCACAACCCCTGTTGCAACCTGTCTTTATCCTGGTGCGGCCGCAACTGCCCGAAAATGTCGGCGCGGTGGCACGCGCCATGGCCAACATGGGCTTTAACCGCCTGCGCCTGGTTAACCCCTGCCGCCATTGGGATGGCAGTGTCGCGCTGGCGGTATCGGCGGGCGCGGATAATGTGCTGACCGGGGCGCAGGTGTTTTCGACGGTTGAGGCCGCCATCGCCGATTTGGCGGTGGTCATCGCCACCACCGACCGCAACCGTTACCTCAACAAACCCTTTGCCGATTTGCCCGCCGCCGCCGTCCAGATGCATGGCCATCTACAAAACGGCACGCCGTTGGGCATCCTGTTTGGGCCAGAGCGGACGGGGTTGGAAAACGCCGACATTGCCCCCGCCAACCAGATGGTCAGCATCCCCAGCGATCCCCACTTCTCCTCCCTCAACCTGGCGCAGGCGGTGTTGGTGGTGGCCTGGCAATTGCGGTTGAACAGCCTGTCCGACCCGACGGGCGCGGCGGCCAGCATTGGCAGCACCAGCCCCCCCGCGCCCTTAGCGCCCAAGGCCGATTTGGACTTTTTCCTGCAACGGCTGGGGGAAAAGCTGGTGGCAACGGGCTTTATCGACAACCTCAACCTGCACCGCATCAAATGGCGCAAAATTCAGAATCTGTTCCAAAAAACTCCCTACAGCCAGGGCGAACTGTACCTATTGCAGGGCATTCTAACCGCCCTGACCTCCTCCCGCCTCCACCAGGCTGAGGTTGAGGCCAGCACCGAGTCATCTCCACCCCCGTCTTAACCAATTGACAACCACCGCCGTGGCAGATTCGATTATCGTCATTCCAACCCTATATCCCCCAATTGCAATCGCCACAGAATCGGATGCGCGGCATGGCCTATCACCCCTTTTTTCGCTTAGACCGCTATACCCTGCGTCCGCCCAAATCGCGGGAGGAGTTGGTTTTGCTGAACGATACGGCCAAAGATATTTATAACGAGGCCAGCTGGCCAATCGATGTGGCCAGTGATTGGCTATCCAAATTTGCCCATGGCGCCATGATGCTGTTTCAGGATGAAAAACTTATCGGCAGCTTTGGGATGTGGCCATTGACGGAGGGTAACCTGGATGCGCTAGCCACCAATAGTATTGAGGAATCGGCACTGCGCCCCGTCACCCTAAGCCAGGTGTTGAACCAGGGCGGCCACCAACATTGGTATATTTCGAGCATCTTTTTGCTGCCTGACCATCGCGACCATGCAGCGCGGCGGAGTTTTTCGCAGTTGATTTGCATGGCGCTGAACAACCTGGCCGACAGCGGGCTAATCCGCTTTCCTGCCCAAGTGTGCGCGGTGGGGTACAGTAAGGAGGGGCAACGGTTGCTGGATCATTTGGGGTTGCAGGTTGATTCCGCCGCCACCACCGATTGGGGACGTTTTTATCGTCACACCATGGCCAGCCGCAGTGACTTTTTCTGGCCAACCATCCGCCAAACCGGCATCGACCAGCTGATTGAACCGCTGGCTTAGCGGGTGATGCGACTCTAAAAACGGTTCCATATGATTTTTCTCTAACATCACTGTTTCTCCATTGTCATCTCCGCCCCTATTATAAGAAAAAGCGGGGGATCCATGCGGGGCAGCGGTTGTGGTAAGTGGTGCCAGGACACTGGATCTCCGCCTACGCGGAGATGACAGCGGAGTGGCGGGAATGGCGGGGCTAGGATGACGATGGAGTGGTGGCAATGGACACGACGCACCCACATCACAGGTCGTCATCTCCGCGCAGGCGGAGATCCAGAGCATTGTTGCCAGCAACTAGGGCAGTTCCGCCCTATGGATCCCCCGCTTTCGCGGAGGATGACGACGGAGTGGTGGGAATGGCAGAGGTAGGATGACGACGGAGTGGTGGGAATGGCGAATGCCAATCAGACAGAACGGCGAACCAAACGCCGCCCCCCTTGATTTTGCCCGCAAAATGGGGTTAGGCTTTCAAAATGACTGGCATGACGACACTCAACGACTTAATCCGCAACCAGGTTGCCCCTAAGGCCGCGACCTTATCGGCGATCTTGCCTGTTTTGACTCCCCCGGCGCCGCGCGGCCTGTAATGCGTGCACCACGATGACCATGTTACAATGACCATGCCCCTGCAGCTACAATTGCCCGATCAAACTGTTGAAACAGCCGACCCGATTGATGGCTTTGCCCTGGCCAAGCAATTGGCGGTAAAGGCTTTGGCCTGGACAGTGAATGGGCAGCAGCGCGACCTAAGTTTTCGCCTAACCCATTCCGCCAATGTTGCCCTAATCACCCGCGATCAGCCTGAGGGGTTGGAGATTTTGCGCCACGATGCCGCCCATGTGTTGGCAGAGGCGGTGAAGGAGCTGTTTCCCGAAACCCAAGTCACCATTGGCCCCGCGATTGAGGATGGCTTTTATTACGACTTTTACCGCGAAACCAGCTTTAGCCCCGACGACCTGCTGACCATCGAAGCGCGGATGCGGGAAATCGTTAAACGCGATGAAAAAATCACCCGTGAAGAATGGGATCGTGACCAGGCGGTCGCATTTTTTAAGGAGATGGGGGAGCATTACAAGGCCGAAATCATCGCCAGCATCCCCGATGACCAGCCGATTAGCCTGTATCGCCAGGGCAATTTTATTGACCTGTGCCGTGGCCCCCATTTGCCTTCCACCCGCCATCTGGGCACCGCCTTTAAGCTGACCAAACTGGCAGGAGCCTATTGGCGCGGCGATTCCAACAACGTCATGCTGCAACGGATTTACGGCACCGCCTGGGCGAATGAAGATCAGCTGGCCGCCTATCTCCATCGCCTGGAGGAGGCCGAAAAGCGCGACCATCGCAAGCTGGGGCGGGAGTTGGAGATTTACAGCCTGACCGACGCGGTTGGCCGCGGCCTGCCCATCTGGTTGCCCGCTGGTGTCGTCCTGCGTGATGAGCTGCAATGGTTATCGATGCAGGAGGAGCGGCGGGAGGGCTATGTGCGGGTCGCCACCCCCGTATTGGCGAAGGAGCAGTTGTACTATCAATCTGGCCACCTGCCCTATTACCAAGACGATATGTATGCGGCGATTGAGATTGAGGATGAGCGGTATCGGCTGCGCCCCATGAACTGCCCGCACCACCACCAAGTTTTTCTGGCTAAGCCCCAATCCTACCGCGACCTACCACTGCGGGTCAGTGAGTATGGCCATGTCTTTCGCTATGAGGCCAGCGGCGGCCTAAACGGCCTGATGCGGGTGCGCGGCATGTGCATGAACGATGCCCATCTGTACTGCCGCCATGATCAAGCCAAGGCCGAATTTTTAAAGGTGATGCATCTGCATGCCCGCTTTTACAAGCTGTTTGGTATCGACAATTTCTACATGCGCTTTTCCAAACCCGACCTGAACAAGCTGGACAAATATGTCAATGAGCCAGAAAAATGGATTGCCGCCATGGAACTGCTGCAAGAAGCTATGGTGGAATCGGGACTGCCCTTTGTTGAGGTGGTGGGGGAGGCGGCCTTTTACGGCCCCAAGATCGATTTTATGATCAAAAGCGTTATCGGTACCGAATACGCGATTTCCACCAATCAATTAGACTTTTTGGCCACCGACCGCTTTAACCTGCGCTACACGGGGGAGGATGGTGGCGATCATCCGGTTTATGTGATTCACCGTGCCCCGCTGGGCACCCATGAACGTTTTGTCGCCTTCTTAATCGAACATTACGCGGGCGCGTTCCCCACCTGGTTGGCGCCGACACAGGCGCGGGTGATTCCGATTGCTGATCGCCACAACGCCTATGCCGAACAGGTGCGCCAAACCCTGTTCGACGCGCCGATAGTGACCGGCACGGGCGGGCTGCGGGTTGATGTTGATGACTCGACCGAGCGGATGCAGAAAAAAATTCGCAACGCCCAACTGGCCAAAATCCCCTATGTGCTGGTGGTTGGCGATGCTGAGGCCGCGGCAGGCACGGTCGCCGTCCGCCTGCGTGGTGGCCAAGATTTGGGCAGCATGCCCCTGGATCAGCTGTTAGCACGGTTGACGCAGGAGGTGCAAAGCCGCCAAGATGTCGCCCAAGATACCAATCTTAACCAAACCCTAACCCCACAACCCCAACCTTAACCCCATCATTCCTTTTATTAAGAGAGAGTCCTCCTTTGCGCCCACCACGACCCGCCAACACCCCGCCAACACCCCCCGCCAACAGCGACGGAACCAGAATTAATGAACAAATCACATCGCCTGAGGTGCGATTGATTGGCAGTGACGGCGAAAATGTCGGGGTGGTATCCACGCGCGTAGCCCTTGCCCAGGCGGATGAGGCCGGCATGGATTTGGTGGAAATCTCACCAGGAGCCGAGCCCCCCGTCTGCAAAATTCTGGACTATGGCAAATACCGCTATGAGGCGCAGAAAAAGCGGGCTGAGGCCAAGAAAAAGCAGGTGATTGTTGAGATTAAGGAAATCAAGCTGCGCCCCCGCATCGGTGAGCATGATTTGCAAATCAAAATCAAGGCCATGAAGGAATTTTTGGCTGAAGGCGACAAAATTAAGGTCTCCCTGCGCTTCCGTGGCCGTGAAATGATGCACCAGGAGGTCGGGGTGGCCGTCATCACTAAGGTGCAAGATCTGTTGGCCGATGTCGCCAAGGTTGAATCGGCCAGCAAGCTGGAGGGGATGCAGCTGATCATGGTGCTAGCACCCAAATGATGATGGTGCTAGCACCCAAATGATCCTGTTGCTGGCGCCGAAATAAGCCAAACCGCTCCCCCGCTATTTGCCCTACCCCCTGCCCCCTTACCAATAGCGGTTCAGGGGGCGCTACACTTAACCGTTCTTTAAGCTGGCCAGGCTAATCTTAAGTCGTTGGCGGCCTTTATGGTCGCCTTAAGGCTTGCGCACAATCAGCAAGGGGCAAAAGCGGGAAAATGGCAACCACGGACGCGATCAACACGGGCGCTATTAACATTGACCCCAAAACCAATAAGGTCAGTGTTAAGAATTTGGCGGGCTTTGATAGCCAGGCAGCGGTGGATGCGTTGGTCAAGGTCAAAAAAATCCCGATTGATCGGATTCAAAGCACCATTGACACCAACACCCAAAAAATAACCGCCTACAACGATCTGCGTGCCAAGTTAAAAAGCCTGCAGGATAGCGCCAGCCTGTTGTACGGCAAATTGTCTTTTGACAAATCCAACGATATTTTCCAAAGCAAATTGGCCAGCGGATCAACCACCCGAACCAGCGGCACAGCGCCCAGTTTTGATAGCATGATGGGCATTACCGCCCTCAACAGTGCGGCGGCGGGCAACCACAGCATGTCGGTCATTCAGCGCGCAACCAACAACCAAATTGCGGCTACCAACCGCACCAGCAGCACGACCGCGTTGGGCTATACCGGCAGTTTTGCTATCAACGGTGCCGCTATCAGCGTTGCCGCCAACGATACCTTGAACTCCATCCGCGATAAGATAAACGGGGTTAACACCGGCACAAATGCCACAGGCGTCACCGCCAGCATTGTCAACATTACCCCTGGGGTGTTCACCCTAGTCCTAAGCTCTGACAAAACTGGGGTGGCCAACACCATCAAAATGACCGACGGCGATGGCGTGCTGCAAAATCTGGGTCTAGCAACCAGCATCAACGGCACCATGGTGGCCAAACGCACCCTAAGCCAAGCCCAAGATGCCCAATTTACCCTGGACAATTATAGCACCACCGTTGATGCCTCCCCCGGCAACACCACCCTGACGGGGCTTCAGCCGTTGTATTCCCGCACCGTGACAGGCCTAACTCAAACCCTGGGCAGCGCCCTTAGCGGCTTTAGCTTTCCCAGTGGCACCGAAAGCCTGACCATCAACAAATACGCCAGCGATGGGGTAACATTGCAGGGCAGCAGCAGCATCAGCGTCAATGCCGACATGACGGTGGGGCAATTTCTGGACGCCGTTAACAGCACCACCGCCACCACCAACACCCAGGCAACGTTGGAGGGGGGACGGATCAAATTCAGCGCCAAGGATCCCTCCCAAAACAATCAAATTGTGCTGCAGGGGCAGGATAACTTGCTGTCCGACGGGCTGAACCTAGGTCAAACGGCGGTAACCAGCAACATCCTTAGCCGATCCAGCAACACCATCAATGATTTGCTGCCTGGCTTAACCCTGGATTTAAGATCGGCGGATGCGCAAACCACCATCAATTTTACGGTTGGGCAGGATACCGGATCGATTAAAAGCGCCATCATCAATTACGCCACCGCCTATAACGATCTGCGGGAATTTATTAACAAACAAACCTTAACCGATCCGAACACGGGTGGGCGGCTTGCCCCCACCAAAGATGCCAATGGCGAAGACATTCCCGGCACTGGCAGTGGCCCGCTGTACAGCGAAATAGGCTTCAGCACCATGCGCAGCAGTATAACGGGGTTAGTTACCAGCGCCACCGCGGGGGTTTCCAAAGACTTTGCGGTGTTAAGCCAAATTGGATTTTCCCGCATCCAAAATGGTACGGGGGTTGACCCGCTGACGGTTGGCAAACTGACCCTGGATAGTGCCAAACTGGATTCCGCCCTGGCCACCAATTTGGACGATATTCGCAAACTGTTCAGCTTTAACCTGACCGCCAGCAACCAATCGTTCCAGGCGATTAACTTTGACGCCAAAACCATGTCGGGATCGGGCAGCGTTGCGATTAACTACAGCGTCGATGCCAGCGGTAAGGTCACCGCCGATATAGGCGGCGATACCACCGCCATCCAATTGACCACCAACAACACCTTTAAGGTGGTCAAAGGGGCGGCCAAGGGGTTGGAATTTATTTACAACGGGGTCGCCAACACCAGCGGCAGCTTCACCGCCACCTACACCGCCGGGTTGGCCACCAAAATGAATACCCAGATAAACAAATATCTGGAACAGACAACCGGCACCCTGGATTCCTCGATCAACACCCTATCCAGCGGCAACACCTCAAGCCAAAAAAGCATTGATAACATGAACCGCGCCCTGGACAGCTTTCGTGAATCGCAATTGCAACGGTTCCAGGCGTTAGAGGCCGCCCTTGCCCAGGCGCAAAGCACCCGCACCAACATCACCAACGCCTTCTTTAAATCCAGCAATTAGAAGACGGTAGCCACCTAAGTGTTTCGTTCCTGATTGTGGTGGTGGGTTAGCCATGATCCTTCAGCACATGGCCCGCCAGATACAGCGATCCCGCGACGACCACGGTTGCAGGCTCTATCTCAGTCTCTGAAGCGGTTCCCATCCCCACGGCCAACAACTGAACAGCCTGGGGCAAATCCTCAGCTTGCTGCATTCTTCCCTTAAACCCCAACTGACTGGCCAGCTCCAACAATTGCGCGGGCGGGAACTGCTGTTCCTCAAACCCTGGCATCGGAATGGCGATCAGGGCGTCAACGTGGGGCAACAACAGTTTCAGCAGCGCGGTGGGGTCTTTGCGCGCCAACACCCCCATCACCAGATATAGGGGATGGCGCCATTGTTGCAATTGCACCGCCAGCGCCGCCGCCCCATGCGGGTTGTGCGCCCCATCCAAATACAACCGCCACCCTGATGGCAGCGCGCGCACCGCCACCCCATGATGCAGAGGTTGCAGGCGGGCTGGCCAGCGTACCTGGGTTAAGCCCTCGGCCATGGCATGGGGGGATAGCGGCAGATCCCTTAACAGCTGCACCGCGGTCAGTGCCGCCCCCGCATTTTGTGCCTGATGCATGCCCACCAGTGCTGGCGCGGGCAATTGCTGCCAGCCTCCCGCCACACCCTGGTAGCGTAAGCCGCCCACATCCATACCCCCTGCCGCCGCCGTGGCAGGTTGCAATTGCGCCTTCCAATCCCGCCCCTGCATCGATACTGGCACTTGTAGGGCTTCTGCCCGTGCCAGAATCACCGCCGCCGCGGCCTCAGCTTGCGCCGCCAGCACCAGTGGCACCCCAGGCTTCAGGATGCCCGCCTTCTCCCCCGCTATCGCCGCCAGGCTGTCGCCCAAATATTCCTGATGATCCCTATCAACGGGGGTAATGACGGTCACGGCTGGTTTGGCCACCACATTGGTGGCGTCAAACCGCCCACCCAGCCCTGTTTCCAACACCACCGCATCATGGGGGGTCTCGGCAAAGGCCAACAGGGCGGCGGCGGTCGTCACCTCAAAAAAAGTAATGGGATCATCGCCATTAACCGCGATAATTCGTTGCAGCAAGCCCGCCAAAGCCTCCTCAGCAATATCAACGCCGTTCAGAGTAATCCGCTCATGAAACCGCACCAGGTGGGGTGAGGTGTAGCGGTGCACGCGATAGCCCCCCGCCCGCAGCAGGGAACTGATCATGGCCACGGTTGACCCCTTACCGTTGGTGCCCGCCACATGCACCACATTGCGCAAGTGGTTTTGCGGGTTGCCCAATTTGGCCAACAACCGCTCCATCCGCCCTAGGGATAGGTCAATCAGCTTAGGGAACAACCGATGCAGATCGGCCAACAGCGTGTCGCTGGCGGGGGGGCGGCTATCCATGGGTTCAGACAAGGCGGGCACCCTAAATCGGCTGCAAACCGCGGGCGATGGCGGCCACACCCGTCCGCGATACCTCACTAAGGCCTAGGGGGCGCATCAAATCCAAAAAGGCATTCAGCTTATCGGGTGCCCCCGTCATTTCGAACACAAAGGATTCGGTGGTGCTGTCAACCAAACGCGCCCGAAACAAATCGGCAATCCGCAAAGCCTCCACCCGCTTATCCCCCACGCCCAACACCTTAACCAGCGCCAATTCCCGTTCCACATGCCGCCCCAAATCCTCAAGATCCAGAACCATATGCACAGGAATCAGGCGACCCAGCTGCGCCTTAACCTGCGCCAAAATGGCCAGCGTGCCACGGGTCACGATATTGATGCGCGACAGATTGTCGGCCTCGCTGACCTGTGCCACGTTTAGGCTTTCGATGTTAAAGCCACGGGCGGAGAACAGCCCGACCACCCGCGCCAACACCCCCGGTTCATTGTCCACCAACACCGAAAACACCCGGCGAAATTCTTCCCCTTGACGAGTCAACATGATCCCCTCTTTCTCCCTAAGAAGTACCGCAAAGCGGGTCTTTGTCTATAGGGTAATCAGCATAAACAACCAACTTGCGGATACCAAGGTTTTTTGCCGCGAATCATTTTGTTTTGGCGCGACTTTGGGCTAACTTAACGGCAATCTGTCTTTTTCCCTCTGCTTCCCCGTCTGATTGTTCCTATGATTATCCCTCTGGAATCCGCCTTGCCACCATCATCTGCCCCCACCAAATCCAACAAAATTGCCATTATCGGCGCGGGCATCACCGGGCTTTCCCTGGCCTGGCTGTTGCGGGATCGCTATGACGTTACGCTGTTTGAGGCCGCCCACTATGCGGGGGGGCATGCCAACACGGTTGATCTGCCCCTGCTATCCTCGGCGCAAGCCGTTGGCCAAGCGCCATCAACCTTGCCCGTCGATACCGGCTTTATCGTTTACAACCAACGCACCTATCCCAATCTGACTGCTCTGTTCAACCAATTGCAGGTACCCACCCAGGCCAGCGATATGTCCTTTGCAGTATCGTTGCGGGACAACATCAATCCCCGCCGCAACCTGGAATACAGCAGTCACCCGCGGGCGCTGTTGGGGCAATGGCGCAATTGGTGCCAGCCGGGCTATGCGGGCATGTTGCGCGATTTGTTGCGCCTGTATCGCCTGGCGCCCCAGGATGCCACCGACCCCCGCTTTGCTGAAATGACGTTGGGGCAGTATGTAGCGGCGCGCGGCTTTGGCCAACGGTTGTTGACCGACCATCTGATCCCGATGACGGCCGCCATCTGGTCAATGCCAGCGGCCAGCACCCTGGATTTCCCCCTGCCCAGCTTTATGCGCTTTTGCCTGAACCACGGCCTGCTGCAACTGCGGGATCGGCCAGCCTGGCGGACGGTAACGGGGGGCAGCCGCGTTTATGTGCAGCGGCTGTTGGCGGATTGCCCCCGCCTGAATCTTCGCCTGAATCAACCGGTGCAGCGGGTGATGCGGCTGGAGCAGGGGGTACAAATCATGACCGAATCGGGCCCAGAATTGTTTGATCAGGTGGTGTTTGCCGTGCATGGCGCACAAATCTTGCCGCTGCTAACCAATCCCAGCGGGCGGGAGCAGGCGGTGTTGTCAGCCTTTCGTACCCAGGCCAATCAGGCCATTTTGCACCATGATCCGCGATTGATGCCCCGTCGCCGCCTGGCCTGGGCAGCCTGGAACGTGCTGGCACCCTATAGGATCGATGCCGCCGCGCTTAAGGTGCCGACTCAGGGCGACAGCCCCGCCGAGGGTGTTTGCGTCACCTATTGGATGAACCGTCTGCAAAATCTGGCTACCCCCGCCGGCATGGCGCCCGTGTTGCTGACCCTGAACCCGATTGTGCCGCCAAGGGCAGAATTGGTGCGGGGGCAATGGTGCTATCACCACCCGATTATGGATCAGGCGGCCATCGCGGCGCAGGTGATGTTGCCCAGTATTCAGGGGGTGGATCGCTTGTGGTTTGGGGGGGCATGGGCGGGCTATGGCTTTCATGAGGATGGGTTGAACGCCGCCCTGGCCATCGCCAACCAATTGGGGGTGACCGCGCCTTGGCAGGCTGAGAACCGTTGATGGCCAACCCCGCCCCCGCCCCCACCAATACCATCGCCAGCGATATAGCCGTGCAGCAGCCCTGGTGGAGCCAACCAAGCCTGTTAAGCGGGTGGGTCATGCATCAACGCCATCATCCCTTTCGCCACCGCCTGCGCTATCCGCTGTTTTACCTGTTGCACGATTTGGATCAATTGGCGGCCAAGCCCTATCGCCTGAGATGGCTAAAGCAACAGGCCTTCGCCCCCTTTGGCTTCTACCCCAGCGATCATGGTTCCACCACCGACCGTCACGATTGCGCCAGCCTGGCCGCCTGGGTGCGGCAAATAGCGGTTGAGCAGCAGATTGCCACCCCGATTGCCCGCGTTACCCTGTTGGCCTTCCCGCGCGTGTTGGGCTATGTGTTCAACCCGCTGTCGCTGTATTTTCTGCAGGATGCGGATGGACGGCTGATTGCCTTGCTGTATGAGGTTCGCAACACCTTTGGCCAAATGCATCACTATCTGGCCGCGATCGACCCACAGAGCTCCGCTGATTCAGGCGGCACCGCCCGCCACCGCAGCAACAAGCTGTTTTACGTATCGCCCTTTATTCAGATGGATGCCCGCTATGAATTTCGTGTGCGATGGCAAGCCGACCAATTCTCTCTATTGATTCAGGAATATCAGGGGCATGAGGCGTCATCCGACGCCGCTTCTCCTACTTCCGCTTCCCCTGCCGCCCTCACCACCGACCACCCGCGCCACCTGCTAACCGCGCTGCTAAAGCTGCAACAGCCACAACCCCTGACCAACCGCTGCTTGCGCCGCGCCTTTTTCCGCTGGCCGCTGCTGACCCTGCAAGTTTGGCTAGCCATTCACTGGCATGGTCTGTTATTATGGTTGCGTGGGGCGGGCTTTAAGCGCCGACCGCCCCATCAGGAAGGCCGTGTTGACCGTTGTGTCACCGCCATAGATTAATCGTTGCGCCCCCTAACAATCCCTTATCAACAACCAACCTTGCCATCACAATGACCATGAACCATCTGCCCCCTGATCAGCTTGCCAGCCAAAACCAACCCGATCTTGCCAGCCTTGGCGATCATGGCGCCCTGGTCAATTTTCAGCATACCCCCGCCCGCCAACAGAAAATTGCCAACGATAACCGTCGGTTGCGCTCAACCGGCTATCGCCCCGCCAATTGGTGGCAACGGCGCCTGCTGGCCGCGCTGACCCCCCTGGCCGCGGGTCAATTGCGGTTAATCTTTCCGCATGGGGAATCCGCCCTGTTAATCGGCACCTCCAGCCATCAGCAGGATTCGCACCAAAGCGCTGATTCCCTATCGGCGCAGCTGCAATTCCACAATTGGCGGCCGATTCGCCGCCTGATGTTGGAGGGGGCAGTCGGCTTTTTGGAATCTTACGGCGATGGCGATTGGTCATCGCCCGACATCACCGCCCTGTTGCGCTTGGCCTCTGAAAACCGCCAGGCTTGGTCGCAGGCGTTGCAGGGCAAATGGTGGGTGCGCCAGATTAACCGCCTGCACCACGGCTTGCGCCGCAACAGCCGCAGCGGTAGTCGGCGCAACATTGCCGCCCATTATGATTTGGGCAATGATTTCTATCGGTTGTGGCTGGACGACACCATGACCTACTCCGCCGCCCTGTTTGAACAGCCGGATCAATCGCTGGCTGAGGCGCAGCGGGCAAAATACCGTGCCTTGGCGCGCGCGTTGCAGCTGCAACCAGGTCAACAAGTGTTGGAGGTTGGCTGTGGCTGGGGCGGCTTTGCCGAGTTGGCGGCGCAGGAATTTGGCGTTACCGTCACCGCCCTGACCATCAGCCAGGCGCAGTATCAGGCGGCGGTGCAGCGGGTTGCGGAGGCAGGGTTGCAGGATCGCATCACCGTGCGGCTGTGCGATTACCGCGATGTTGTTGGCCAATATGA
>JBILMH010000022.1:0-27468 GCA_044375625.1 Alphaproteobacteria bacterium
TTGTCCGATAAATCATGGCGATGGTGAATCGGGGTCTTATCCATAACAAAAACTCCTGCTTAAAAACAACAAAACAGGAAACTTATAACATGCTTTCTATCTCATGACTACACTATCTAGCAATTCGCTTAAGCCATCTTGTTGATAAACGGCTTTACGGTAATGAAGAAGATTGTTCGAGTGATAATATTTCTGATGATCAGAGAGAATTTATTGTTAAAATCGCGACAAACCCAAGAGTAAATAATGCAAAAGCCGTCAAAAACGCTATTTTGTGTTTAGGTTTTGAGGGGCAAAAACAGTTGGCAATTGCATGTCATCAACGAATTCCTGAAGAAATAGATGGTATTGTGCTTGCATTAGATCTTCGCCAAAGTAGGGATGGCAATTTTATGAGAATTCTGTTCTCAGAAGTTCTTGGAGAAAGTCAGGGTTTTGGTAGAATTATTAATAGTCAAGGACGTCAAGTCTGCGATCAAGCTGGTGAAATTAGATCGTTAAGTGCAAGCAATGCAGCGCTAGAGGCAGAAAATGCAAGATTGGTAGAGGAAAATGAAAAGTTAAGAAGTGAAGTTCAATCCGCGCTAAATGGAAGCCAAGATTTTGCTACCCAACAGTCTTTTCATGCGGGATCCTTAGTCCGTGAAGATCGATAGACGCGCACCATTCAATCTAACCCTGGTGTTCGGTCATAAAATGATTGGCCAGGTTGCTGGCCGCGGCCAATAGGGTCGGGGCGCAAACCCCAAAATTCAGGATTGACAAAAATCAACTCTATGTTAATAATCTTACAATTAACTTTTTAAGGAGAAAAATAATGGATTATGAGTCGACATTGACAGGTTTTGCAAATGCAAATTTTCAGCCTAAAAAATCCCCCCCCCCCCTATTGAAGCTGGCGACATTGTTCAGCAAGTAATAAGGGCAAACAATGTCGCCGCTGGACTTGATCCAGATACACCCTTGGAAGTCTATAGATCTATTAGATTTGGTGGATTAGAGATCTAATCAAAGTCTTTTTCGTCCACCCCCCTAACCCTTATGGCCAAAATGGATGCGGGGGTCGATGACGGTGTAGATGATATCGCTGAGCAGGTTAAGCAGCAGCCCCAGCAGGGTCAGCACGAACAACGTGCCAAAGATGACGGGATAGTCGCGGTTGATGGCGGCCTCAAAACCCAACAGCCCCAGCCCGTCTAGTGAGAAAATTACCTCAATCAACACCGACCCCGTAAACAGAATGCTCAGCAGCGCGGCGGGAAAGCCGGCAATCACCAACAGCATGGCGTTGCGAAAGACGTGGCGGTACAGGGTTTGCTGCTCCGACAGGCCTTTGGCGCGGGCGGTCAGCACATATTGCTTGCGAATTTCATCAACAAAGCTGTTTTTGGTCAGCATGGTCAGGCTGGCAAAGCCGCCAATCACCAGGGCGATGGTGGGCAGGGTGATGTGCCACAGATAGTCGATTCCCTGCCGCCACCAAGGCCAGCTGGCCGCGCCATCGCTGGCAAGGCCACGCAGCGGGAACCAGGTTAAATAGCTGCCCCCCGCAAACACGATCAGCAGGGCAACGGCGAACAAAAAGCCGGGAATGGCGTAGCCGACGACGATCAGGCCGCTGGTCCAGCTGTCAAAACGGCTGCCATCCCGCCTGGCCTTAGCAATCCCCAGCGGGATAGAGATCAAATAGACCAGCAGGGTTGTCCATAGCCCCAGCGAGATGGAGACGGGCAGCTTTTCCTTAACCAAATCCACCACGGCGCGGTCACGGAAAAAGCTGGTGCCGAAGTCCAGGCGTGCGTAGTTGCCCATCATGTGCCAAAACCGTGACCACAGCGGCTGATCAAAGCCATATTGCTTTTCAATGGCCTTAATCAGATCGGGATCCAACCCCTGCGCCCCGCGATAACGGCTGGCGGCGCTGCTGTCCGCACTGGCCGCGTTTTGGCTAAGGCTGGCGGATCCGCTGGGCGGTGCCAGGGTGTCACCACCACCCGCGCCACTTAACCGTGCGGTGGCCGACACGCCCCGCCCCTGCAACTCCGCCAAGGTGCGCTCCACCGGCCCACCGGGAGCCAGCTGGATAATCATAAAATTCAACACCATGATGCCGAACAGGGTCGGGAAAATCAGCAGCAGGCGGCGGCAAATATAGCTTAGCATCTGATGGCTATAGCACAGCTGGCCTGGTTTGGCTATTTGGAGCATTAGCCCTACAGGTCGTCAGCGTTTTGGCGGCAAAAAATCTTCTGCGGCACCATGGGCAACGCCGTTGCGCTTTGGGAACAGACTTTCTATGCTTGCATCAGTATGAAACGGGGGACAAATGACTGTTACAGTGACAACTTTGGCCAATGGGGCGCGTGTAGCCAGCTATCCGATGGATGGTGTTGCCACCGTCACCCTGGGGGTATGGTTTGGGGTGGGCGCACGCCATGAGATGCCCCAGGATAACGGGATGGCTCATCTGTTAGAGCATATGGCCTTTAAGGGCACGGCGCGGCGCACGGCGCAGCAAATTGCCGAGGAAATTGAGAATGTTGGCGGCTATTTGAATGCCTATACCAGTCGGGAACAGACCGCCTATTACGCCAAAGTGTTGAAAAATGATGTGGCGCTGGCGATTGACCTGCTGGCCGATATTTTGCAGAACGCCACCTATGATGAGACGGAGTTGCAGCGGGAAAAGGGCGTGATTCTTCAGGAAATTGGCCAGGCGCTGGATACCCCCGATGATGTGATTCACGATTATTTTCAGCGGGTTGCCTATCCGAATCAGGCGATGGGGCGTGCGATTCTGGGAACGGCGGATATTATCAAAAATGTCACGCGGGATCAGGTGGTGCAGTTTGTTAAGCCACGCTATGGCGCCGATAAAATGGTGATTGTGGCGGCGGGCGCGATTGAGCATGGCGATTTGGTGCGACTGGCGGAGCGGCACTTTGCCGATATGCCCGTCAGCCAGTTGGATGGCGTGGAACCCGCGCTGTATCAGGGTGGGCAGTATCTGGAGGCGAAGGAGTTGGAGCAGGTGCATGCGGTGCTGGGTTATCGCGGGCTGCCCTATCGGCATGAGCTGGCCTATTATACCCAGGGCATCTATTCCACGCTGATGGGCGGGGGCATGTCTTCACGCCTGTTTCAGGAGGTGCGGGAAAAACGCGGCCTGGCCTATTCGATTCACAGCTACACCACCTCTTACCAAGATTGCGGCACCTTTCAGATTTACGCCGGCACGGGCGATGCTGGCATCCGCACCCTGTTGCCTGTTGTGCATGATGAGCTGGCGCGGGCGGCGCATGATGGCTTTAGCGTGGTTGAGGTGCAACGTGCCAAGGCGCAATGGCAATCCTCCCTGCTGATGGGGTTGGAAAGCACCAGCGCGCGGGCAGAGTTTATGGCCAACAATCTGTTGCATTTGGGGCGGGTGCCAACCCTGGCCGAACTGAGTGAGATGATTGAGGCGGTCGATGCCAATCAGCTGCAACAGGCGGCGCAGCGGGTGTTGGCCACCCCCGCCACCCTGGCCTTGTTGGGCCCCAAGGTGGATAAGCTGGATACAGAGATTTTTGCCAAAATCGCTTAGGCCTTGCCGCTTAGGTGGCTGAGCCGTTCGGGGTCGATGCCAAGCTTAGCGAAGCAGCGATGCCATTTGTTGTCGAAATTGGTATCAAAGACCAGGTCATCATCGGCTGGCATCAACAACCAATCACTGTGCTGCAGCTCGGTTTCCAACTGGCCAGGCCCCCATCCCGCATAGCCCATGCAGACCAAGGCCTTGGCGGGGCCATTACCGCCCGCCAGCCGTTGCAACACCTCAATCGTGGCGGACAGGGCGATATCATCGCTTAGCCGTAAGGTGCCATCACGCAGCAGGTCGGGGCTGTGCACCACAAAGCCACGATCGGCCTCTAAAGGCCCCCCCGCCAGCAAGGGGATATCGGTTTGGGTGGGGGTACTTTCCTGCCCCATTTGTTGCCACATTTCGGCAAAATTCAGGTTGATCATGGGGCGGTTGATGGTAATCGCAAAACTGCCCTGCGCGCTGTGCATACACAGCAACAGCACCGCCCGATCAAAATTCACGTCAGCCACGCCAGGCATGGCGACCAACAGCTGGCCAGCCAGGGATAAAGGGTCATGGTAATCTGCGTTATCGGGGGTAAAGCGGCGGAATGAAACCATTAACAATCTTTTCTGCTATGCGATGCCTGGTGTTTATTGGGACGGTTAAAAACCGCACATGATGCATCACAACAAGATTATGGTGAAAAATCCGTTAAGGATTGCCACCGCGTTGCACAATGCCCAAACGTGCCAGTTGATCGGCGCGTTCGTTTTCGGCATGCCCCGTGTGGCCGCGCACCCAGTGCCAGTCAATCTGGTGCGGTTGGATGGCGATGGCCAACCCCTGCCACAGATCCTGATTCTTCACCGGCTTTTTGTCGGCAGTGCGCCAGCCGTTGGCCTGCCAGCGTGGCAGCCAGGTGGTGATACCCTGGCGCAGATACTCACTGTCAGTGGTCAGCCGCACCTTGCATGGGCGGGTCAGGGCTTGCAGGGCGGCCAGCGCCGCCATCAGCTCCATCCGATTGTTGGTGGTGGCGGGGTCATAGCCATACAACTCCCGCTCTTTATCACCAAAGCGCAAAATCGCCCCCCAGCCGCCCGGGCCTGGATTGCCCTGGCACGCACCATCGGTAAAAATTTCAACGAAAGACTCGGGAAGGGGCTGAATATCGCTCATGCGGGGTTAAAATCCTAATAGGTGTTGCCAGCCTGCCGTATCCAACCCCAACGCCCATTGCAACCGTTGCCAAAAGGCTTGCAGTGTTTTTCGGGAGGCATTGGGATCGTCGGGCAGGGTGATCCAGTCATACAGGCGGGTGTGAAGATAGGGTTGCAGGGCGGCAATCAGCATGGGGGGCAGGGCGGCGCGTTCATCGCTGTTTTCCCCCTGTTGCCCCTTGGTCAATGGCCTGACACTTTCATAGCCAGCCAGCAGGGCTTGGGTCAAGGTGGGGGAGAATGCCTCGGCCGTGTCATCCCAACAACAGCCGTTGATGGTCATGGCCAGATCATACAGCCAGCTGTCGGTGCAGGCGTAGTTAAAATCCAAAATGCCGCTGATCTTGCCATGCTCATCGACCAACAGGTTGTCCAGGAAAATATCCCCATGAATGGCACCACGCGGCAGATTATCGTCGGCGGGTTGATCCGCGCCGCGATCCAACAGCCCCTGCAGCACGTCATGGCTGCCTGGCAACACCTGATCCGCCTGCGGCGCGCTGACCGCCCACAGCGGGGCAATCAGGTCGCGGTGGTACCGACTGGCCAGGCGGGGGGCGTAATCGCTGCTCGCCAGATGTATTTTGGCCAGCAGCTGCCCCAACTGATGCAGCAGGGCAGGGGTCGCCGCGGCGGGGCTATGGCCATCCAACCAGGGCAACAGCACGCTGGGGCGGCCAGCCACGGGAAAGGTCAGGGCTTCACCATGGCTGGGCGTCAGGGGCGCGGGGCAGGGGATGCCCGCCGCCGCCAAATGGCGCATCAGGCCAAGGAAAAAGGGGATGCTGGCCTCACTCACCCGTGCCTCATGACAGACCAGGGCGAATCGCCCCAGGCTGGTGGTCAGGCGGAAAATGCTGTTGGTGGTACCCTGCGGAATCGGTTGGATGCTCAGCAGCTCCCCCACCGCAAACGGGCGTAGCAAAGGCCTGAGGGTGTCCAGGGTTAGGGTGATGTAGCTGGCCATTTACGGGTTGGTAATCAGGCCACTAAGCCACAGCTTCATGCCATCGCTGTCCCATTCAGCCTGTCCCACATAGCGTGCAACCTCCATCCCCGCGGGGTTAATCAGTAGCGTGACGGGCAGGCCGCGCGCCTTTATCCCCGCCAACAGCTTGCCCGTTGGTTCATACAGCACGGGCAGGCCGTCAATTTTGTTGGCGCGGTAAAAATCCTGCACCACCTGCGCGGGTTTGTTTTTGCCTGCCCCATTCTCCCAGGCGACCGCCATGACTTGCAGGCGATCATTGGGCCAGCTTGCCCGCAATTTGGCCAATGACGGCAATTCCTGCACACAGGGGGTGCACCAGGTTGCCCAGATGTTGACCAGCCGCCAATAGGGGGAGGGGTCGTTAGCGGGCGCGTTCAGGGGGGTGCTTTGGCCATTTTCGTCAAAAATAGGGGTAGCGGGCAGGGCGATGGGCGCCGCATGAACCAGCCGTTGAACCGCGGGCACCTGCGCCCATAGCTGGCCAGGCATAAGGGGCAGCAGGCCAATCGCAACAATAAGGAAGAGCAGGCGTTTGCAGGAACGATTCATGGGCGGATACTCAAGGCGGGGGCAACAGGGAACAAGGCAGAAAACGCAACGGGCAACTTCTGCCATGATTTCGCCAGAAGGTTATCATAAAAAATAAAGACGGGGTTGTTAAGATGGATAAGTTGGCCAAACGGCCATAATCTATCCGCGCTTGGCCTATCCCACCAAAGATTCACCATTGCTGCCCAAAAAGGGGATTGCCCATCATGACCACCGCCACCCCATCTGTTGCCAACAGCCTGGCCAACACCATTGCCCTGGTCGATGACGATTGCAACTTTCTGTCCTCCCTCTCGATGGCCTTAGAGGCTGAGGGGTTTGCGGTTCGAAGCTGGAGCGATCCCGAACAAGCGCTGAAGGAATTAACCGTTAAGCCCGCCGATTTGGCCATTTTTGATGTCAAAATGCCACGCCTGGATGGGTTAGAGCTGTTGACCCGCCTGCGTCAAACCCACAGCATGCCGGTGATTTTTTTGACCTCAAAAGATGACGAAAGCGATGAGGTTGAGGGGCTAAAGCTGGGCGCGGATGATTATATCCGCAAACCCGCCAGCCAAAAGGTGTTGTTTGAACGGATTCGCGCCCTGTTGCGTCGCCGTCAACTGATTGCTGAGGGTAAATCGCCCAAAAACCTGATGATGCGGGGTGATTTGTTGTTGGATTCCGACCGCCATGTTTGCAGTTGGCAGGGGAAGCCTGTGGAGCTAACCGTGACCGAATTTTTGTTGGTGAAGGAATTGGCGACCCGCCCTGGCCATGTCAAAAACCGTGACCGGCTGATTGATGCGGCCTATGGCGATTCCGTCTATGTCGATGATCGCACGATTGATTCGCACATCAAACGCCTGCGCCGCAAATTCAAAGCCGTGGATGAAAGCTTTGACCAAATCGAAACCCTCTATGGCGTGGGCTATAAATTTAAGGGGTAGAGAAAAATTGCTTGGTAAAGTTATCTTGCCGCATTTGTGCCAGCGGAAAACGCCGCAAAGCTACCGTATAGGGTGCCAATTCCAGATGTTCGAAGGATAGCTGCCACAGTTGGATTTGCGTGATCGAGAGCTTCCGCCGAGGCCAACATTATACCAGCAGCTGTACCCAGTGCCCCAGAAGCTTTCCATCCTAGGTTGCCGTTATCAATAAAGCGCGCAACCGTAGGAATTGTCGAAGCCAACCAGAAAGCAGCTTGATGAGCAGGATCATGAGATCTTAATAAGCCTATTGCGGCCACTGGTACAATTTGTGCCAACAGATTTAGGCGGGCAGATCTGTGCAATGACTCAATAGTTCTGTTAACGCCTCCCTCCTCTAGATCCCCTCCATTTAAGGAGTCACGTAAATCGCGACTCGATCCATGTAAGTCCCGTGGAAGGTGCTTTATGGATTGACACGTGCGTTTGATAAGCTTCCCCCCTTCATCTACAAGATTTTTTACCAATCTTGGAGCTGCCGTCATGGGGTTTGTATCCATCTTAGTGCTATTGTCACGGGGGCGTCCCGCACGGTTTGCATAATAGGATGTTGAAAAAGCAGCATTTACAACGATAAGATAAGGCAACAGTGCAGACGTCGCCTGCTGCCCGCCATGGGTCATAGCGGTTAAAATAGCCGTATTAATCAGTACGGCCGAGCCAGCTAGGGGCAATCTGTTATGCAAGCCAACCTGTAACATTGGCCATTGGGCAAGTAGGCTGCCGAAAGCAGCTGCTGAATAAGCAGGATTGGTAACTGCAGTTGGTAAGGCGTTTGCCGCCACGCCAGCCAAAATACCGCCTGCAACGGCTTGTAAGGCGGGCGCCCCTATATTCCCTCCAACATCAAGCAACCTGCCTAAGGTACCAAGGCCATTGTGATGAAGCTGCCGTTGCTTATCTAACGCTTGCTGCCTCTTAACAATCCCTAGATGGATATCGTCAATTAAAAAGCATAAATTCAGTATCTGATATTTTTTTATAAAATTATTATCTTCAAATAATCCGAGCCATTGATTAAAAATTTTTATAACTTTTGTCTTGTATTCTTTTGGTATGGAGTTTCTTACAGATCCTAATGGCAATGTATTGGGCAAAGATGAATCTTGATATGAATTGTAATTGCGATTAGCTTTTTCACCAAAAATAGTCCACAAATAGTTTCCAAGATGTCTTGGATTTACTTTGTTGTCTTTCATTGCAAATCCTAAGAAAACTTCAGCATCCCTTGTTGGTAGTTGATGAATATCCTTGGCTGCTGGTATATAAAATCCAGTAATAGGATCTCTTTTTTCAAGAGATCCGACAATTCTATCAAGAAGCTTTATATAAGAAGCAGTTAAGCCATATTTAGGTTCAATAACAAGTTTATCTAATATAATTTTATTGTTCTCAATTCCAAAATCATCTAAAAACCCCCTTTTGTTTTCAATGCCCAAATTGGATAATACAGTTCTCAAATCAGATTTTGTGTGTGGATATTTGTCCATTGCCTCCATCGCGAGCAATGCAACATTATTAATGTAGTCTTGGACATTTTGATCATCCGCAAGATCTAATTCATTAGCAAGAAGCCTTAGATAGGCTGCTCCAATGGTATAATGAGGGTTGATAGAAGGTTCCTGATCATTACCATTGGCAAAACGCTGGGTTGCAACGCGACTGTTAGACTCCCCAAAGGGATTTTCATCAAAATCATGAAATAATGTTATTTTAGCCTTTAAGTTTCTAAATTCTTCGCTAAAAAATCTTTGATTGCTATGGCTTTCTTTTTCAAGAAGCTCTTCTAAACAAAGGTCAAAAAATAATATATCGGTTGTGTGGGTGGCGACATCTCGCTGATCTGCTAAGTAAACGGTCGGATCAGTTGCACCGCGAATAACTCTTTGAAGTTTTGAGAAACCCAAGCTTTTTAGGCGATAAACATTATCAGAATCCTTAATGCCAAATTCTTTATCAAAAAAACGCAGAACTTTTTCCCATTCCTCTGCTGTTCTCTGTCTACGTTTGTCGGGGTTGACTTTTTTTGATCCGTGAACCCAAGCCTGAAGAACCGCTTGGCAATAAGTAAATTCAGCCCATGGAGATTGCTCACGATCCATTCTTGGAAATCGGCGTGAAGCCTCATCATAGTGCGCCTCTACCCATTCTGTTGGAATGTTCAAACTATTTCTTAGCTCGTTGGCCTGTGCGACGACACGAGTAAGCTTTAACTCCCCAAGCGGGGATGAATCCTTATCTGTTATTGACGAAAAATAGCGGGCGGTAGAACTGGTCATTTATGCTGACTTTTTGTATGAGTTGTTTGAATTAATAACATGATAGCTTGTGTCTCTTGTCTTGGTAGCTGACAAAACTTTAAGGAATTTTTGGCTGATATCATTCATAAAACGACAATCAATAGAGTGTTAACTTTTTGTTAATTAACAGTCGCCATTAAGAGTGTCAACAAAAAAATTTTGTTGGGAATAAGCTGTATTTTTTGAAAAATTATCCCCCGCAACGTTACTCTTTTGCCAAAGCGTAAGAAGTTTTTGGGTTGCAGGCCAGCGGGGTTAATGCAAACCACAGACCCTTAGTTTTTACGCGGATGCGGGGGAATCGGCCTGGTGGATGGCGTGCCAGACTTTTAGGGCTTGGACGGTTTCGGCAACATCATGAACCCTAAGGATGCGTGCCGTATGTTGCGGGGCGGCCTGCGGCTGGGCAGTTTGGGTCATGGTCGCCTGTTGCATCGTCCACAGGGTTGCCGCCAATCCGCCCGCCAACCGATGCTGCGGCGATTCATTCTTACTAAGTTTGGCGATAAAGCTTTTGCGCGATACCCCCAACAGGGTGGGATAGCCATGGGCGACCAGGCGATCAAAATGTTTCAGCAGGCTAAGATTGTGCTGCACGCTTTTGCCAAAGCCAATTCCAGGATCCAGGGCGATACGTTCCTTTGGAATCCCGCCCGCCTGACAGGCCTCAGCACGCTGAAGCAAAAAGTCCGCCACCTCCGTCACCACATCCGTATAGTGGGGGGCATCCTGCATCGACTGCGGCTGCCCCTGCATATGCATCAACACCACATGCGCCTGGTATCGGGCAATCAGGTCGATGCATTCGGGCGCCTGGGTGGCGGCGGAAATGTCGTTAATGATATGCGCGCCCGCCGCCAGCGCCGCCTCCATCACCGTTAATTGGCGGGTATCAACCGATACGATAGCCCCCGTCGCCACCAGCCCCTGCACCACCGGCAAAACCCGCGCCAACTCCTCCTCCACACTGACCGCCGCCGCGCCAGGGCGGGTGGATTCCCCGCCAACGTCGATGATGTCCGCCCCCTGTTCGCGCAAATACAGGCCATGGGAAACGGCGCGGGCGGGTGCCAAAAAGCTGCCCCCATCCGAAAAGCTGTCGGGGGTCACATTGACGATGCCCATGATAATGGGCATGGCGCGGGGGGCAAACAGACTGGTCATGAATGGATAAAAAGCAAATACTGCTTAGCTGCGGCGGGTCACGATATGACGCGCCAAATCCTTAAGGTTGTCGGCGCCGCTATCAAAATAGGATAGGTTGGAAATGGCCTGCTCAGCCAGCACATTGGCCTGTTGCCGTGCGCGTTCCAATCCCATAATGCTGACTAGGGTGGCTTTGGCGGCCTTGCGATCTTGATCGGTCTTTTTGCCCATATCAACCTCCCGCCCCTCAACATCCAACAGATCGTCGGTCAACTGAAAGGCTAGACCCAAATTTTGGGCATAGGCGCTTAAGGCCTGGCGGGCAGAATCCGAAGCCTTGCCCAACACCGCCCCCGCCTGACAGGCAAAGGCCATAATCATGCCCGTCTTTAACCGTTGCATGCGGGTGATTTGGGTGGCATCACGCGGCTGCCCCTCACCCAAAATGTCCAGCATTTGTCCGCCCACCATGCCATGGGGGCCCGCGGCAATCGCCAAGTCGCGCACCAATTCCGCCCGCACATTGCCATCGCCGTGCGTTTCCTCATCCGCCAACAGCTGAAAGGCGTAGGTCAACAGGCCATCGCCCGCCAAAATCGCGGTAGCCTCATCAAAGGCCACATGCACGGTCGGCTGCCCACGGCGCAACGGGCTGTTATCCATCGCGGGCAAATCATCGTGAATCAGAGAATAACAGTGCACCATCTCCACCACCGCGGCCACCCGCAGGGCGCGATCCTCCGACACATGAAACAGATTGGCGCTTTCCAATACCAAAAAGGGGCGCAACCGTTTGCCTGGTGACAGGCTGGCATAGCGAATGGCATCGTACAGCCGCGCCTCCTCCCCCATCGCGACGGGCAACAAATTGTCCAACGTTGCCTGCACCCGCGCCGCCGCCTGATTCAGGCGATCAAGAAAGGCTGGTGAGGGCGGTGGGACGGCACCATCCATGTTCGCGCGTTCAGAACTGTTGTTGTTGCTGCTGACTAACCGGATCATCAGACGTCCTTTGTTGGATTAAGAAATGGGGCACAGACCATGCCATAAGTTGGCGACTGTAACACAAATTTTGGGTGAGCTAAAGCCAGATTGTGCGGAAAAGTCACCAGTTGAACGGTAACCGTTATGCCAGTGCCTGTGTCGCCAAAGCCACCACGCGGGGAACAGGTCTTTCACCGTGGTCGTAATAGGCAATCATGCGGCGGCTGATCCCCAGGGCGGCGGCCGCATCATCCAGGGTATAGGATTTTTGCTGGCGCCATTGGCGGAACGCTTCAGCCGTCATGGTAAAGCCAGACTGCTCCCGCGCCAGCCGCCACAGGGTATCGGCGGCCATGTCAATTTCTTCTGTCCATAGAACGTCGGTGCCTTGGTCACCAACCCGCACCGATTGAAACAACCTCAGATCATGGCGCAGGGGATCGTATAGGCGAAACGTTTCAATCTGGGAAGAAATATCCACGACATCCTTACCCCCCCGTGCCCAAATGATATGCAGGGTATAGGGCTTTTCCCCAGCATAAACATTGGCTATACGCGGCAAAATTTTTTTTGGCATGATCCTATCCCCTTTCGTTCAGCTCAATCCACTTAAGAGCGAGTGTTTCGCGGTTGGCTTTTGCCCATGCCATCGCCTCAGCAATCTGATCTTTGCTGGCAAAGCCCGCCAGGATGGTTAGGTCGGAAATCCGAACCAACACCTGAAAATCATTGCCCACAATGTGAAAATGCGGGGGCTGATGATCATCAGCGTACAGACGGATGCTGGTCGCAGCAAAGCGTTTCAGGGTGGGCATGGAACCTCAACATAATGCAACTATTGCACTTTTTTCTTGGGAAGTCAATATGCCTTGCGGGTGGGGGTAAAGAGGCTTTATGCTGGCAGACACATTCCAAAAACCTATTGATGAAAGTTTGATCCATGCCCGCAACCTCCATGCAAGATCTGGTCGCCCTGTGTAAACGCCGTGGCTTTATTTTCCAGGGGTCAGAGATTTATGGCGGCCTGCAGGGGATTTACGACTATGGCCCGATGGGGGTTGAGCTGAAAAACAACCTAAAGGCGGCCTGGTGGCGGGCGATGGTCTATGAACGGGACGATATTGAGGGTTTTGATGCGGCCATTTTGACGCACCGCATGGTGTTGCAGCATTCAGGCCATGAAGCCACCTTTGTGGATCCGCTGGTGGACTGCAAAAATTGCAAAAGCCGTTGGCGCGCCGACCATGTAAAGGATAACACCTGCGAAAAATGTGGATCCAAAGACCTGACCGAGCCGCGCCCCTTTAACATGATGTTCAAAACCACGATGGGTCCAGTGGCGGACGATGAATCCTTTGCCTACCTACGGCCTGAAACGGCGCAGGGCATTTTTACCAATTTTAAGAATGTGTTGGATACCACCAACCGCAAGCTGCCCTTTGGTATTGCCCAAATCGGCAAGTCCTTTCGCAACGAAATCACCCCGCGCAACTTTATCTTTCGGGTGCGGGAGTTGGAGCAGATGGAGATGGAGTATTTCGTTCGCCCTGGTGAGGATGAGGCGGCGCATGAACAATGGATTAACACCCGTATTAACTGGTGGTTGGATCAGGGGTTAAGTCGTGCGAATCTGGATTTTCATCAACACCCAAAGGCGGATTTGTCGCATTACGCCAAGGCGACCACCGACATTATGTACCGCTTTCCCCATGGGCTGGAAGAGCTAGAGGGGATTGCCAACCGCAGCGATTTTGACCTGGGCTCCCATTCCAAAAAACCTGAGGAGTTGGGATTGACGGCAAAAGTTCTGCCCAACGCCGATTCGGTGACCAAGCTGACTTATCGTGATTTGGATAGCAATCAGGAAATTGTGCCCTTTGTGATTGAACCGGCGGCTGGCGTGGATCGTGGCGTGCTGGCCGTGCTGTGTGAGGCCTATACGGAGGAGGCGGTGGGGGATGGCACCCGCATCGTGCTGAAGCTTAAGCCGCATCTGGCGCCGATAAAGGCCGCCGTCATTCCCTTGGCGCGCAACAAGCCTGAGTTGGTGGCACTGGCGCAGCAGATTAAGAACAGCCTGCAAAAACTGGGGCTGGGGCGGGTGCTGTTGGAAAACACCGGCAATATCGGCAAGGCCTATCGCCGTCACGACGAAATCGGCACGCCGCTGTGCATCACCGTTGATTTTGAAACGCTGGAGCAGCCGCCCGCTACGGCCAGTGTTACCGTCCGCAACCGTGACACCATGGCGCAGGAACGGGTGTTGGTGAGCGAGCTGGCCAGTTATTTCCAGGACTTCTACAGCCAGTCTTAGTGGACACGATACCGTAAGCGGGCGGGAGGCGGCAGGGGGCGAAAGCAACCGACTAAATTGTTGGATCAGCCGTGGGCTCAAAATGGTGGCGAACCCGCTCAATAAATCCGTGGCGCACCATATCGACCCCGACGCCGATGGCGTTGGCAAAGCCGACCGCATCGGTACCGCCATGGCTTTTGACCAAAATCCCCTTAAGCCCTAGCAGCACCGCGCCATTGTAGTGGCGGGGATCCAACCGTAGCCGCAATCCACGAAAGGCGTGGCGGGCGAAAAGATAGCCAATCTTGGCCGACAGCGAATTTTTTAGGGTTTGTTTCAGAAAGCTGGAGTACAGCCGCGCCGTCCCCTCAGCCGTTTTTAGGGCAATGTTGCCGGTAAAACCATCGGTCACCACCACATCAACCGTGCCAGCGGTGATGTCGTCCCCCTCAATAAACCCGGTAAAGTGCAGCGGATCGGGATCATCCTGCAACTGTTGCGCCGCCTGTTTAAGGTCTTCGCGCCCCTTTTGCATTTCACTGCCCACATTCAACAGCCCGATGGATGGGTTGGTGAATCCCAACAGGGCGCGGGCAAAGGCATCCCCCAAATAGGCATTTTGCACCAGGGTGCTGGCATCGCTTTCGACATTTGCGCCCAGATCCAACATCACGCATTCCCCCCGCATGGTGGGAAACAGGCTGGCAATCGCGGGGCGGCGAATTCCTGGCAGCATACCCAACACCGCCTTGCCCAGAGCCATCAGCGCCCCCGTATTGCCAGCAGATACCGCCGCGTGCGCCTTACCCTCCCGCACCGCACGAATAGCCAGCCGCATGCTGCTGTTCGGTTGGTTGCGCAGGGCAATCGATGGCTTTTGATCGCCAGCAATGACATCATCGGTATGCACAATGGTAATCGCCTGTTGCAGTTTGCGGCGGCGATCCAGCAGCGGGATAAGCTTTGACTGTTGCCCGAAAAGCAGGAAGTGCGCGTCGGGATAGCGTTCATGGGCAATGGCCACGCCACGTATAACCATATCGGGCGCCTTATCGCCGCCCATAGCGTCAAGGGCGATGACCAGCGGGCGTGATCCCACCAAGGGCAAATCGGCCGCTGTCCAAACCTTAGTTTGTGAAGCTTCTGGAGGGGGGGGCGGTGTGGTCATCCGCAGAGCCTAAACTTTGGCAAACAGTATGATTGTAAAAACAAATTCCCAACCAGCAGAGTCCAATTTTGTTCGTTCAAACAAAACTAGGCAGCAGGGTTATGGGCAATCACGCGACGATCACGGTAGTAACCACAGGAAAAACAAACGTGATGACGTTGCTTTGTTTCCCCACAATTGCTGCAGGTTTCCGCCTGACCCGTGGTCACATAATGGTGCGAACGCCGTTGGTCACGACGGGATTTAGAGGTTTTCTTTTTGGGTACGGCCATGGTTTTGTATCCTAATCACGCTGCACAGCAGCAGTATGTTCGAACAACGCTTATAACCAATTCAACAGAATAGGTAAAGGGGGTATGATCATCTGCGCTGCGATTTTTGTTGTTTCCTGCTAAACCCGCTTCAGCCAGGCATTTGGCCAATAGGTAACGGGCTGATCCACCGCCCCTTCATTGAACTCAAAGGCGGGATAAGACAGCGTAAAGTCCTTATTGCTGGCCAAAAAGCTGTTAACCGCCGATTGCGGGTTGTTCCATTCCCAATCGGGGCTGGTGCGCGGTGCCCCCACCACCTCCTGCATAATGCCATCACAGGCGACGATATAGGAACCAGGCGTCACCAGCGGGCTGTACAACACCAACTCCTCCGCCACATGGTCGCGCAGGTGGTTGGAATCCAACAGCACCAGCACGGTTTCCCCCGGCTTAATCTGTGCCTTAACCTGATCCACCACGGCTTGATCAATCGAACTGCCCTCAATCATCGTCAGATAGCTGGCCAGCTCGTGCGATTCGATGGCCTGGCGGTTGTGGGGGCGGATATCAATGTCGATACCGATAACGCGCCCTTTGCCCATGGCCTTAAACAGGCTGGCGTAAAAAATCAGGCTGCCGCCGTGGGCAATACCGGTTTCGACGATCACATCAGGCTTTAGGGTGTAGATGACCTCAGCCAGGCGTATCATATCCTCTGGCATTTGGATTATCGGGCGCCCCATCCAGGTAAAGCTGTAAACATATTTGGCGTCCCAGCCCGCCCGCACCCAGCCTTTAGAGGCTGCCGCAAAGCCGGCGGCACTGTCCAACGGGTGTTGCACCGTCTGGCCGTTTTCAACAACGGTTACCATGGCTGTATCGGTATCGATGGTGATTTGCATCTATCCCTCCGTAAGGCTAGCAAGTAATGACAAAAAACCCTGTTCAAAGGGGGTAGCATGAAAATTAAATGCCGTCTTTATTCGCGCAATGTCAATTGTTGGGTAATGCCGCAATGGGGCAGATGGATCGCTATGGCATGACCATTCAGGCCAGAAACGGTGAATGGCGGCGATTATATCGGCATGGCTGACAGCCTGCCCACTGGCCACATTGTACAGCCGATCCCCCCCATTCAGGGCAATGGCGGGCAGCAGGTTCACGACATCGGCCAGCGCGATGTAGTCCTTACAGGTTTGCGGATGATCCTGCAGCGTTAGGGGGCAATTGGCGCGGGCGGCCTCTATCAGGCTGCGCAAAAAGCTGGTGGGCAGGTTGCGGCCATAAACATTGGATAGGCGGGCAACCCGCACCATTGGCCGATTATCTGGCCGCGCATCGTTCAGGCACAGGCTTTCGCCCAACAGTTTGGACAGGTTGTACAGATCATCAGGGGTGTTGGGGTTGACGATTAGATCTGCCCCCTCATTCCCCAGCTCCACCCCCTGATAAACCCGCGTTGAGGATAGATACAGCAGGCTGTCAAAGCGGCCATCGCGCAACAGCTGGCTTAGCAGGCCAACATGCGCCTCAAGTGTGTCATGCGGCCGCCCACGGAAATCGGCGGTGCGGCCAATGGCGTAGATGACGTGGCCAAGATCCTGCTGCAACCAGCCGGTATCCTGGCGCGGCGGGGCGATCACGGTTGCGCCCACCGCTTTCAACCGCTCCACCAAGGCTTGCCCGACAAAACCCTGCCCGCCCAAAATCGTCCAGCGCGCCGCCGCCAGCGCAGCGTTGGTGGGCATGCCAGTAGCCGTCGTCATGACCGATAGCCCCGAACGGTGGCGGGCTGGCCATGGGCAATCGCATAAGCGGGAATCTCCCCCCGAACGATGCTGCCCGCGCCAATCACGCACCCCTGCCGCAGGATGGCACCGTCCAGCAACACGCAGTTGGCGCCAATCCATACATCATCCTCAATCACAATGCCGCCACGACTGGGCAAGAACCCCTGCTGCTTAATCGGGCGGGTGCGGTCTTGATAGGCGTGGTTAACGGGCGCCAGGGTGCAATTGGCGGCAATCGCCACCTGTTGACCAATGATGATACCATTGCCGCTGTACAGCACGCAGCCAGAGTTAATCACGCTGCCCGCGCCAATGATGACATCGCCGACGCCGCCAGCGGGCTTAATTTTCACAAAGGCATCAATGATTACCCCCGCGCCGATAACCAGGCGGGTTCCGCGTTGCGAATCCTCTAAATCCGCCAGGGGGGAAATTTTTGCGGTGGGGTCAAGTTGGATCATGATGGGGAATGGCTGGCTAGATGGTCGGCCAGGCTTGGCCATTGCTTATCCCGCTCCGAAATCACGGAAACTGCTAATGGCCAGGGAATGGCCAGTGCAGGGTCATCATGGCGGATGCCACGGCTTAGTAGCGCATCATAGGGGGCGGAGATAAGGTACAACAGCTGGCTGTTCGGCTGCAGGCTTTGAAAACCATGGGCGCAGCCGGCAGGCAGATAAAGGGCTTGCGGTGCATCCGCGGTCAGCTCCACCGTCACGGTCTGGCGAAAGCTGGGGGAATCGGGGCGCAAATCCACCCCCACGTCGAACACCCCGCCGCGCAGGCAGCGAACCATCTTCGCCTCAGCCATTGGCGCCAGTTGGAAATGCAGACCACGCAGGGTGCCCGCAGTGATGTTGTCGGACAGGCTGCACAGGGCGGGCTGATCCATCATGCCAGCCTGGCGAAAAAAGCTGGCGTCAAACAGGGTGTCAAAACTGCCGCGCGTATCGGCAAACGCTTTGCTGTGAAGGATATAGGCGCCCATGATGGCGGTCGGCTGAATCTCCATAGCCAAAAAGCCTCAGGCTAAATAATCCGAAATTGGGGAATGGGGACAATGAACTGCCCACCCCATTTTCGAATATGATGCATTTCTTGCATGATTTCGCCCGCGATATTCCAGGGCAGAATCAGCACAAAGTCTGGCTTATCCTCAGCAATCACATCAGGCGACAGAATGGGAATCAAGGTGCCAGGCAGAAATCGTCCTTGTTTTTTGTGAACATTGCGATCGACGGTGTAATCCAACATGTCGCGGCGGATGCCGCAGTAGTTCAGCAGGGTGTTGCCCTTAGCGGGTGCGCCATAGCCCACGATGCGCTTCCCCTGACGTTTCAGGGTTATCAGGTTGCTTAGCAGATCGTATTTCAGCTCACGCACCTTATCGGCAAAGCTGGTATAGGTGGCCAACGTATCCAACCCCGCCGCCTTTTCCTTTTTGCGCATCGCCTCCACCGCGGGGCTTTCGGGCTGCGAATGACTCAGGTGACAGCCGTAGTAGCGCAAGCTGCCGCCATGGGTGGTCAACTCCTCCACATCAAAAATCCTCAGGCCGTGGGCGCGAAAGATTCGCTCAACCGATAACAGCGAAAGATAGGAAAAATGTTCGTGATAGATGGTGTCGAACTGGTTCAGGGCAATCAGTTGCAACAGGTGCGGTGCCTCAACCGTAATGACACCTTCGGGCTTCAGCACAATTTTCATGCCGGCGACAAAATCATTAATATCGGGCACATGCGCCAACACATTGTTGGCAATCAACACGTCTGCCGTCTCACCCGCCTTGGCCATTTGGTTGGCTAGATTGACGCCAAAAAAGGCAACGGTGGTCGGTATCCCCTTATCCGCAATGGCAATTTCGGCGACATTGGCGGCGGGCTCTATCCCCAGCACTTGGCAACCAAGCTTTTGGAAATATTGCAACAGATAACCATCATTGCTGGCCAGCTCCACCACCCGATGCGCTGATCCCAGTTGCCACCGCTTGGTCATCATGTCGGCGTAGTCGGATACATGCAGCAGCCAGCTGCTGGAAAAAGACGAGAAATAGGCGTATTCGCTGAAAATTTCTTCGGCCGACACATGAACGGGCAGCTGCGTCAGCCAGCATTGATCGCACACATAGACGTGCAGCGGGTAAAAACGCTGCATCCGCGCAACATCCTCGGGCTCAATATAATTGTTGGCCAGCGGGCTGACCCCCAGGTCGGCAAAGCTGTGATGCAGTGGGTGGTTGCAATGGCGGCAACTGATTTGGCTGCGCGATTGCAAATGCGCTAAAGAGGTTGGGGCAGGGGGATGAGTCGGTTTCAAAGGCAAGGCCATTGGTTATACGCACGGCAAGAGTGGGGCAAAAACAAAAGATGGCAGCACGAAAAGCACTTCTTAACGATTTAGCGCGTTAGGGTTAAGAAATCGTTAGGAAATCGGCTTTGGCCTTGGCCAGGAACGCCGAGGCCAGGATTGCTCAAAAGCCCAAGTTATCTCTTTCGCGGCCTAACAGAAGGGGCACTTATTCTGGCAGGGCGTCCGCGTAGCGTGCCAATTGCTGATAACACAGTTCCCTTAAGCTTGCCGCCGAAGCGCCACCCGCCCAGTTGTGGTACCAGGCAATGGTTTGCTCGATGGTTTCCGCCAAGCCCCAGCGGGGTTGCCAGCCTAGCTTTTGGTGCGCCTTACGGCTGGAAAGATCCAGCAAGGTGGCCTCATAGGGGGCGTTGGGGTCGGCTATATTCTGCCAGCCAGCCTGTTTGTTGTCTTGGGATTTGGATGCAGCAGATTTAGAGCCAGCCTGGTTCCAAGCCTGGCAGGATTGCTCCACCAGTTGCGCGACGGGAACGACCGACGCCGCGGGGGGGCCAAAGTTCCAAGCCTGGCTGAATTCCAGGGGGCGTTCCGCCAAAGCCTTGCTCAGGTGCAACAGGCCGTCAACCACCGCGATAACATGTTGCCATGGCCGTACCGCCTGAGGAGAACGGACGGCTAGGGATTGCCCCGCGCAAACCGCGCGTACCAAATCGGGGATGATGCGGTCGTTGGCAAAATCGCCGCCGCCAATCACATTGCCCGCCCGCACGGTTGCCAGCCCAATGGGGGAGGGGGCTTTAAGAAAATAGCTGGAACGATAGGCGGCGGCCACCATTTCCTGCGCCGCCTTGCTGCAACCATAGGGTTCATAGCCACCCAGGGCATCATCCTCCCGATAATCCCACACCCATTCACGGTTGAGATAGACCTTGTCGGTGGTCATCACCACCACCGCTTGTAGGGTGGTCAGCGGGCGAAGGCTTTGCAGCAGGTGGGTTGTGCCCATAACGTTGGTGGCAAAATTGCCAACAGGATCAGCAAAGGCCGCCCGTACCAGGGGTTGCGCCGCCAGATGCAGCACGATAGAGGGTTCGCCATGCGCTGCGCTGATCGCGGCCACCGCCCGCGCTGTCGCGTCGCTATCGCGCAAATCGGTCAAATGATGGCCAGCCATGTGGTCGGCCAGCTCGGTTAAGGCAAACAGGCTGGGGGAATCGCTAGGCGGCGGCAGGCTGATACCGCTGACCCGTGCGCCCAGTTGCAGCAGTTGCCAGCTAAGCCAGCCACCAATAAAGCCGGTATGGCCAGTGACCAGGACGTGTCGGTTTTGCCAAAAGCTCATGACCGCATCACGCGCTACCAAGTTTTCCATGGCGAATGCCCCTTAGCCCACATATCACGCAACATTTGCGTTTCGCGGTAGGTATCCATCGCCTGCCAAAAACCATCATGTTCGTAAACCGACAGCTGATGATCTTCAGCCAATTGTTGCAGCACGTCGGTTTCCAGCACCACATCGTCGCGCGTAGGATCAACCTGATCAAAGGCGGCGCGCTCAAAGACCTGAAAGCCGCCATTAATCCAACCAGCGCTGATTTGGGGCTTTTCCTGAAAATTGGTCACCTTACCATCCTCTAACTTCAGCTCGCCAAAGCGGGATGAGGGGCGAACCGCCGTCAAGGTGGCCAGGCGGCCGCCGTCTTGATGGCATTGCAGCAGGGCGTGCAAATCGACATTGGACAGCCCATCGCCATAGGTCACAAAAAAGGTTTTGCTTTTCAAATAGGGTAGAACGCGGTTAATGCGGCTGGCCGTTTGGCTGTCGGCGCCGGTTTCGATCAGATTCACCCGCCAATCCTCAATCTTCCGTTCATCCAAAAACTCAACCCCGCTACCGCGAATGGGGCCATGCTGGCTGAAATCAATCGAAAAGTTGATGTCGCGATAGCGATAGTCCAGAAAATAATTTTTGATGATGCCGCCTTTATAGCCTAGGCACAGATAGAAATTTCGTACGCCCGCTTGATAGTAGTGTTTCATAATATGCCACATGATGGGGCGACCACCGATGTCCACCATTGGCTTAGGAATAAACTCCGTCTCCTCACGTAGGCGGGTACCTTGCCCCCCACACAGGATAATCGCAGGAATATCGGCCAATGAGGGGGTGGTTGATAGGGGCTTCATCAAAATACCTCGCAAAGGCCAAGTTTATGGGTGACGATTACAGACGGACGGCGGTTAGGATGGGGATGCAGAATTTTCAGCCGTTGTACCGCTGCTGTCAATAACCAACGGCATCCGCACGGGATAGTTGGGATTGCTAAGAACATGTTGGCGCCCAATCCGCTGCGTGCTGTCGGCAATTACCGGCGCCCGCACATTCAGGGACATTTGCATATCGTCATCCCCCTTATCTTTGCGAAGGGTGATGATAAAGAAGAACAGGCTAACACTGGGGTCAAAGCCAAGCAGGTTGCAGGCGTCTAGGGCATCGGCCTTTGTAATCAGCTCATTCTCAGGCCCGCGGGGCAGGACGATAAAGGACAGCTTTGGCTCATTCAAACATTGCAACAGTTGTAAGTTGGATCCAGGGGCAAGGTCATCCAAGCTGGCCAAGCCAAATTCCCGCGCAGTGGCAAAACCGACGACACCATGGGGAAAGGTGATGGCCGCCTTGCGCTTAAAGGTAAAGCGACCAAGGTTGTTTTGCACCTCAACAGTGGGGGCGGGTGGCGTAGATGTTGGTATTGTCATTGATGGTGCTTCGTTCATCAGAGGTAGCGTTGGGGGCAGATCCGATGGATGGTGATACAAGATGGATTGGTTTAACATTTTTTGTCTCCTAGTTCAAACGGTTCACGAGGGAGTTATTCCTGATCTGGGCAATCAGGTAATAGGATGCCTGTAGGGATGTATCCAAATGGCTTAATTCGCTGGTTGCGCTGAGTACATCAGCGTCGTCGATATTGCTGATACTGCCCCTTAGAATTTCCAACATGTCGGTGTGTTTGGCCTTAAAATTGTCCAGGGTTCTGCCGGTATTGCCCAGGTTGCCAACGATGGTGTTCATACCATCGCCAGCTGAACTTAGCAGCTCAATCGCTGAATTTAGCACATCTAAAGTGTTGGTTACGGTTGGCCCCAGCACGGGGTTAATCACGCTTTGCAGGGCGCGTATGGCCTGTTCAAAGGCGGGATTGTCCGCCCGCACGCTGTAGTTCAAGACTTGGTTGTCATCGGCGCGAACGGTAAAGGCATCAACCGTATCGCCGCTGTAATAGGGGGTGTTGGGCGTGGTGGTCAGCGATATCGTTGGGTCGGTGGCTGGTACAGGGGTGGTAAGACTAACGGGGGCGGTGTTGGTCATGCTGCCCGCCATCAGATAGCGCCCATCGCTGTCACGCACGTTAAGAAAGCCGCTGATTTGCTCCAAAACCTGTTGGGCTTCGGTGCTATAGGGGTATTGTGCATAGTTATTGGCACTGACCGTGGTCACAAGATTGGCACGAAAATCGCCGATAGCTTTAAGAATTTGTCCAATGTTTTTTTCGGTCGTGGTAATTTGCCGATCGGCTGTATCAATATTGTTTTTAAATTGGGTTAGGCGGTTTTGGGTGGCACGAAAAGCGGCCATATCCGCCCCTTTGATGCCTAGCCCTGCGTAATTCGAGGATTTTTTTCCGCTAGAAATTTGTGTTTGCAGCTCTACCGAACGCTCCTGGGTGCGTTGCACGTCATACTGCAATCTATCAAAATGACTTTGGCTACTAACACGCGTTACCATCTAAGTTATCCCATAATACTAAGCAATTGATCGAACATCTGATCGCTGGTTTTCAAAGCTTGCGCCGCGGCGTTGTAGGCATTTTGCACAATCGTAAGCTGCGCCATTTCTTCATCCAGATTGACGCCACTGACTCCACCGATTTGTGTATTAAGATTGGTCAACACATCGCTCTTTTGTTCAGATTGGTCGTTAAGCAGGTTTGCTCTATAACCTTGATTTGCAAAAATCGTGCCAGCATAGCCGCCAAAGGTCTGATTAACGGTTGGCAGGGTACCTGCACTGCTGAAACTGATGGGTTGTCCAAACACATTGGCCAAAGACTGGGCGACGGCGCGATCCCCACTGGTCACCGCGGTGTTGGGGGTGGTGGGTAGAGGTAGGGGGCCAAAGGCGGTGTTCAGCGACAGGGAACCATGCGCTAGGCGGTTTGGATTGGCGGCTAGGTCACTGCGGACTTGCATGCTGGGAGAAAAATCGCCAACCACGGCAGCGGTATCGGTGCCTGTAAAAAAATCATTAAGGCCAAAGGCGAAGGAAAAACTGCGGGTTGGGCCAGCGCCGCCGATTTGCACCTGGCTGGTGCTGGCTGGCACGCTGTCATAGCTGTTTAGGGCAACACCGTTAGCGGGCACCGTCGAAACCAGCTGCAAAGTTTGATTGGGCGCTGTGCCAACCAGGCTGGCGGTTACACTGCCCGCTAAGGCAGGGTTGGTGTTGATGGCGGTTATCAGCCCGCCGACGGTGGCGGGGGCAACGCCCGCCAAATTGATATCGGCGCTGGCAACGAATTTTCCTGTTGCATCGACGGTGGCGATACGGACGGATCCCGTCATGGTAAGGGTGGTGGCGGCGCCAGCAGCTAGCAAGCTTGTGCCGGTCAAGGTGTTTTGCGGCGGAAAGGCGGTTCCCTGGTTGTGAACTTGGTTAACCGAATCGCGCAGGGTGGTGGCAAAATTTTCGACTTCTGTGGCAACATCGGGTAGGTCGTTATCGCGTGCATCAATCCACCCCTTCAGCTCCCCCCCCTGCACCGAAGTGGTCAGGTCACTCAGCCCTCCCAGTAGAATAGAGTTAAAGCCCGCGGGGTAAACGGTTGATGCCCCCACCACATTTTGGGGGGTATAGGTGATAAGATTCGCGCCGCTATCCACCAAGGTTTGGCTGGTTTTGGTTTGTACCAACAGGGTGTTGTTGGCGCGAAGATGAACATTAATTCCAATCTTTTTGGACAGATCGGTCACCGCCTGATCTCGTTGGTCTTCCAACCTGGTAATGTCTTGGCCATTGGCCTGCGCCACCACGATTTTGTTGTTCAGGGAATCAATTTGGGTGGTCAGGGTGTTGATGCTTTTAACGGTTTCATCAATTTTGCTGTCGGCATAGGCGCGAAGGTTCTGGATGGTGCCAGCAAGGTCGTTGACCCGCTTGGTCATATTGACCGCGTCATTGATGACCTGATTTTTCAACACATCATTTTCGGGGGTGGCGGCAAAACTTTCCAAACTGGCGGCCAGGTTGTTGACCTGGGTTGATAGATCGCTGCTGCCTCCCGGTTTGCCCAGGTTGTTTTGCAACCGTTGATAAACATCCTTCAGCGCGTCAACCGCCCCCAGGTCAGAGGTTTGGTTGCGCATATCTTTTAGCATAAAGTTATCGATGGATCGGCTGATTTTGCTGATGCTGACCCCGCCGAAAAGATTGTTGGTGCGCTCAGCGGTTTTTTTGGTGTAGCCAGCGGTTTTGGTGTTGCTGATGTTATCGCTTTTGACACTCATTTCCTGTTGGGCAGCATTGACCCCGCTTAGCGCGGAGTAAATCGCCGAGGTAAGGTTGTTGCTGGAAATGACGGACATTGCTTAAAATTCACCGTTGATTGTCAAAGTAATTGGGCGTTCGTTAAGGCTGGATTTGACCGTTTTAGTCTGGGCAACCAGATTGCCATAGCCACGATCCTTCCCTTCCTCCTCCATCACTGCCTGGCGGATGGCGTTGACCAGGCGGTCGCCAGCTTCACGGGCGGCGGCCAGGGTTTTCATGTTGGTGTCCAAGGTTTGGTGGAACTGCCCTGCCACGGTTTTCAGGCGATCAACCGCCGATGAGTCCAAATTGCGGAACAGCTCTGGATCCCCGCGAAGGTAGGCCGATTGTTGTTCATACTCACTAGCCAGTTTTTGTTTTTCAGACAAAAGGGTGGCGGCTTTTTTGTATTCACGCTTTTTCAGCAGTTCGGTTTCACTTTGAGCCAGGCTCATCAGTTTTTCCATAGCGCTAAGCAGCGCGGTAATTTTGTTAGTTGCCATGGGGGGCCTCCTGTAGTTTCAAGATTTGGTGGGTTAGGGAATCGACCAGCGGAGCGCTGCTGGGGCTTTTGGCAATAATCTTGCCATATTCCTGCAACAGCTGGCCGCGGAAGACGTTTTCGGCATGCCCGCCGTGAAAGGCTCCATCGGTGGGCAGGCTATCAAACATGGGTTGCAGCATTTCTTGGAAGAAGACGGCGGCAAAATCCTGCGCCGTTTTGCGTACCTGTTCGCGGTTAACAGCCGATTGGGCGCCCCCCTGCTGGGATGATGGGGGCACCATCAGCCTGGAAGCCATTGGCATTTTGGATGGGGTAGGGGGAAAGATGGTGTCAATCATGGCTTACATCACCTCAATTTCGGCTTGCATGGCACCCGCCGCCTTGATGGCTTGCAGGATGGTGATCATGTCGCGGGGGCCAATACCCAGGGAGTTTAGGCCGTTGACCATTTCTTGCAGGCTGACTCCACTGTTCAGTACGGCCAGCTTGCGATCGGCCTGCTCATCCACCTGAATCTGGCTGCGTGGTACCACCTCCGTCGTGCCGCCTTGGCTAAAGGCGTTGGGCTGTGACACTTGGGGGGTTTCCGTGATGCGGATGGTCAGGTTGCCTTGGGCGATGGCCACGGGTGAGATGCGGACGTTCTGGCCGATAACAATCACACCAGACTGTTCGTCAATCACCACCTTGGCGGGCTGGTCAACCTCAATCGGTAGCTGTTCAAGATCGGTAATCATCGCCACCAGATTTTGTTTGTAGCTGGATGGCACCTGCACTGTTACGGTGGCGGGGTCGGTTGGAAAAGCCACCCCCTGTTTCAACGCCTTATTGATGGTTTGGGCAATACGATCGGCGGTGGTAAAATCGGGGTTACGAAGGCTAAGGTTGATGCTGTTCAGGTTGTTAAAGTCAAAGCTCAACTCACGCTCCACAATGGCGCCGCTGGCGATACGGCCAACCGTTGGCACGCCGCGCGTCACGCTGGATCCTGAAGCCCCCTGCGCCTGAAAGCCGGCGATGGCCACGCTGCCCTGGGCAACGCTGTAGACTTCGCCATCCGCACCCATCAGCGGTGTCACCAGCAGGGTTCCGCCCTGCAGCGAACTGCTGCTACCCAACGCCGAAACGGTGACATCGATGCGGCTACCCTGGCGGGTAAAGGGGGGCAGGGTGGCGGTTACCATCACCGCCGCGATATTTTTGGCATCCAATTTGTCGTCGCGGGCATTAACGCCCAGCCGTTCCAACATCGCAATCAAACTTTCGCGGGTAAACATGGCTGAGGATAGTTTGTCGCCCGTACCGTTCAGCCCAACGACCAGGCCGTATCCAACCAACAGGTTGTCACGAACCCCTTGGACATTGGCGATATCCTTAAGGCGGGCGGATGCATGGGCGGGGGTTGGCCAAGCTGTCAGGATCAGCGACAGGCTTAGCACCGTGGTAAGAATCTGGCTTAAACGGGAACGACGGGTCATGACATCTCCTTTATGATGGTTATGATGCATGAAGCGTGCCAATTTCGTTGGGATGGCAAAATCGACGAATCCGCCTTTACGCTGTGGCGTAGTTGTGGCAAAGATGCCTTATGAAAAGCGACATTATCATTATCGATTTCGGCAGCCAGGTTACCCAGCTGATAGCCCGCCGCGTGCGGGAGGCGGGTGTTTACTGCGAAATTCTTCCCTATCACGATGCAACAGTGGCCAAACTGTCGGCGGATACAGCCGTTAAGGGCATTATTCTGTCGGGCGGGCCCGCCAGTGTTGCCGACGGGGGGCCCAGCCTGCCCGCCGAATTTTGGCAAACCCCGTTGCCGCTGTTGGGCATTT
>JBILMH010000023.1:0-26784 GCA_044375625.1 Alphaproteobacteria bacterium
CCAAACCTTGTCCGATAAATCATGGCGATGGTGAATCGGGGTCTTATCCATAACAAAAACTCCTGCTTAAAAACAACAAAACAGGAAACTTATAACATGCTTTCTATCTCATGACTACACTATCTAACAATTTTATATGATGCTAGCATGACAAAGGTTAAAAGATTTGTAAAATCTTTTCGATGGATCTCCGCCTGCGCGGAGATGACGATGGGGAGGCGGGGATGAATACGACGCAACAACATCACAATGTCACCCTACCCCCAAGAAATTTAAATGTTAGGTAGGATCTCAAACCCCTACCTGTTATACAAGCGGCGAAAGCCTAAGGAGATCCTACCCACGGGGGGTAGGATGACAATAGAGTGGGGGGAATAGCGGGACTAGGATGACAACGGAGCGCTGGCGCAAATGGTTGCCGCCTCTCTCACATAACCCCCCAGCAGACGCTGGCGCAATCGGACTCCCCCGCCCCTACTACAAAAGATGGTGGCGTGCGCCCCCCTACTCCACCGTTACCGACTTGGCCAGGTTGCGGGGTTGATCCACATCCGTCCCCCTGGCCACCGCGCAATAATAGGCCAACAGCTGCATCGGCAGGGTGTAAACCAACGGCGCGGTCAGCGTGCTGGTGGTGGGCAGCGCCAGCGGGGTAATGCCCGCATGGTTGGCAAAGCGTTGGCAGCTGGCCGCGTCACTCAGCAGGATAATCGGCGCGCTGCGTGCCATCGCCTCTTGCATATTGCTTAAGGTTTTTTCCTGCAGGCGGTCGGGCGGCGCCAGGGTGATCACCGGCACACCGCTGTCCAACAGGGCAATCGGGCCATGTTTTAACTCACCCGCTGGGAACCCTTCGGCGTGAATATAGGTCAATTCCTTCATCTTCAACGCCCCCTCCATCGCCACGGGATAACAGCTGCCCCGCCCGATAAACAGGATGTTGCGCGCCTCGGCCAGCTGCGCCCCAATCCGCCGATAGGTATCATCCTCCGCCAGCACGGCGGCGAATTGGCCAGGCAGATCGGCAAAGGCGGCCAGATGGGCACTTAACTGCTCCGCATTAATCACCCCACGCCCGCGCGCCGCCGCCAGACACAGGGCGGCCAGCACGGTCAGCTGGGCGGTGGATGCCTTGGTAGAGGCCACACTGATTTCTGGCCCCGCATGGGTGTGCAGCACGATGTCGGCCTCCCGCGCCATGGTGCTGGTCGGGACATTGACGATGGCCAGGGTTTTTTGCCCACGCTCCTTCGCAAAGCGCATAGCGGCCAGGGTGTCGGCCGTCTCACCCGACTGCGACACAAATACCACCAGCTCCGCCATTTGCGAACGGGTAGCGCGATAGCGAAACTCCGACGCGATATCGACAATAGCGGGCAGTGCCGCCAACTCCTCAAACCAATATTTGGCCACCATGCCAACGTAAAAGGCGGTGCCACAACCGACCAGGGTCACATGATGCAGCTTAGCCCAATCGATGCCGGGCAGATCGATGGTCAATTGCCGCTCAAGCGGGTTGATAAAGGGCAACAGGCTGTCAACCACGGTGGCGGGCTGCTCATGAATTTCTTTCAGCATAAAGTGCGGGAACAGCCCCTTATCGGTTTGTTGGCCGTTCATGGCCAGGGGCTGGCTTGGCCGCGCCACAACCTGATTATCGGCGCTGTAGATCACCGCCTGCATCGCGCTCAGCACGACCCAATCCCCCTCCTCAAGATACGTCACCTGATCCACCATGCCCGCCAGCGCCAGCGCGTCAGAGGCCAACAGATGGGCGGCAACCCCTGTATGGCCATCATCATCCCCGGTATGATTGCTGGCGGCGTTGCGATAGCCCAGGCACAAAGGGCTGCCACGGCGCGCCCCAATCAGCAGGTCATCATAGCCATGAAACAGCATGGCCAGGGCAAAGGCGCCGTGCAACAGGGGCAGGGTTTCCGCCACCGCCTGTTGGGGCTTAAGGCCGCGCAACAGCGCCTGATCCAACAAATGCGCGATCACCTCTGTATCGGTTTCCGAAGTAAAGGTGACGCCACGAGCGGTCAGATCATCCCGCAAATCCCGATAATTTTCGATAATGCCGTTATGCACCACCACCACCCGTTCGCCCTTATGGGGGTGGGCATTGCGGGTTGACGGCTCACCATGGGTGGCCCAGCGGGTATGGCCAATGCCAATCGTGCCAGGCTGGTGAAAGGGTTTTTCGGCCAACAGGGCGCGCAAGTTTTCCAACTTGCCCATTGCCCGCCGCCGTTCAATCTTGCCATCCACCAGGGTCGCCACCCCCGCCGAGTCATAGCCGCGGTATTCCAGGCGCCGCAACCCTTCCATCAGCACATCAACCACGCTGATGCTGTTGTCGTTGTCGATGACCAGATTGGCGGCGGCATCATTGGCCACCGATTGATTCGGCAGCGCGGCGTTTAAATTCCCCAGCCGTCCGACAACACCCACAATACCGCACATGGCCAAACCTATCCCATAAGTTGAACTTTGGTGATTTTATAGCCCGCCCAGCACCCCCATTGCAAGCCGCGATTGGTAAGAAAATGTAAGTGTCGGCTGTTGGGGCAGGTGGGAGAGGCTGAAGCGCACGGAAGGCATTGTGGGTTGCATTTTGGGGGCGCAAGCCGATACACTTCGCACATCCCCTTTAAGATTCAAGAGGCCACCCATGAAGCTGTCGCAAACTGTTGGAACGGTGTTAATCAGCCTGGTGGTATCGCTGGCGGTGGTGCATTTTGTTTCCCCTACCAAGGGTGGGGGCGCCGTTGCACAAGCCAAAGAAACCGCCTTTGATCGCGTGATGCGCACCAACACCATTCGTTGTGGCTATGTTCTGTATGAACCGTTTGTGCGCAAAGATCCCAACAGCGGCCAATTTTCTGGCGTGACCGTCGATTTGATGGATGAAATTGGCAAGCTGCTTAATCTCAAAATTGAATGGACTGAGGAGGTGGGTTGGGCAACCACTGTTGAGGGGTTAAAGAACAGTCGTTACGATGTCATGTGCGTTGGCTATTGGCGCCAATCGCTGGAATCCAAGCATGTTTTTTACACCCAACCCTTCAGCTATAGCATGGTTTCGGTGGTGGCACGCAAAGACGATCACCGATTTGATCAGGATCTATCCCGTATCAATCGCCCTGATATTCGCATTGCAGGCGCCGATGGCGATGTAGCAAATGCCATCGCTCAGCGTGATTTTCCCCAAGCCAAAATCCAACAAGCCCCCAATATGGCCGACTATTCTCAACTGTATGAGGATGTTGCCACCAATAAGGCGGATGTAACCTTTGTCGAAAATGCCACAACCGATGCCTATCTGAAACAACATGCGGATCGTTTGCGGCGGTTGGATGTACCCCCGATTCGGGTATTCCAAAATACCCTGGGCTTTTCGCAAGATGAACGACTAAAATCGATGCTGGACACGGTGGTTATTGAGCTGGTCGAAAATGGCCAGATGGATAAGATCCTGGACAAATACGACCCCGAGCAACGCCTGTTAATGCGCATTAAGCGCCCTGGCCATCCGTAAATCATCGATTCTGAATGGGCTGGCTGCCCAGATAGTATCGACAAAAATTTTCTTTTTGTTAGCATTTTCTTGTTAGAAAATTTGAGAGGAGAACCGTTTCATCATGAAAAAAATATTACTTGTTGCATTGGTATTGATTTTTTCAGGCTGTACCATGATGGGAAATCCTTCTGGCGGAAATCAGATCGCCGGGCTTTCCGACACGAAGTCATCAAACGCCAAATACAAGGATGTCATCTCCGTAAAAAAAGATACAGACCATCTTCTTGTTATGCCCATAGATATTGAGTTACCAAAAGAAAATTATAGCGCAGAACCATCAGAGATAATGGAATACGAACGATCTATCTGCGGCACAGCTAGTACGTTGCTGATGCAGGCGCTAAGCAAGCAGGGTTTTTCCACAACAACATTTAAGGTTCGCGCTGAGGGTTTGCGGGCACTGACAGAGGGGATGAGTGAGGGACAGATAAAACGCGACGATTGCCTTCTGAGGAGTAGTAAGGCCAAACGTATTAAAGCAACTTATGCCGTCGCATCCCAATGGACTAACCCTGCTTTTTCACGCCCAAAGGGCATATCGGATCTACAAAGCCTCTTTATGGTGACGATCAATGAACATGCTGACCTTAAAGCACCTGGTCTGCAAAAATATTGCCGATCTGATAGCGGTTACGTTGCGGGCAGCAAATGTTTTGTTGCTTTTCCCTACTTGTTGATAGAAGGACGAACAGTAAAATTCTCACTTATAATCATTAACATGTCATCATCTCAAGGGGATTTGGTTTCCCATGTTTACGACGACACATTGGCACTTGATAGCTATTTTCCTAACACTACATTAGAGCTTTATCATAGGGCTATTAGCAGACTTATTCCTAAAACAATTAACCGAAAGAAATAATTTGTAAGCTGTTTAAAAATAAGATTGGAGAAAGATAAAACGGCTTGTTCTAAGTTTTAGATCCATCAACCAATCCTTGCCGATGGGCGGCGGGGGTGGTAGTAATGGTTTTTGATGCCCGCAAAAATACCCCCCCTTCCCAATTTGCTTGATTGCGCCGATTTGACGCCACAGCTGGTGGCATCGCTGTTTGATCGTGCCCAGCACTGGTTGGGCAGTTGGGGACAGCCGCTGGCCACCACCGCATCCCTAACAAGCCCCACCGTTGCCCGCCCCCGCCCGCTAGCAGGGTTGGTGCAGCACAATTTGTTTTTCGAAAGCTCCACCCGCACCAGCGTGTCTTTTGACCAGGCGGGCAAGCTGTTGGGCAGCAGCGTTAGCGCGGTCAATATGGCCGCCAGCTCACTTAGCAAGGGCGAATCGCTGTACGACACCCTGATGACCCTGGCGGCGATGCGCCCCCAACTGGTGGTCATCCGCCATGCGGCCAGTGGCGCGGCCAGCTTTGCCGCCCAACATTTGCCCGATGCGGCGGTGATTAACGCTGGCGATGGCCGCCATGGCCACCCGACTCAGGCGCTGTTGGATGCCTTTACCATCCAACAAAAAAAGGGCGCGCTGACCAACCTTAGCGTGGCGATCGTCGGCGATATTTTGCACAGCCGCGTTGCCCGATCCAACCTGTACCTGCTGCAAATGCTTGGGGCGCAGGTGCGGTTGGTCGCCCCGCCGCAACTGTTGCCCGCGGGGGCGGAGCAGTTGGGCGCCAGTGTCCACCATGACCTGGCCAGCGGCCTGGCGGACGTCGATGTGGTGATGGTGTTGCGCATGCAGGAGGAGCGGATGGGGGGCAGCTTTGTGGCCAGCCGTGCCGATTATTTCGCAGGCTACGGCCTGACCCATCAACGCCTGGCGGTTGCAAAACCCGATGCCATCGTCATGCACCCGGGGCCATTCCTACGCGATGTTGATATCGCCAGTGAGCTGGCCGATGACCCCACCCGATCGGTCATTTTGGCGCAGGTTGAACATGGGGTGGCGATTCGCATGGCGGTGTTGGAATGTTGCGCCCTTAGCCGTGGATGGATTGCCCCATGATGCCCACCAAAAACCTGACCCACAACGCCCATCTGCTGTGCGCCGCCAGCGGCCTAAATGGCCTAGGCTGGGTGCTTAGCGACCAGGGGGTTATCCGTGCCTTAGGCCAAGGCGATGCGCCCGCCGATTTGTTGGCGCAGCCCGAGCTGAGCGTCGTTGATGGGCGGGGGCATTATCTGATCCCTGGCCTGGTTGACGCGCTAACCCTGGCCTGGCCTTGGCAGGCTGCCCGCCCGCCAGAGGATGCCGCCAGCTTTATGGCCGCCCGTCAGGCGGGGGGCATTGCGGTGGCCGCCGTCGCCGCCAGCCCCGCTCAACCGATTGACGATTTGGCCAGCCTGCAAGCCGCTCTGTTTAACCTGGTCTCTAATCGAGATGGCCATTCTCCTGCCACCACCCCGCTGCTGATCAACCTGACCAAGGGCGGCGGCGGGCAACAGCTGGCGGAGCTGCATCGCCTGCTGGACACGGTATCGCCAGGGCATATCGCGGGCGTTGCCGACCTATCCGCCAATGCTGCCAGCCTTGGCCTGCTGCAACGGGCATGGATGCAGGCGGGTGCGCTGGGGATGACCGTTCACCATCTGCCGCTGGAGGCCAGCTTGGCGGCGGGGGCAGAGGCTATCGCGGGCGAAATGGCAACACGCCTAGGGCTGGCGGGGCTATGGCCAGCAGCCGAGGCCGTCACCCTGGCGCGCGATCTTGCCCTGCTGGCCGCCGTGCTACCAACGGTGCCGCGCCTACGCTATCACGCCGCGCTGGTGACCACGGCTGGTGGGGTTGCGGCCGTCCGCGCCGCCAAGGCACAGGGGTTGCCCGTGACCGCCGCCACCGCCCCCCCCTATTTCCTGCTGAACGATTTGGCGCTAAGTGGTAAGAATGTCGGCAAGAATGCTGGCAAAAATATCGGCGATTTTGACAGCGCGGCCAAGCTGTTTCCACCCCTGGCCAGTGAGGGCGATCGGCTGGCGGTGGTGGAGGGGTTGGCCGACGGCACCATCGATGTGATTGTCAGCGCGCATCAACCCGTAAGCTTGGACGACAAACGGCAACCCTTTGGCCTGGCGGCGGTGGGGATAAGCGGGTTGGAAACCCTGCTACCGCTCAGCCTTAGCCTGCATCACCAGCATGGATTGCCGCTGCCCACCCTGTTGGCCAAGTTGACCGATGCGCCCGCTAGACTGTTGGGGCTGGATCGTGGCCGCCTGCAAATTGGCTATCCCGCCGATTATCGCCTGCTTGACCTGCATCGTGGCTGGCAAATTCAATCCGCCCGCCTTCACAGCCGGTGCCAATCCACACCCTTTGAGGGAGCGCTGGTGCAGGGCGTGTTGGTAGGTTAGCGCGTGGATTAGCGTTCGGATTGAATTCCGCCGACTCTTCCCACACAGTCTACGGCAATATTATGGTGATTGATTGCGCTTCTCGCTTGCGCAACACCAGAATACCAAATTGGAGGCGAATCCGTTGGATTATTTTTAGAGCTGATAGCTCCATGAACCTCCGTCTCCAAAAAATTTTTTCTTCCTACTGGATCGTGCTGATTGTTCATAAAAGTTTCCTATTTTTTAAAAAATGGTTAAATGGTTTTTTTAAAAAGTAAAATAAGGAAACAATCTATTTTTTAACACGTTCACGCACACAGCTTTATCAGACCTAAATCATTTGTCAACTGAATAAATGATGGCCGAATCCATTGAAGCCCTTGATGGCTTCACGGCGCAAAATGCTTGGCTATTTCCGCCCAAACCTCATCAATCCCCTGGGTTTGGCCAGCGTTCACCCAATGAATCACACAACGACTTAGCCGAACATTTACGCTTCTATTTGGCTTTTGCGGGAGCCTTTTGGGCAGTTTTGGCGGCACTGGCGCGGGGGGTAGATTTCGCGGGAGCCTTGCGGGTGGTGGGCTTGCTGCCCCCCGTTTTGCCTGAACCCGCCCTGCTGGCTTTGGCGGGGGTAAGCATAGCCATCGCCGATTCAAACGTCGGTTCGGGATCGGTTTTGTTCAGCCGTATCCGCTTTTTGCCCCATTGCACGATGCGGCCAAAGCGGCTTTTTTGCAGCACGACATCGCCGCCATCGGGATGTTGCCCCAGGATGGTTTGGTTGGCCGCCCGTTTTTCGGCCGCCTCCGCCAACAACACCACCGCGCGGTTCAGGCCGATGGCCATCAAATCCTCGTTCTTAGGCAGGCTGACAAACTTATCCTCATGTTTCAGATAGGGGCCAAAACGCCCCACATTGGCGATGATCATAGTTTGGGTCTCAGGGTGCAACCCCACCTCCCGCGGCAGGCGCAACAACTGCTCCGCCGCCGCCATATCGATGGTTTGCGCGTTGGCATTGGGGGGCAGGCTGACCCGTTTAGGCTTTTCCGACGGGTTGGCGGGATCAACCTGCCCCACCTGCAAATAAAATCCATAGGGCCCTTGATGCACCGCGACCGTCTGCCCATCGGCCAGCGTTCCCAGTGGGCGGGGGAAACCGACCGCCCGCTCTGTTATCGACGCGCCATCCAACGACTCTTCCCCACCCTGGCCATTGGCCGCCGCGCCAAAGGGGCGGGTAAAAGCACAGCCAGGATAGTTGGAACAGCCAACAAAAGCCCCAAACTTGCCCAGTTTCAGGCTAAGGCGGCCATCGTCACAGACGGGACAACGGCGCGGATCCCCCTGCCCCTCTACTGGCGGAAAAATCAACGGCGCCAGCGATTCGTTCAAGGAGTCCAGAATGTTGGTGATGGTCAGCTTGCCCGCCTCATCCACCGCCGCCTTAAACGGCAACCAAAAATCCCGCAACAACTGCTGCCAGGCTAAACTGCCACCCGACACATCATCCAATTGGTTTTCCAGCGCGGCGGTAAAATCATATTCGACATAGTGATCGAAAAAGTTGCTCAAAAAGCTGGCCAGCAGGCGCCCGCGATCCTCTGGCACAAACCGCTTTTTCTCCAGCCGCACATAGTTCCGTTCTTGCAAAACCTGGATAATACTGGCGTAGGTGGATGGGCGACCGATCCCCAACTCCTCCATCTTCTTCACCAAGCTGGCCTCTGAATAGCGGGGCGGCGGCTCGGTAAAATGCTGGCTGGGGGTGACAGCGCGGGTGGCAACCCCATCGCCCTGTTGCAGCGGGGGCAGCGCGCGATTCTCCTCCTCCGACTCATCATCGCGCCCTTCCTGATACAGCTTCAGATAGCCGTCAAAGCGCATCACCATGCCGGTGGCGCGCAGGCCGACGGTACCGTCAGGGTTCAGCAGGTCAACGCCGGTTTGATCCATCACCGCCGCCGCCATCTGGCTGGCCAACGCCCGCCGCCAGATAAGGTCATACAGCCGCGCCGCATCAGGTTCCAACGTGCGCGCAACCATCTCCGGCGTACGGGAAAAGTCGGTAGGCCGAATCGCCTCATGCGCTTCTTGCACATTCTTGGCCTTGGATTTGTATCGGCGGGGCTGCTCCGGCACATAGGCGTCGCCATAGGATTTGCCGATATGCTGGCGGGCGCTCGTCAACGCCTCCTCCGCCATATACAGGCCATCGGTACGCATATAGGTAATCAGGCCAACATTTTCCCCCTTCACCTCAACCCCCTCATACAACCGTTGTGCCAGCTGCATGGTGCGGGTGGTGGACAGCCCCAATTTCCGTGAGGCCTCCTGCTGCAAGGTTGAGGTGGTAAAGGGCGGCGGGGGGGTGCGCTGCACCGTTTTGGGTTCCAGCTTCGCAACCGCAAAGGCGGCGGCCTGAATCCGCGCCACCGCAGCATCAGCACTGGCCTGATTGTTCAGGTCAAATTTGTCCAGCTTGCGGCCATCCAACTGGCTAAGGCGCGCCACAAAGCCCTGCCCATCCTTCGACGCCAACTGCACCTCAATCGTCCAGTACTCCTGCGGGCGGAATCGCTCAATCTCACTCTCCCGCTCCGCAATCAGGCGCAAGGCGACCGATTGCACCCGCCCCGCTGATCGGCAGCCAGGCAGTTTGCGCCACAACAGGGGCGACAGGGTAAAGCCAACCAAATAGTCCAACGCCCGCCGCGCCAAATAGGCCTGGATCAAATGCTGATCCAACTCACGCGGCTTGGTAAAGGCCTTCAGGATGCTTTGCTTGGTGACCTCGTTAAAGGTTACCCGCTCCACCCGCGTTTTGCCCAATTGATTTTGGCCGCGCAGGCTTTCCAACACGTGCCAGGAAATCGCCTCCCCCTCCCTATCCGGGTCAGTGGCCAGCACCAGGGTTTCCGCACCCTTCACCGCCTTGGCAATCTCACGCATTTGTCGGCTGCCGCGATCGGCCAGCTCCCAACTCATGGCAAAATCTTCGTCTGGCCGCACCGACCCATCTTTAGCGGGCAGATCGCGGACATGGCCATAGGAGGCCAACACCCGATACTCTGGGCCCAGATATTTGCCAAGGCTTACCGCCTTAGAGGGCGATTCCACCACCACCACTTTCATTGTTGCCTGCTCACCTTAAAGATATCGTTCGAAGGCGACTCTAATCACAGCTGCATCGTTTTGCAGCAAAAAAAAGCGTAGGCTATAAAATCCTCCACGGATCTATTCGTGAATGTATTTACGCATCAAATTCTTGCAAAGAGCTATGGTTGATTACCTTCATCTGCATGCGCAAAAAAATGCTGATTGGCAGCAGGCAAGTGGCGATCAGCAATAACCAGGCGATTACTTCTAAAGGCATGTGCAGCAGTCGAGAAGCAATTACCAAATCATTATCTACAAAACTTTTTCCCTGCAAGTAATTTGATCGGAAAAATGGATTAAATATAATATTATGATAAAATCCAGCGCTATAAAAAACAAAGAAAAAACCCAAAAAGGCCAAAACCAACCTATCAAACCGATTGTAAGAAAAATTTAAAGGATTTAAGCTGGTGTAAAGCAACCAAGTAGCGCTTACCAATTCACCTCCATGACCCATTAACACAAGAAAAATCTGATCGAGGCCAGTGAATAGTGCAATCCATTGAATGGTTAAAAATATAATAAGAGCCAATCTCCACCTAGGAAATGGACGAAAAATTATTGCAATAGCAATTAAAGTCAAATCAATTAAAGCTAGCATGAAATAGGATGGATCATGCCAGTAAGTCATGCCACCACCATCTCCAAAATCAAAAGAAGGTATTGCCATTCTTCCAAAATACCATGCAGCAACTGTGTGACCGCATTCATGCAACAAAATTGGCAAATAAGAAGCTAAGTTTGAAAGCAGTGGCATTGAACTAAGACCAAAAGCCGCTATAAATCCAATAAGCCAAAGACTTAAATTAAATTTACAATCATATTTTATAATCTTATCTGTATTTAGAATCTTTTTGTGATCATACAAACTTATTGCACGATCCACATCACGCTCAACATTACGATCATTAAGCAAGCCTAAAGATTTATCAAAAGAACGACCAGTTTCTTTGTCCATGTTCGCCAAGTCCATAATTTTACTGCTCAAATAATTTTGACCAGATTAAACTGTTTTCTAAATAAAGTGCAACAGCTGAAAGAAGGCGACTCTAATCACAGCTGCATCGTTTTGCAGCAAAAAAGTTCAGCACACCCCCGCCGCCGCCTAGCATTTCAATGGTTTTTTAACCGTTAATTGGGTTAGACTGGATGCTACCGCCATTTTCTTGAGCCCAAAAACCATGCTTTCCCAACGCTATTTCGACCGATTCTATGATTGGATTGTTCGGCCGGCCAACACCATTAAAGACATCGAAAAGGTTTATCACTTTGCCACCGATGCCTTTGGCAACACCGCTTTCCCCTTGGATCAGCTAAAGGCTTGGCACGATCGCTATCCCGAAGGGCGCCGATTGTTGTGCGATGGGGATTTGTTGTTGGGCTATATCAGCCTGTGGCCTATTGATGCCCAACAAGCGCATCATTTTTGCCAGGGGACGCTATCGGAACGGGACTTGCTGCCCATGACCGCCAACCAAGTTGCCCAACAAGGTGCTCAGCACTGGTTTCTCAGCAGCATGATCATTGAGCCCGCCCTACGCAGACCGATTAAGGACAATCCGATTGGCATGATGTTGGCGATGGCGTTAAACAGCTGGGCAGAAAGTGGGCGGCTTCAGTACCCCGTCACCGTCTTTACCGCCGCCTATTCGCCAGAGGGCGAGGCGTTGTTGCGACGTTTTGGCTTTGATCTTACCCGATCCGCCGACCAAATGGTGGATGGCGATCCCCTCTACTGCCGATCGGCTGCCAGCAAAAATGAGCTGTTTGAGATCTTTGCCCAGCGCGGCATTCCCCATTTGTTTGACAGCGGCAGCGACACTTAGGCCAATTCTATCGCCTTAAGCCCCCCCATATAGGGTTGCAGCACGGTGGGAATGGCCACGCTGCCATCCGCCTGTTGATAGTTTTCCAGCACCGCGATCAGGGCGCGACCAACCGCCACCCCCGACCCGTTCAGGGTGTGGACGAATTCAGTAGAGCCAGATGAAAGCCCCGATAATAATTCTGAAGTTTTCGAAAATTTTATCGTCGACGTGTCGACACGACGATAGCGTGCCCGCATCCGTCGTGCCTGAAAATCACCACAGTTGCTGCAGCTGGAAATCTCGCGGTAGCGGTTTTGGCCAGGCAACCAGACCTCCAAATCATAGGTTTTTCGTGCTGAAAATCCCATATCGCCCGTGCATAACAACATGACACGATAGGGCAGCTCCAGCCGTTTCAACACCTCCTCCGCGCAGGCGGTCATCCGTTCCTGCTCGGCCTCACTGTCTTCGGGCTTGGTAATGCTGACCAACTCCACCTTAAAAAATTGGTGTTGGCGGATAAAGCCGGTGGTGTCGCGCCCCGCCGCCCCAATTTCTGACCGAAAACAATAGCTGCCCGCCGTTAGCCGCATCGGCAATTCCCGCTCATCCATAATGCTGTCCATCACCATCGTGGTCAGCGATACTTCTGCGGTTGGAATCAACCAGCGATCATCGGTAGTTCGGAACATGTCTTCAGAAAATTTGGGCAATTGACCCGTACCGTAAAGCGCTTGATCGCGCACCAACAGCGGCACATCAACCTCGGTATAACCAAACTCACGGCTATGCAGATCCAACATGAATTGCGCCAGGGCGCGGTGCAGGCGTGCGACCCCACCCTTTAAAAAAGTGAAACGGCTACCCGATATTTTGGCGGCGGTTTCAAACTCCATCCCGCCCAATTTGGGTGCCAACACCTCATGCGATTGCGGGGTAAACTCATAGGTTCTGATGTTTCCCCATCGGCGAACCTCGATATTGGCTGCCTCATCCCCCCCATCGGGGACACCGTCGGCGGGTAGATTGGGCAGGAACTCTAAGGCGCGCTGCAAATCCAACACCGCCTGTTTGCTCTCCTGCTCCCGCTCCGCCAACTCCTCCTTCAGGGCGGCCACCTGCGCCATCAGGGCTTCGGCATCAATCCCCTGCCGCTTAAGCTGGCCAATTTCCGCCGACAGGCGATTGCGGGTCGCCTGCAACTCCTCCACCCGCGTGATCGCCGCCCGCCGATGATCGTCCAACACCAACAGCTCCGCGGAGAATCCCTTTAAGCCCCGACGTGCCCAACCTGCATCAAACCAATCGGGTTGGGCGCGGATCAAATGGATGTCATGCATGGGGGTCAGGCTCCGTGTTTTTTAAGCTATTCTTCGGGGATATCGGGGACGGCTGGTCGCAAAAACCAGCCCGCCGCCACAATCGACAATTCGTACAACAAAATCATGGGAATGGCCAGGCTCAGCTGGCTTAGCACATCGGGCGGGGTCATGACGGCGGCGATTACAAAGGCGGCCACAATGGCATGGCGGCGGCGTTCGCGCAGGTCGGCCACCGTGATGACGTTGGCGCGTATCAGCAGCAGCAGCACGACGGGCACCTGGAAACACAGACCAAAGGCCAGCATGAAATGCACCACCAGCTCAAGATACTGATCCAATTTGGGCTCCAACTGCACGGGCAACCCCGCTATATCGCCGCCCGTTAAAGTCTGAAAACTAAGGAAGAAATGCCATGCGGCGGGAAACACCACCCAATAGGCAAAGGCAATCCCCACCCCAAACAAAATCGGTGAGGCAATCAAAAAGGGCAGCAGCGATCGCCGCTCATTCGCATACAGCCCTGGCGTCACAAACCGCCACAGCTGGGTGCCCGCCATCGGCAGGCTGAGCAGCAGAGCGCCGTAATAGGCCACCTTAATCCGCACCAAAAAGGCCTCGGCCAAGCCCGTCGTAATCATGCGATGGCTGACCCCTGGCTGTTGCGCCGCCATCGCCGCAAAGGCATCGGCCAGCGGGCTGGTCAGCACCGCCAACAACGGCTCCGCCAGCAGATAGGCACCAACAAAGGCGGCAACAAAGAAAATCAGGCAGTAAATAAGGCGCCATCGCAGCTCCGCCAGATGCTGCCACAGGCTCATTTCCGCGAAATCGCTGGCCTTGGAAATTTTGGGATTACTCATTGGGATGGTTTATCGGGGGATTGGGGTTTTTTCGGCGCCGCCTTTGATTTGCTGCTGGCCGCTTTGGGAGTGAGGTTAGTGGTGGACTTGAGGATCGGCTTAGTTGTTGGCTTGGCAGCGGTTTTCGTGGGCAGCTTACCCCCAATTTTCTCAGCGGTTTTCGGCGCGGGCTTAGACGCGGACTTTAGCGCGGGCTTTGGCGTATCGGCCATCGGATTTAGGCGTGGATCAATCCCTAAGCCACTTTCGATAATTGATTCGTTATGCAGCTGCCAACGCCAATGATTAATCTGCCCCTGAATTTTGCCTATCCAGCGACCCATGCGGCGCATCAAGGGCAACAACTCTTCAGGCCCCAACACCACCAGCGCGACCGCGGCGATTAACACCAGCTCGCTACCCGCTACATCCAACAACATGTCACCCTCCCCCTATCTTTTGCCATCTTCACCGCATAAAGCCGTTTTTGTCATCTTGCTTTTGCTGATGATTCGTCCATAGTTTAAATTCATTAAAGGAGGTAGGGCATGGCCTGGCAAGCCCAACGTTTTTTGCTGACCGATGTGGCATCTGGTCTGTGGTTGACAATCAAATACCTGTTTCGGCCTAAGATTACGGTCAATTATCCCTTTGAACAAAGCCCGTTAAGCTCACGCTTTCGCGGCGAACATGCCCTGCGCCGTTATGCCAGTGGTGAGGAGCGCTGCATCGCCTGCAAATTGTGTGAGGCGATTTGCCCCGCCCAGGCCATTGTGATTGAGGCGGAACCACGCGATGATGGCAGCCGCCGTACCACCCGCTATGATATCGACATGACCAAATGCATCTATTGCGGTTATTGTCAGGAGGCCTGCCCCGTTGATGCGATTGTTGAGGGGCCCAACCAAACTTGGGCGACCGAAACGCGGGAGGAGTTGTTTTATGACAAGGAACGGCTGTTGGCCAATGGCGATCGTTGGGAGGCCGAAATAGCCAAAAATTTGGTGACCAACGCCCCCTATGTTTAGAATCCTTATTGAGAATTTTTCGGCTGGTCTGTACCCATGACATCTTTGCGCGCTGATCCTGATAACCGCCCGGTGACCTCTGGTCAATCCAATCGCAAAACCACTGGATCCTCTGGCCGCCCACCCAGACGGCCATCATCCCCAAGGGGCAATGGCGATAGGGCGCAAAAGCGCGCCCACAGCTTTCGCCGCTGGTTTTGGAAAACCTGCCTAACCCTGGTATTGCTGGCAGCTTTGGGCATTATCGGCATCTATGTCATGCTGTATCACTACAGCCGCGGCCTGCCCGATCACAACACCCTGGCGGAATACAACCCGCCCGTCGTGACCCGCGTGTATGCAGGAGATGGCCGTCTGTTATCCGAATTTGCGGTAGAAAAACGGGTATTTGTGCCGATTGAGGCGGTGCCGAAACAGCTGATTAACGCCTTTTTGGCGGCTGAGGACAAAAACTTTTATCAACATCCTGGCGTCGATTGGATGAGCGTGCTGCGCGCGGTGGCCACCAATGTCATGCGTATCGGGCAAAATCATCGGCCTGTTGGCGGATCAACCATTACCCAACAGGTGGCCAAAAACTTTTTGTTGACCAGCGAGCGATCGATTGGCCGCAAAATGAAAGAGGCGATTTTGGCCTTTCGCATCGACAAAACCTATTCCAAAGATCGGGTTTTAGAGCTGTATTTGAACCAAATTAATTTGGGCGCGGGCAGCTATGGGGTGGCGGCCGCCGCCCTGAATTATTTCAACAAATCCTTGGATGAGCTGAGCGTGGCGGAATGTGCCTATCTGGCCGCCCTGCCCAAGGCGCCCAACAACTATCACCCCGTTCGCAATCATGATGAGGCCTTGGCGCGGCGCAATTGGGTGATTGATCGCATGGCTGAGGAGGGTTTTATCACGCCAGAGGTGTCTCAAACCGCCTTAAGTGAACCCCTGCACTACAACCCGCAAAGCCGCACCGAAGTGGTAGAGGCAGAGTATTTTAGCGAGGAAATTCGGCGGGAACTGGCCGCCAGATTTGCCGACAAACAATTGTATGAGGGTGGGTTGGTGGTGCGATCCACCCTGGATGCGGGGCTGCAACGCATTGCCACCCGCGTATTCCAAGATGGCTTGATGACTTATGACAAACGGCATGGCTATCGTGGCCCGCTGGCCAATATCGATACCGATGACTGGCAGACCAAGCTGACCAAACAGCCCGATCCCAAATCCCCCAAAAATTGGAAGCTGGCGGTGGTGCTTAGCCTGAAACCGACAGAGGCCAATATTGGCATTATCGGCAATAAGCGCGGGGTTATTCCCTTTACAGACCTCAGCTGGGCACGGCTGGTGCTGCCCAAGGGGGTATCGGCCACCCCCAGTAAGATTGGCGATGTGTTTAAGGTTGGGGATGTCATCCTGGTAGAGCCTGTTGACCCGCCAAAGGTTGATGCAGCGGCGAACGACGGGGCGGATGAGGCAGCGGCCGATTCTGGCAACACCCGCTATCGCCTGCGCCAAATGCCCAAAATTAACGGCGGCTTCATTGCCCTGGATCCCCATACCGGCCGGGTATTGGCGATGGTTGGCGGCTTTAGCCATGCCGCCAGCGAGTTTAACCGCGCCACCCAGGCGCAACGCCAGACTGGATCGGTGTTTAAGCCTTTTGTTTATCTGGCCGCGATGGAGGAGGGCTTTACCCCATCCACGATCGTCATGGATGAGCCTATCAGCCTGAATTTGGGACGCGGGCTGGGTACTTGGAACCCGAAAAACTACAAAAACGAATATCTGGGGGCGACCCCCCTGCGGGTTGGGTTGGAAAAATCGCGCAACCTGATGACCATCCGCCTGGCCATGATGGTGGGAATGGATCACATTGCCCGCGTCGCCCGTGATTTTGGCCTGGTCAACAACATGCCAAAGCAATTGGCGATGGCGCTGGGCGCGGGTGAAACCACCTTGCTACAGATGACGTCAGGATTTGGCATGTTGGTTAATGGCGGCAAAAAGGTGGTACCCACCCTGATTGATCGGGTGCAAGATCGCCGTGGCCGCACGCTGTATCGCCATGATATGCGCGATTGCAATGGCTGTGAAAGCAACGATTGGAACGGCAAAACCCCGCCGCCCGATTTGCCCGACATCCGTGAACAGGTTACCGACCCCGCCAGCGCCTATCAGGTGGTCAGCATGTTGCAGGGGGTGGTTGAGCGCGGCACAGCAACAGCGGTTAAGGCGGTTGGCAAACCCCTGGCGGGCAAGACGGGTACGACCAATGACAGCAAAGATGTGTGGTTTATTGGATTTTCCCCCGACCTGGCGGTGGGCGCCTATATTGGCTATGACGAGCCCAAAACCCTGGGCGAAAAAGAAACGGGGGGCAGCATGGTTGCCCCCATCTTCCGCGATTTTATGATGGAAGCGCTTAAGGACAAATCGGCGACGCCATTTCGGGTGCCACCAGGCGTGCGATTGGTTAAGGTCAATGCCCGCACAGGCCGTCTGGCCGAGCCTGGCGATCATGACGTGATTTTTGATGCGTTTAAGCCTGGCACAGAACCCGATGAGTCTGGCCCCAAACCTGCCCCCAACAAGTCTGAAGATCGGCTGAACAGCGGCGCCGACAGCGGCAGCCTGAATCAATTTGGCGCGACGGAGGATGATACCACGGGCGATGATCAGGCTGGTGCGCCAGCAGGCGGTGATAGCGGCGGGGGCATCAATGGAGACCCCATGCCCAATGGGACAGACGGTCGGAGTTTTGATGGCCGCGCTATGGATAACACCGATAGCCGCCTGCCCGCTGATCAGATCCCCACGGGCGGACGGCGGCCAACCGTCAATCCCGCCCCCACACCGGATAGCGGCGCCGCCCCATCCAGCCCGCGTGGGTTGTATTAGGCGGCCTGGCATTGTTAACTTGTGTAATCCTTCAATAGGAATCTTTAAGCGATGATTTTTCTGCACCCACCCCGCCCCAATAAACGGCTAACCTTAGCGGCAATGCTGGCCGTGCTGATCGCCATTGGCCTGGCCACAACGGCTGCCCAGGCCGCCACGGCCACACCCGCCGCCAACAACTTAGCCAGTCATTCCCCCCCCGCCCCCATCAGCCAGAATAATAGTCGATTGGGGCAATCCACCTATGATTGGTTTTTGATAAAACTTTACACCGCTGAGCTGTGGGCGCCAACAGCGGTGCAATCCATGGATCAGCTGTGGCAAACCCCCTTTGCCCTCAGCCTGACTTATGACATCTCCATCCGTCCCGCCAAATTGGCGCAGGTGACCTTAGAGCAAATGGAACATCAGGCACCCGTTGCCCCCGATGTGGCGGAGCGGTGGGTGCAACAGCTGACCAAGCTGTATCCGCCGATTGCCAAGGGAACCACCCTGATTGGGTTGTATAACCCAGCTGGCCGCATGGCGTTGTATTGCGATGGCAAGCTGTTGGGGGAAATACAAGACAGCGATTTTGCCAAACGATTCTTTCAGATTTGGTTGGATGCGCGCAGCAGTTATCCCAAAAACCGCCTACAACTGTTGGGGTGGAAAGGCGGCGTCGACCGCAATATCCTTTCCCAATCGGATCAGCCCGACGGCCAAGGCGAACAGCCTTCTGCCAATCCTTAAGCTGCTGGAGCGCCCAAAGTTTGCAGCTCTTGGGCAACCGCGCCCAGCACCAACCGCACCTCCTGCAGCTCGGCTGACTTTTTGGCAAATTCCTCTGGGGCATTCAGGCGGAACTGTTCATTGCCAAGATCCCGTTCCAGCTTTTGCAGGCGGGTGCTGTACAACGCCTGATCCCGTTGCAGGCTGGCGATAATTTTGGCGCGATTTTCGGGGCTAATCTGGGCATCCCGTTCGGTTTGGTTGCAGTTCATGCTGACCGCCACATAACCCAGGCCGTCATGGGTGGTGCTGGCGTGGTGACCGCCCATCCAGGCCGCCAGCCGACTTAGGGTTGGGCGGTAGGCAGCAAAATGCGCCCGCACCGCCAATTGTTTGGCATCCACCTGCGACCGTGGAAAGACCAGCACGAAAATCTCATCCTTACCCAATTTGTCCGCCGCAATTTTTTCCCTCGCGCGGGCGGTGATGGTGAACAGCATGGTCGCTGCCTCTGCCAATTCCTGATTAACCGCAACGCCGTCCAGGCTTGGCCAGGCCTGCTGACACAACAGATTGTCCGAACCGCTCAGCTGTTGCCACAAATCCTGGGTGATAAAGGGCGCAATCGGCTCCAACAGGCGCAGGGTGGTGGCCAACACAAAGCGGGTGACCGCCTGCGTCTCCTGCTTGGCCGCCTGATCATCGGCCTGATCGCTTTGCAACCACTGCTTGGCAAACTCCAGATACCAATCGCACAGATCGTTCCAAACAAAATGGTACAGCGCATCCGCCGCCCAATCAAAACGATAGGCGTTCAGGGCATCCCCAACAGCTGTCGCGCATGACTGCAGCTTGGCCAGCAGCCAATGACTGATCTCCAGCTGCAAGTCGGTGGGCGCGTCAGAGGGCGAAACAATCGCCCCCCCCTGCCCCCAACAGCCGTTCATGTCGGAGAAGCGGGCGGCGTTCCACAGCTTGGTCATAAAGTTGCGATAGCCCTCAATCCGCTGTTCCGACAGCTTAATATCGCGCCCCTGGCTGGACAGCGCGGCAAGGGTAAAGCGCAAGGCATCGGCGCCAAATTCGTCAATCACGTCCAACGGATCGATCACATTGCCCTTAGATTTCGACATTTTCATGCCGGTGGCATCACGCACCAGCGGGGTCAAATAGACCTGACGGAACGGCACCTTGTCGGTGAATTTCAGCCCCATCATCATCATCCGCGCCACCCAGGGGAACAGGATGTCAAAGCCGGTAATCATCAAATCGGTTGGGTAATAGCGGCTGGCAAAGGGGTCGCCCTGCTGATCCGCTGGCTTATCCAAATCCCAATCCAGGGTCGAAAACGGCCAAAGGGCTGAGGAAAACCAGGTGTCCAGCACGTCGGGGTCTTGGGTTAGCGTCACGGGCTTGCCGTAATGCGCGGCCGCCAAGGCGATGGCGGACGCCTCATCCTTCGCAGCGAATGGATGCCCATCCTCACCGTACCAAATCGGTATCTGATGCCCCCACCACAGCTGGCGGGAGATGCACCAGGGCTGAATCTCCTGCAACCAGGGGCGAAAGTTGTTCAGCCATTGCGGCGGAATCAGCTGGGTGTGCAAATCATCGCCTCCTCCCAGCGGCTGATCGGTGGCGGCGTCCAACGCCCGCTTCGCCATTTCCGTCATGTCGAGATACCATTGATCAGACAACAACGGCTCCAACACCACCCCGCCGCGGCTGTTATGCGGCACGGCATGCTGAATCGCCTCAGTTTTTTTCAGCACCTCACGCGATTGCAGATCGGCCAGCAGCTTTTTGCGTGCCTCAAACCGCTCCAACCCCTGATAGGCCTCTGGCACCCACTTCGCACTGCCCAGCGGGTCAACCAGCTTAGCGTGCTTATCGAAGATGCTGATAATCGGCAGCTTTTGGATATCCGCCCTATCCTTATTGTACCGAACCACCACCTCATGGTCGTTGGTGTCATGGCCGGGGGTGATTTTCACCGCGCCGCTGCCCTTTTCCCGATCAACATAGCTATCGCCAATAATCGGAATCGCCGCGTAATTGGCGGGGTTGGTCACCACCTTGCCAATTAAGCCGCTGTAGCGTTCATCGTCGGGATGCACCGCAATCGCCACATCGCCAAACATGGTTTCCGGGCGGGTGGTGGCGACGGTGATGCTGAACCCGTCCCCGTCATAGCGTATATAGCTCAGCTGGCCTTGCACAATCTTCTGCTCAACCTCAACATCCGACACCGCCGTTTGCATGACGGGATCCCAGTTGACCAGGCGTTTGGCGCGGGTAATCAAGCCCTCATCAAACAGCTGCACAAACACCTGCCGCACCGTCTGCGACAGGCCATCATCCATGGTAAAGCGTTGACGGCTCCAGTCGGGCAGAATGCCTAAGCGGCGCATCTGGGTGGTGATCCGCCCCACCCCCTTTGGGTCTTTTGGGTCGATATGCCCCGTCGCCTTATCGCGGTGGATACCGCCCGATTCGGCCATCAGCGCCCACATGCGATCGTCAAACAACTTGCGCGACTCCTCCCGCGTATCGGCCAGGGTGAAGCGGTGTTTACCCTCCGCCGCCAGCTGTTTTTCCACCACCATATGGGCGGCGATGCCCGCATGATCCACCCCGGGCTGCCACAGCACGTCAAAGCCATTGGCGCGCTTAAAGCGGCACAAAATATCGGGCAGGGTGTATTGCAACGCATGCCCCATGTGCAGGCTACCCGTCACATTGGGGGGGGGCATGCTGATGGCAAAGGGCGGCTTGCCGCTGGTGGGATCGGCGCGGCCAACGGCGGCGGCCTCCCACCGATGATAGGTGTCGGTTTCCACTTGCTGCGGTTCAAATCTTTTGGCTAAGCTGGTCATCGCGGGCTCTAAAAATATCGTTGCACGGTTGGCATGTTAGGAAATCCCCGCCCCTTTGGCCAGTCAGAACGTCGCCATTATCGTTGCGATATTTAGAATGGCCGCGGGCTTGGTTATCCGCTAAGAACCAATCCCGCTCTAATCCCGCGTCTTGCCTAGACCGAGCACATGTTCTGCTATACCACGAACAGCTGGGAAGGGATCTTTCAACGCATAACAAAACGCCTGTTGGATCGGTTGATTGTTGCTATAGATCTCGAGACCTCTTGCTGCTGCATATCGAACACGCGAACTGGTATCGTTCAGCAACAAATGAACAAGCGGTGCTAGCTCTCTAAACCCAACTTGGACAGATTGATTATTGTAGCAGGCGGCGAAAGCAATTGCTGCTGCCGCGCGAACATTCGAACTGGGATCTTGTGTCAATACGTTAGCAAGCGCCTCTCGGGTCGATAAACGATTGTTATAAGACAGATTATCGAAATTACTTGCTGCACTTGTTACTTTTTCACGGCGGATGCGCCAATCTGTTCGCGCATCAAGCATTGTTCCTATGTATAATTGTAATTGATCCCAATTCATCGCAAGGTATCCTTAAATTTTTTCTGAAAACAAAATTTTACTGAAAAATCCATAGAACATTGCTCTTAAAAAACAAAGGCGTCAATCAAAAAGTTTTTGATGCGACATAAAGCTTTGTTGGAAAGGGCAATCTGTTAGCTACAGCCGCGGAGCATCCATCACCTCCACCGACATACAATCGTTAACAGCCTAGGGATATCCTATCCAACATTTCTATTATTGGGGGGGTGGGATAACACAGTAAAGCGGGGATAGCGGCGGAAAAAGACGACATAACCCTCATCACCCCCCACCGGTGGGCTAGTGCCCAACGACTCCCCCGCAGGGGTGGAGTGTTGTCCATCATCCCCCCCGTATTTTTTTGTGTAATGGGGCGGGGATGTGTCTCCCCTCCCCTGGCGGGAGGGGGTTGGGGGAGGGGGGAAGCAAGACAGGGGCGGGGTAAAGCAACGAAATCGCGGCCGTAGTCCCCCCCCAATCGCCTCATTAGGCGGCCAAGGCCTGCTCCGCGCCCAGGGTGGCGGCAACGGCATGGATGATGCTGGCAATCCGCACCACATTTTGAATCTGTTCGGTGCTTACCCCCTCACTCAGGGCTTTTTTCTCATGCGCGTCGATACACATGCCACAGCCGTTGATGGCGGAAACGCCCAGCGACCACAGCTCAAAATCAATCTTATCGACCCCCGGGTTGGCCAGGATGCTCATGCGCAATTTGGCGGGCAGCTGGCCATAATCCTTATTGCTGACCAAATGAACAAAGCGGTAGTAGATGTTGTTCATGCTCATAATCGCGGCGGCGGCCTTTGCCCCCTGCACCGCTTCGGGCGACAGATATTGCGCCGCCTCCACCGCCAGGGCGCGCAGCACGACCGGATTACGGCTGGCAAAGGCAGCGCTCAGCACCGTTCCCCACAGCTGTTGCGGAGTAAATCCCGCCGTGGTGGGGATAGAGGTCAGGTTAAGACGAAGGTCTTTGGCATAATCGGGCAACAGCTCCGCCAGGTGATCAAGGCTCATGGTCGTGGTCTTTCGCAGGGTTATGTTTTCCAGCCGGCTGTCTGAAAAACAAGTTGGTTGATGCAAGATATTATGGAATCACCCCACCCAGATTGCAACCGCCTCTCTCCCAACAAATTAGCCAAACAGCCTACATAGTGGGATAGGCACAACATCACCCTTGCCAGCGGGGGGCGGCTGCGGCAAAAGTGGCAGAGTTAATTGGAGAGTTAAACAGCTATCCCAACCCCATTCCCAAAAGCCTTTCAGCCGCTATGACCACTATATCCCCCATTATCCCCGCCAGCAGCAAATCCACCTCTACCACCCCAGCCAGCAGATCCGCCACTGCCCCCGCCCCGCTGAACTTTGCCGACAGATTGCTGGATCGTACCGCCGCCCGCAGCCCGCTGTGCGTTGGGATTGATCCGAACTTTGCCCTGATGCCGGCCAGCCTGTGGCCTGATGACAATCGCCCCGCCACGGTGCACCGCGCCCTGTTGCGTTTTTGTCAGGAAGTGATTGCCGCGGTGCAGGAGCAGGCGGCGGTGGTGAAGTTTCAATCGGCTTTTTTTGAGGCCTGTGGCGCGGCGGGGGTTGCCGCCCTGGCCGACAGCATTGCGGTGGCCAAGGCCGCGGGGCTGTTGGTCATCGTGGATGCCAAACGCGGCGATATTGGCAGCACCGCCAGCGCCTATGCCCAGGCCTATTTGGGCGGGGGCGGCATGCTGGCCAACGGCGTCAGCCTGCACAGCGATTTGTTGGGCGACGCCCTGACCGTCAACCCGTTTTTGGGCGAAGACACTCTGGAACCGCTGATTGAGGCGGCCGCCCATCACGGCTGCGGCCTGTTTATCCTGGTCAAAACCTCTAACCCTGGCTCAGGCCGCTGGCAGGATGCCACCCTGCGCGCCCCCGCCGATGCTACCAAAGACTCCCCTACAGACAACACCGCCATGAGCTTCAGCGAAGCGCTGGCGGCGATGGTTGCCCGCCTGGGACAACCGCTGATCGGCCGCCACGGCTATAGCAGTATTGGCGCGGTGGTGGGCGCCACCTATCCCGATCAGGCCAAACACCTCCGCGCCCTAATGCCGCACACCCCCTTTCTGATTCCAGGCCTGGGCACACAGGGGGGCAGCATGGCCGATGCGCTGGCCGGCTTTGGCCGTGATGATAGCGGCCGACCAACCGGCGCGATCGTCAGCGCGTCCCGCCAGATTACCTATCCCAGCGCGGCTGAGGTGGAGGCGCATGGCTTTGGCGGCGCGGTACGCCAACGGCTGGCCACCCTGGTAACCGAATGGCAACAACAGGTTGCGGGATAATTTTGCAAGCCCCGCCGCGACCTGCTATAGCTTACATCATGGGGTTAATTGTTCAGAAATTTGGTGGCACCTCTGTAGCCAACATCGATTGCATTCGCCGCGCCGCGGGGCGGGTGCAGGCCGCGGTGGCCGACGGCCATCAGGTGGTGGTGGTGGTATCGGCAATGGCGGGCGCCACCAACCAGCTGTTGGCTTGGTGCCAGGATTTGACGCCACCCGTGATACAGGCGGATAGCCGTGATACCCCAACCAACACGGCATCCCCCCTATCCCCTATCGAAGCGGATACGGATACGGATGCGGATGCCAATGCCGACGCGGTGGTGGCCAGCGGTGAACAAATCACCTGCGGCCTGATGGCGCTGGCGCTGCAACAACTGGGGGTGCCCGCCCGTAGCTGGCAAGGGTGGCAATTGCCGATTATCACCACCGACAGCTTCAGCAAGGCAAAGATTGTGACGATTCAAACCGATGCGCTGCTACAGGATTTGGCGGCAGGGCGGGTTGCGGTAATAGCAGGCTTTCAGGGCGTTACCCCCAATGGGCGAATCACCACCCTGGGGCGGGGCGGATCCGACCTGTCGGCTGTTGCCTTGGCCGCCGCGCTGCACGCTGACCGCTGCGACATCTACACCGATGTGGACGGGGTTTACACGGTTGACCCGCGCATCGTGGCGCGCGCCAGCAAGCTGGCCGAAGTCACCTATGAAGAAATGTTGGAAATGGCCTCAGCGGGGGCAAAAGTTTTGCAAACCCGATCGGTGGCAGTGGCCATGAAATGTGACGTGCCGTTGCAGGTTTTGTCATCCTTCACCGATTCGCCTGGAACCTTTGTTGTTAAGGATAAAAATCTTATGGAACACCAAGTTGTCACCGGCCTGACCTATACCCGTGATGAAGCCAAGGTTACCCTGTTTAACGTGCCCGACACCCCGGGGATTGCCGCCAACATTTTTGGCCCGCTGGCCGCCGCCCAAATCAATGTGGATATGATCGTGCAAAGCGTTTCGCCCAATGGCAAAAGCACCGACATGACCTTTACAGTGGCCAAAAGCGATCTGGCGCGGTCGGTGGCCGCGTTGCAGGTTATTCAGGGTCAGATTGGCTTTGAAAAGCTGTGGTCGGACGCCGAAGTGGTGAAGGTGTCGGTGATTGGGGTCGGGATGCGTAGCCATGCGGGGGTGGCCGCCACCATGTTTGCCGCCCTGGCCGATAAGGGTATCAATATCCAGGTTATTTCGACCTCAGAAATCAAAATCAGCGTGCTGATTGCCGAAGCCTATCTTGAGCTGGCCTTGCGAACGCTGCACACCGCCTATGGCCTGGACGCGGATGAGATTGATGTGACGGGGGATAAGATTGGCTAAAGCGAAAACGCTCTAAGCTGGCTAAGGTGATTGGTTAGCGCCGAGTTGGCGCGGCTTAGCCGCCGTGATTTGCCTCCTCATCCCATCCCAAATCATGCTCACTCATCTCATCCTGATTCGATGCAGGGCGGGCAGGACGCAAAAAGGATGGCATCATTTCGGCCATATCGGGTTCGGCGGGCAAAAAGGATTCGCCGTCATTTTCCATTAAACTTGGACGGCTGCGCCCCGAGACGGAACGGCGGCTGCGACCACCCGCTTCGGCGGGGGCAGCGGGCGGCTGATCGGATGATTCGATTTTATCAAACGGATCCAGGGGGGGAAATTGATCCATATCGGATGCGGCCAATTCCTCACTGGCGCGGGCATCACGGGCGGCATAGGGGTTATAGCCGTCGGCCAGCATGATTCGATAATAATGTTCGGCATGTTGCAGCAAGCTTTCGGTCAGCACGCGGTCATTGCCCATGCCCGCATCGCGTGCCAGGGCGGCGTAACGCTCATAAACCTGATTGGCATTGCCGCGAACGCGCCCCAACGGCCCGTTGCTGTCATACACATGTTGGCGACCACTGCCGCCACCACCGCCGCCACCAGGACGACCACCGCCACCGCGATTGCCGCCAAATCCCCGCAGCCTGCTGCCGCTACGGCGATTACCGCCGCCCTGATGCCCACCGCTGGGGCCATTACCGTAAACACCACTGCCATTTTTGGCCATGGAAAACTCCTGTTATTCTTGAAAAAATGTCGCTGTTATAAGGGCTACTATCACGCAAAAGCCAGCTTTGACGCCGCGGGACAACCGGTTGCTATGCCAACGCTTATTCGCACACCCTAAAGACTAAGATTCGGGGATGCAAGGGGTTTGATAAAATTGTATAGGTTCAGTACATATGAGACTGGAGGAGTGCTGGGAAGGAAGAATGAATATAGTGGAGAGGGGTGGCGCCGCGCAAGGAAGAATGGGGGCGGAAGGTGTTGTATTTGGAGAGGGCGAGGGTG
>JBILMH010000024.1:0-26783 GCA_044375625.1 Alphaproteobacteria bacterium
TGGCGCCGGGGATTGCCGAGGCGCTTTTCGCCACCGCCATCGGTCTTATCGCCGCCATTCCCGCGATGGTGGCCTATAACAAATTCTCAGCCGATCTGAATCGGTTCGGGGCGCGCCTGGACAATTTCGCTATAGAATTTGGCTCGATTCTGTCGCGTCAGCTGGAGGATAAATAGATGGCGGGCGGCCTGATGGGCAGCGGGCGCGGCCGTAACAGCCGCAAACGTGGGCTGGTCGCGGAAATCAACGTAACGCCGCTGGTCGATGTGATGTTGGTGCTGTTGATTATCTTTATGGTGACCGCCCCACTGGTGACCGTTTCGGTGCCTGTTGACCTGCCCAAAACGAAGGCGGCGGGCAGCACCCAATCGGATGAACCCCTGGTGGTATCCATCAACAGCAAGGGCAAATTGTTCTTGCAAGACAGTGAGGTTGAGGCCGCCATTCTGGTTAGCCGCCTGAAAGCCATCACCAAAGAAAAAAGCGATACGCGCATTTTTGTGCGGGGGGATCGCGCCATTAACTATGGCCGCATCATGGAGGTGTTGGGAACGTTGCAGCAGGCGGGCTTTAGCAAGGTTGCCCTGGTCGCGCAGCAGCCTGATGCCACCAGTGCCGCTGCAGGTGCTGAACCTGAAAGCGCCTCACCCGCTGCCCCCCAATCTGGCGGCGGAGCCAACAAGCCCTGATGGGGCGGGAAAGGCTATCATGCGTGCACGTAAAGACCTGTTGCCAATCGCCCTAACCGGCTCATTAATGCTGCATTTTTTGTTGATGCTGGCGGCGGTCTTTGGCTTGCCTGGTGTACCGTTATTGCGCCCCGATGCGCAACCAACCTTTGTGGTGGACATTGAATTGCCTCGGGTCGCGATCAGCAATCCGCCTAAGGCTAAGGGATCGCCCGATGTCCAGGAATCTAAGGCGCCACCTGCTGATCAGCCACCCAAACCCACCCCAATGCCACCTCCACCACCGCCAGCTCCTGCCGCTAAGGTGGAGCCAACGCCCGAAGCGCCTAAGCCTGAACCCGTGAAGCCCGCCGCGAAACAGCCAGAGCCAGAGGATGAGGTGGAGTCTTTGAAAAAACTGCTGGCAGAAAAGGCCAAAGAACGCAAAGCGCAAGAGGAAAAAGAAAAGAAAAAGGAAGAGGCCAAAAAGCCTGAGCCCCCTAAACCTGATCAGGCGAAGAAGCCTGAGCCAAAAAAGCCTGATGATCCCTTTGCCGACAACATTCTGAAAACCCTGTCGCAGAAAAAACCGCCGCCTGCCCCAACCAAGGGTGAGGTTGATGGGGTGGCGCGGGTTAAGGGTAACGCCGTGCACCGCGACAGCCTGCCCGTTGGCTTTTCAGACCTTGACCTGATTCGCAAACAGATTGAACCATGCTGGAACGTCCCCGCCGGCGCCCGTTATGCCGAAGATTTGGTGGTAACGGTTGAGGTGGAGTTGGATCAAACGGGGGAGGTGCGATCCGCCATCATTACCGATCGGGCGCGCGCCGATAGAGATCCCGCCTATCGCACCGCCGCCGAAAGTGCGCGCCGCGCCGTATGGTCTTGCAGCCCGCTGAAACTGCCGCCCGAAAAATACGAAGATTGGAAAAAAATCACCCTGACCTTTGATCCGAAACAGGTGTTGGGTTTCTAACGTTTCCATTGCGGCGGCATCAACCATTGCTTAACCCCTTAGGGATAGAATCCAAGGGATGAAGCCGACGAAAACATTGCAAACCCTAATCCGCCTGAACCAATTGGAATTGGATAACCAGCGGCGCACCCTGGTTGACCTGCAAAATAAAGAGCAGCATTTGATGACCGCGCAGCAGCGCTTAGAGGCTGAACAGGCAGCAGAAAATCAGCTGATGGCCAGCTTTGCGGGCACCGATTTTTCGGCCTATCGCCAACATCTGAAAAGTCGTCAACATTATGTCGCGCACCAGCAACAGGAAACGGCTGAGCGTATCGTCACGGTCAAAGACCAGGTGATTGACCAGTTTCGTGAGGTCAAAACCTTTGAAATCGCCGACAGCAATCGGCAGGATCAATGGCACAAACATCTGGATGCTAAGGATGTGCGCGACAGCGATGATCGCACCACCATGCGCTGGGGCTATAACGACATCCCCTTGGCTTAGGCCTATGCCCCCCCCTGATTGCGGCCATGAACGGGCAAAACCCAGCCGTTTTTCGGGCGGTCACAAAAATTTTCAACAAATCTGCGCAAACCGTTTGACAGCAGCCCAAAAATCGCCAATAGTTCCATTCCTATTTTGATAATGAGGATAGATTGACCGGCCATGACCAAACGGATCACAGCTAAACACAAAATTGACCGCCGCCTGGGTTTAAACCTGTGGGGTCGCGTTAAAAGCCCATTTAACCGCCGCCAGAGCCGCCCTGGTCAACATGGCACGCGTGGCCGCAAGTTGTCAGACTTTGGCATTCACTTGATGGCCAAGCAAAAGCTTAAAGGCTACTACGCCAATTTGTCAGAGCGTCAGTTCCGCCGCTTTTTTGAGGAGGCGCAACGTCGCAAGGGTGACACCTCTGAAAACCTAATTGGCCTGCTGGAACGTCGCCTGGACACCGTTGTTTATCGCGCCAAATTCGTGCCAACCATGTTTGCCGCCCGTCAGTTTGTTAACCACGGCCATGTGCAGGTTAACGGACGTCGCGTCAACATTGGTTCCTATCTGGTGAACGACAACGATGTGATTACCGTTCGCGAAAAATCACAGCAGTTGACCAGCGTTTTGGGTTCAATTGAATCGCAGGAGCGGGATGTGCCAGAATATCTGGAAATCAACCACAAAACCATGACCTGCAAATATCTGCGTGCCCCCAAAATGGTGGATGTTCCCTATCCAGTGCAGATGGAACCCAATCTGGTGGTCGAATACTACTCCCAGTAGGTTGTTTTTCGCTTTTTTAGGCTGGAATCACGGAATCACCGTCTTGATGCTAAGGGCATGCAACTGCGTTCCCAACTTGCCCTGCAACGCCTTGTTGACCAGCTGATGTTGCTGCACCCGTGACAGGCCAACAAACTGGCTGGCGGTAATGGTAACGGCGTAGTGATCGTCATCGTCCACCAAGGCCTGCACCACCACCTTTGCCCCGGGCAGGGCGGTTTGCAGGATATCCAACAGTTCGTGGGCGGGTATAGGCATGGGCGCAGTATAATGCTAAAGTGGCGACGAAACAAACCCCTTGCTAGTAAAGAAGCGCCCCCTTATGACCGCACCCACCACCCCCGAAGTCCTAATTTTTACTGGTCCAGCCTGCGCCTATTGCCGTGTAGCCAAACAGTTGTTGGATCAAAAAAAGGTGGCCTATACCGAAATTGATATCAGCCTGGATCCGCAACAGCGTGAGGCGATGATAGAAAAATCGGGCGGCCGCAAAACCGTGCCGCAGATTTTTATTAATGGCCAACATATTGGCGGCGCGGATGACCTGCGCGCCCTGGAGTCGGCTGGCAAGCTGGATACGTTGCTGGTTTAGTCGTGCTTCACCGCTTGTTTTAGGGCTTGCAAGGCCTCTAACGATTGCCCGTCGCCAAGACAAACCGCCGCCCGCAATAGCCACAATCGCGCCAGCCATCCGCCCCAATCATCAGATAGACCAACGGGTGCCCCAACGCGCCACCACCGCCGTTGCAACTGATGCTGCGGCTGCTGACACTGACGGTTTCGTGCGCGCTGCCACCGCTGGTTGGCATGCTATTCACGGACGTTTTCGCCGCTGTCTGATGCCCACCATGCCCAGTCTTCACGCCATCGACTGGCAATTGCGCATTCAAATCAACGGTTTGTGACGACGACGATTTGGTAGATGACATAACGAACCTTTGGCCTATGGAAAATCACGGACGATTATAATATGCAGCTATCAATCGTTACACAACAGCACCTCCACCACTTAGCGTACATTTTAAGAATTGTTAAGCCGCTAAGACAGCGTCTGGCTTTCAGACCTATCTTCCAGCTACCCCTCCCCCGCCCGTCACCAGACTTTTCTAAGCTGATGATTTGCGCTAAACTAAAACAATGGCCATTTTAAAAAACGATACCTCCTACAACTATTTTCGCGGCAATCGCTACGATTTTCGGCGGTTGGCTGGCGATGAGGATTTGCAAGCCATTTACCGCCTTAGCAGCCAAGTCTATGGTGAGGCCGCCGTTGATTTGGAAACACGGCGGCGATGGAGCCAGCTGTTCCCCGATGGCAATTTGGGCTGTTTCTTTTGTGATGAGCTGGTTGGTTTTTTAAGCATTTGGCCAATCTCTGCTGCGGATGCGGCGGCTCTTGAGTCTGGTCAGCTGCATGAGGGGCTGGTTTTGCCCCTTAGTCAGGATGAGTGCCGCCAGCATCCGGCGCAACATTGGCTGTGCCTGTCGATTATCATTGCCGATTTGTTTCGTGGCATGGCGGCCAGCCCGATTAAGCACCTAATCGAACAGGCGTTGTTACAGGTTTGGCAGCAGAAGCTGTTGCAAGAACCCTTTACCCTTTATGCCCAGGCCTCAACCCCCGAAGGCCTCCAAATGATGCGGCGTAGCGGTTTCAGCCAGCTGCGCAGCGCGGAGGAGATGCCGAACGCCCTACCCCTGCACGCCATCAGCTGCACCGCGATTGAAGAGCTGCAACATCAATTGCTGCGCGGTGCCAGCAGTGTCACGCTGGTCTCTTAAATTTCGCCAACTTAAATCTGGCCAACCGTTTTGATGCGGGCGCGCAGATAAATTTCGTTCTGGGATAACACCGCGGTTTGCGGGCGAACGCGCTCCATAATCTGACGGACAAAGGGGCGAATTTGTGGCCCAGTCAACAGACAGGGGCTGACCCCCAACATGGCCTGATGCTCCAAAACACTTCGCACATCGGCAATAAATTGTTGCAGGCGTGAGGGTGCCAATGCCAACTGCCGCTCCTCCCCCTGGCCAATCAGGGAATCGGCAAAGGTTTGTTCCCAATCGGGCGACATGGTTAGGATGGGGATTACCCCCTCCTCATTACTATAGGCCTCAGAAATCTGCCGAGCCAGGCGCATCCGAACATGTTCGGTGATGGTGCGGATGTTGCGGGTTTGGCCGCAAACCTCGGCAACCCCCTCAAGAATCGTTGGCAAATCACGAATCGACACCCGTTCGCCCACCAGGTTTTGCAGCACGCGTTGCACGCCGCCCACCTGAATCTGGCCAGGAATAATATCGCCGATAAGCTTTTGATGCTCCTTATCCAACTCATCCAACAATTTTTGGGTTTCGCTGTAGGACAACAGCTCAGCCATATAATCTTTGATTAGCTCGGTCAGATGGGTGGTGATAACGGTGGTGGAATCGACCACGGTATAGCCCCTGAACTGTGCCTCCTCCCGCAGGTTTTCCAACACCCACATCGCGGGCAGGCCAAAGGTTGGCTCGGTGGTTTCCTCACCCGCAAGGCCAATTTTCTGCCCCTGCGGATCCATCACCATCACCATGCCTGGGCGAACCGATCCACGCCCCGCCACCAACTCTTTAATCTTGATACAATAATCGTTGGCACCCAGTTGCAGGTTGTCTTGGATGCGCACACTGGGCAAAACAAAGCCCATTTCCCCCGCCAACTGCTTGCGCAACGACTTAATCTGATCGGTTAACTTGGGCCCATTGGCCACATTGACCAGCCCCAACAAGCCATAGCCAAGCTCTAAACGGATGGTATCCATCGATAGGATGCTGCTGATTGGTTCTTCGGCAACGGGGGCGGCCGCCGCCAATTCCTGCGCCTGAGCTTCGGGGCTGGGGGTGGCGCGGGCGTTGCGCCCCAATTTATAGGCGGCATAACCCGTGATGCCTGCCAACAAAGCAAAAGGCAAAAATGGCAATCCTGGCAACAGCGCCATAAAGCCAGTCAGGAAGGATGACATCCCCAACGCCTGGGGATAGCCGCCCAGCTGGGCAAACAGAGCCTTATCAACGGAACCGCGCACGCCCGCCTTGGTGATGACCAGACCAGCGGCGGTTGATACCAACAGGGCGGGAATCTGGCTGACCAGCCCATCGCCAACGGTTAACAGGGTATAGGATTTGGCGGCCTCAGCGAACCCCAACCCCTGCTGGGCAATCCCAATAATCATGCCCCCAACGATGTTGATGAAGGTGACCAACAGCCCCGCAATCGCATCACCGCGCACAAATTTGCTGGCACCGTCCATCGCCCCGAAAAAGGTGCTTTCATCCTCCAATTCTTGGCGTCTTTTGCGCGCCTGATCCTCTGTGATCATCCCGGCGGACAGATCGGCATCAATCGCCATTTGCTTGCCCGGAATGGCATCCAGGGTAAAGCGAGCCGAAACCTCTGCAATACGGCCGGAACCCTTTGTAATAACGATAAAATTGATGGTAATTAGGATAAAGAATACAATCAAACCAATGACATAGTTGCCGCCCATCAAAAAACCGCCAAAGGCCTCAATCACATGGCCAGCCGCATCGGGCCCCTCATGCCCATGCGCCAATATCAGCTTGGTGCTGGCCACGTTCAGGGCGATCCGCAGGACGGTGGAGATCAGCAGGATGGTCGGAAAACTGGAGAAATCCAACGGCTTTTGGATAAACAACGACGTCATCAGAATCAGCACCGACAACGTGAAGGAAAAGGCCAACATCACATCGATAAACAGCGTGGGGATGGGCACCAACATGATCGATAGGATCAGCACGACCCCAACCGCCAACCCAATATCTGGCCGCAGAACCGCCGCCAAAACCGGATGCGCCATCATGTTCCTGGCGCGGCTGGCACCCGACGCTGTGGTCGATGAATTGCTATTGGTTGTGTCAACCATGACTGACTCTTTGCCCGAAGATTGCCGCCGAATCTTTACCCAGCCGTTGCCGGGTCAGTTCTTGATAGTTACGCACGCATCACCTCACCATCATCGACATCACTAAGGGCTGAGGGGGGCACATCAAACCCCTCCTCATTATACTGCCTAAGTTTGTTGCGCAGGGTGCGGATGGAGATGCCCAAAATGTTAGCGGCGTGGGTGCGGTTGCCCAGGGTGTGATCCAACGTGTCCAGGATCAGACGGCGTTCGACCTCGGCCACTGTTCGACCTACCAGAATGGTCGCGTTGTCTGCATCAGCGGTGGTGATAGTAGCATGGGGTTGCGAAACCACAGAATCCGATGCAGCTCCATCACTTTCTGCCAGATCCGATGAATAGGCCGGCGCATCGGTCAGCATAATATCCTCTGGCTGAACCGTGTTACCCTGCGCCAACAGCACGGCACGATGCATGGTGTTTTCCAACTCCCGCACATTGCCACGCCACGCATAGTTTTGCAGACGTTTAATCGCCGCTGGCGCCAGATCATGGATGGTCAGGTGATTGGCCTGGGCATATTTCTTAAGGAAATGTTCGGCCAGCGCGACAATATCTTGCGGCCGTTCGCGCAGGGGGGGCAATTGCAGGTTGAAAACATTCAGGCGGAAATACAAATCCTCACGAAAGGTGCCCTTTTTGCATTCGGCCTGCAAATCACGGTTAGACGTAGCGATGATGCGGATATCCACCTTAACCTGCTCATTACCGCCAACCCGCTCAATCACCCGTTCCTGAATCGCCCGCAGCAGTTTGGCCTGCAACCTTGGATCCATTTCACTGATTTCATCCAGCAGCAGGGTACCGCCGTTAGCCTCCTCAAACTTACCGATACGGCGTGCCACCGCCCCCGTAAAGGATCCCTTTTCATGACCAAACAGCTCTGATTCCAGCAGATTTTCGGGCAAGGCTGCACAATTCAGGGCGACCAAGCGTTGCTTAGCGCGATGGCTGTGATCATGCAGGAAACGCGCCATCACCTCTTTACCCGTTCCCGATTCACCCGTAATCAGCACGCTGGCATCGCTGGCCGCGACGCGTTCCGCCAGCCGCAGGGTCTCCGCCATTTTGGGGTCACGAAAGATTAAGGCATGCTCATCTTTCGTAGCCGCGGCCAAAATTGCGGCGATAAGCTCGGCATCGGGGGGCAGCGGCAAATACTCCTTAGCGCCGGCCTTAATCGCCTTAACAGCCGATTCGCTATCGTTGCTAAGGCCACATGCCACCACTGGCACCGCAAAGCGTTCGGCCTTAAGGCTGGCGGTCAATTCTGATACGGCCATCCGCCCATCAATCAACACCAAATCCACGCCCGCCCCATCACGCAAAGCAGCCAGGGCAGATTCAACATCCGCCACTTGCGCCACCTTTGCCCCGCGCTGATGCGCAATGCGTCCCGCCGTGGTAATCAAACCGTCTTCTGCTCCAATTAACAAAAGTCGCATAGCAAAGATCCTTTATGGAATCTGGTTAGAGTGACAAAAAGCCATCGTTTAATTAAGACCCGCCGAATTTTCGGACTTGATAATTTCGGTCATGGTGATACCCAAACGATCTTCGACAATCACCACCTCGCCACGCGCCACCAGGCGGTTGTTGACGTAAATGTCGATGGCCTCACCAACCTTGCGATCCAATTCCACCACCGCGCCGCGCCCCAGTTTCAGCAGCTGGCTGACCTTCATGGTGGCGCGCCCCAAAACCGCGGAAATCTGCACAGGAATTTCATAAACAGCGCCCAGCTCTGTCAGGACGTTGGCGGGCACCCGATCCTCCTCATTCGGCACTTTAGGCTCAAAAGCGGTTGGCGTTTCCGCTTCTAATTCAGACAACTTAATGTCAGGTTTGCTATCAGGGGTGGAAATTTCGACATTATCGATGCTAAAGGGGTTTTCGTTGGTCATACCATTTCTCCAGTTTGGGTATCATCAGGGTTAGCAAGTTCGGAAATATCCGTTGCAAGATCATCCGCTGGCCATGGCGTCGGATTAAGATGGGTGTCGATATTCGTATCGCCTTCCTCTTCCCTAGCTTCATCGCCAATATCAGCCGTCGCATTCATGACCGTTTCTTCAGGCATGTCTGGGGATTGCCCATGCAAAGCGGCAGGATCAGCCTGTTCCCCTAACGAGGGGGTGGTTACTTGAGACGAAGAGACAGCGGCAGGCTGGGGAAAGCCAGCGTCCTCTTGCTCCACAACTCCCTGGGGGGCAATTGCCAAATAGGCCTCTAACTTGGCATAAACCTCGGCGACCGCCTGATGCGCACGCCTGGCCAAACTTCCCCCTGGCCAAGCAATCGCGCAATCCCCAACAGCCTGGGCATTATCGCCTACCAGCTTTATATCTTCGCCAACAAAATACTTGCCAAGGGGTTCAACCAAACTGGGGTGCAATCGAATAACCAGGGTGGCATGGCTAAGCTGTTGTTTAATGGCTTGGCTAAGCAATTCGCTTATCTCAGGAACCGCCTGGGTTACATTCAGGCTGGGCAACAACTGTTTTAGGGACGCCACGGTTAATCCAACTGCCTGACTGGTTACCTGCTCATCCTGCAGCTCTTTTATATTTGCCAGCTCGGCCAACTCACGCCGGAAGGATTCCAACTGATTTACCAGTTGTTGCTCCAAACTATCCAGGGCGGCTCGTTTACCCTCTTCAAATCCCTGCGCGTAAGCCTGCTCTGCGGCGGCCGCCACCTCCTCCTCGCTAAAGACTGGGGGGGGCGGGGGCAGGTCTTCGGGAATAGGTTCAGGCTGATCAAACGAAACCTCGAACATAAACCGTTCGGACGCATGGCGGCGACTTTCTGGCGAATCAATGCCGGATCGACTGGATGAAATGCTCATACTCCTATACCCCTACAGCAATATTTCATCTTCAGCCCCTGCCCCGCTTTTTGGAATGATAATCTCATCCCGCGCTGACAAGTCTTTGGTCGTTTGGACAATATGCTGTTGGGCATCCTCCACATCGCGCAAGCGTACGGGGCCCAATCCAGCAATTTCTTCTTTCAGCAATTTAGCCGCACGTTCCGACATATTGCTGAAGAAAATGTTACGCAAATCTTCGCTGGCACCCTTAAGAGCCAGGGGCAGCTTACTTTTGTCAATGCTGCGCATCACAATCTGCATGGATGCGGAATCCAGTCGATCCAGCTCCTCAAAGGTGAACATCAAGTTTTTGATACGCTCAGCAGAATCTTTGTTGCGTTCCTCCAGGGCGGCCATAAAACGCGCCTCAGTCGAACGATCGAAGTTGTTGAACACTTCCGCAATCATTTCATACGGATCGCGGCGATTGGTTTTGGCCAGGTTGTTCATAAATTCAGTCCGCAGGGTACGTTCAATATCCTGCAGAATTTCCTTTTGCACGGGCTCCAACCGCAGCAATCGCATGATAACTTCAAAGGCCATACTTTCTGGTAGGCGCCCCAAAACCTTGGCGGTACGGCTGGCATCAATTTTGGAAAGCACCACCGCAACCGTCTGTGGGTATTCGTTTTTCAGATAGTTGGCCAACATCACTTCATTCACGTTGCTCAGCTTATCCCACATGGTACGCCCAGCTGGCCCGCGGATATCATCCATAATGTCTGAACTGCGATCCTTACCCAGCACTTTGGCCAACAGCCGTTCAGTGGAATCCAGCGTGCCAGTAATTCCACTGTTGCTGCCCATCGCCTCAACAAAATCCAACATGACCTTTTCGACCAATCCGGCCTCCACCTTACCCAGATTCGACATTTCCAAACTTAGGTCGCGAATTTCCTCATCCCGCAACCGTTCAAAAATTCTTGAGGCCTGTTCCTCGCTTAACGCCATCATGAACAGGGCAGCCTTTTTAGGACCAGTGAGGGTGGCACTGGTTAAAGTGGCGGCGTTGCTAGCGGGTGCGGTGGCGGCGGCGGCACTCATGAGTTCCCCTTTGCCGGCTCTTGATACAGCCAGTTACGAATGACAGCGACAGAATCATCGGTATTTTTTTCGATTAAATCGCCAATTTGACGGACTGTTGCGGCCTTAACCTGCCCACTAACCCGTGCCAAATTCACCATTTCATCCATTTCACTGGTATCTGGCATCTCCGTTTGTTGCTCATTAAAGGCGCCGGGCGCGGTGATTGCGGGCATAGGCACGCCTTGTTGTTGCAACACGCGCGCTTGGTTTGCGGGCGCACCCAGCATCGCACTGGCGGCACTTCCATCGCCAATGGCTGCCCCGATAGGCTGCATAATTTTGTTCAGGAATGGGCGCACAACGATCAGCAGCACCAGCATGGCAACTACTGACAAGATGACCATTTCAAGCACATCCTTGATGTCTTCCTTGGTGAATCCCATCAGAGAGCTGGATTCTTCAGGCAAAGGTTCGATAGTCGCACTAAAGGGCAAATTGACTACCTTAACGGTATCGCCGCGTTTTTCATCAAAGCCAGCCGCTGTCTTCACCAATTCCTGCAACTGGGTCAATTCCTCAGCGCTGCGCGGCTCAGAGCTAACCGTGCCGTCTTCTTTTTTGGTTTCTTTGTTGTTCACAAGAACCGCAACCGACAGCCTTTTGATCTGGCCAGGCTCCTGAACTTCATTGGTAATGACCTTAGAGATTTCATAGTTGACCGTTTCAGACGTACGGTTGCTTTGGCTGTTTTGCGAGTTTTGGGGGGCTGCCGCACCGCCGGTCGTGGTGGCGGGTAAGTTGCTGCCCGCACTGACAGCGCTTGAACCCTCCTTATTATTTTCTTGGCTGCTTTCGTTGTTGTTTTGAGTTGACCGCTCAACCTTACTTTCTGGATCGAATTTTTCACGATTGGTGGTGATGCGTTGCATATCCAGCTCGGCCGACACCTGCACCTTAGCATTATTGCTGCCCAAGGATTTTGCCAGCAACTGTTCAATCGCGCTGCTAAGGCGCATTTCGGTATTTTGCCGCAACTCATTGCTACGCTGAATCACGGTTGAGCTGCTGTTGGGATCTTCAAAGCCAGCGGCCAGCATATTGCCGCGATCATCCACAATTACCACCTGGGTTGGCTGCAATTGCGGCACCGCCGCCGCGATAAGATGCTGAATCGCATTAATTTGGCCGCGATCCAGGGTGCGGCGAAGTTTAAGCACCACCGATGCACTAGGCGCCTGCGTCTCACGGCTAAACAATTCCCGTTGAGGCAGAACCAGATGCACCCGCGCCGCCGCCACGCTGTCCATCGCACGGATGCTGCGCGCCAATTCCCCCTCCAAGGCGCGCACATGCTTAACATTTAGGATAAAGGATGAGGCACCAAACCCCTCCCCCTTATCAAAAATTTCGTAACCTATGCTGCCGCCACCTGGAATACCATCAGCGGCCAGCTTTAGGCGCAGCCCGCCGACCTTAGATTCGGCCACATAAATTTGTTTGCCATCCGCCCGCAATTGATAGGGGATTTTTTGCTGTTCCAATTCGGCAACAATTTTGGCGGAATCCTGCGTTTCCAAATCGGCGTACAGCAATTGCATGTTAGGATTGCTCATCCGCGCCATGACGTAGAGAAAAAATCCCAACAACAGCACCGCAATACCGAAAACAATCGATAAGCGGGCTGGGCCGATGGTTTTTAAGGTGTCAACAAAATTTGCCATGATCGCCTTACAGGAATGAACATGGTTTCAGGCTAGGCCACCTTTCTAAAGAAATGGTAAAGACTGGGCAAAATTTGCCTAGTTCCCTCATTGAAAGGGAAATGACACCTAAGCCGTCATAAAATAATGGATATTTTTAATGATTTTGAACCTTCAGCCGTCTTTTTTGTTCCTTGGTGGCTTGCAACCCGCTTAGGCCATAGCGGTCAAACGCCCGTTGCCAGCATGACAGTTCATCCAACGATAGGTTATAGCGTTGACAGGCCTCCTCAATCGTTAATCGACCGGTTACAATCTGGGCAATCACGGCCGCCTTGCGCTTAGTAATCCAGCGCCCATGAAAATTGGTGGGCAGGGTAACATCCGCCAGTTGTTGCAGGCTAAATTCCATGCCGCTACGCACATCCGCTGCTTGATCACGTCGTGCCCTGGTGGTGGTGGCTGCCGAGGACGCTTGCAACCGCTTAGAGATTCTGGGGACTTTGCCAACCACCTCCCCCAAAAGACTATCAGAACTTGATTGTTGCGGTACCCAGCTTGTCATTATGACCTCTAATAATTATTTACTATTTAACAACCCTAAAGTTTTCTGCATAATCAGCAAAATACTATTTTTAGATTAGTTTCCTTAGTTTAATTTTTCACTAAAGAGATGATGATAATTGTATAGAGGTGCTTAGGCATGCACACGCCTGTCTGCCCGAACTGTTGTCAGCCCCCAAACAACCCTAAGAACCATGCAGAAATCACCCCATGAGTCTTCGCATCAATCCCCCTATCAATCTCATGGGCCAAGCCTGTTATTTCACAAAACAGATTTGCGCTGTAAATCCTTGTACAATCCGCTATAAGATAGGGTCTCTAACAGACTCTTAGGTTCCGCATGCGTCTGAAATCCTACCAAGCCGCCACCATGAAAGAAGCGCTGGCACTGGTGCGCGAAGAATTGGGGGAGGACGCCATTATTCTGTCATCCGCGCGTGGGGATGGGGGCTTTGGGATTAAGGTGACAGCAGCAGTCGATACGCCAGAGCCTGCCGTTGTGCCGCCCCCCCATTTGGATGACAACGATCTGGAATCCCCCGCCAATCGGCCAGAAATTGTGAAATTGCTGGCTGAGGTGCTGACCAGCCACGGGGTTGAGGAATCCTTAATTCAACGTTTGCTGCGAACCGTTGCCAGCCTGCCGGTGCGCAGCCCGCTGCAGGGGTTGGCCGCTGCCCTGGATGCCCAATTTGGCTTTAACCCCTTGCGCCTGGATCGCCTGCACAAACCGATTATGCTGGTAGGACCGCCGGGGGTGGGCAAAACCGCCACCCTTGCCAAACTGTCTGCCCAGGCGGTGTTGGCAGGGTTAGAGCCGTTGGTGGCCACCGCCGACCTGATGCGGGCGGCCGCCGTTACCCAGCTGGAAACCTATACCAAAGCCCTACAGCTGCCCCTTAGCGTGGTGGCGAATCACCAAGAGATCCTGAAACTTCTCGATCAGGCCAAGCCTCAGCAGTTGGTTTTGTTGGATAGCGGCGGCATCAACCCCTGGATGGATGATGAAATGACGCAGCTGCAACAGCTGGTGGGTGAGGATATGGTGTTTGAGCCGGTGTTGGTGCTGGCCGCGGGGGGGGACAGCATGGAAATGGCTGAAGCGGCAGAGCATTTTCGCGCCCATTTGCCGATTAGCCGCCTGTTCATCACCAAATTGGATTTGGCGCGCCGTTTGGGTGGGGTGCTAAGCGCCGCTATGGCTGGCAAAATGTATCTGGCCGATGCGTCGATGAGCCCGCAGGTGGCCGATGGCGTCAACGCCCTAACCCCATTGGCCTTAGCCAGACTGTTGTTGGCCAGCTATCAACAGCCCCGCCAACCCATTGTTCTGCCCTCAGATGGACAACAGGTGGCAACGCCCCCTTCAACCCCCTAATCGCCACCCCTTTTCGTAAACATCCCCCTAACATGTTGCCCGCGCATCATCACCTTAACCCAACACTCATGATTTTCGTGGTAAAGAGGAATCATGACACTTGAAGCACCCGCGCTTTCCCTTGTGCCGCCAAAATTGGCGCAAAGCATTGCTATTGCCTCTGGCAAGGGCGGGGTTGGCAAGACATGGCTGTCGGTCACCCTGGCGCAATCGCTGGCGCAAGTTCTGCACAAAGGCATCACAACCGCCAATAAGGATGGCGGCGTGCTGCTGTTTGATGGCGATTTGGGGTTGGCCAATGTGGATATCCAGCTGGGATTGATGCCCAGCCGTGATTTGGCCGAAGTCTTATCCAACCAATGCAAGCTGGCCGATGCGGTGATGCACCCCAGCAACGCCCTGTTTTCGGTTATCGCGGGGCGCAGCGGTGCAGGCAATCTGGCCAATTTGGCACCGACCAGACTGTTCAGCCTGATTACCGAATTGGCATCACTGGCTTCCAATTATCAATATGTGCTGATTGACCTGGGCGCGGGGGTGGATCGCACGGTTAAGATGCTGACCCAATCCTGTCAATCCTGCATTGTGGTGACGACCGCCGATCCAACGGCGTTAACCGATGCCTATGCCTTTATCAAACTGACCTATCAGCAGGATCCCAATGCCGATCTTAAGGTGGTGGTGAATCAGGCGGCAACGGTGACTGAGGGGCAAAAAACCTATGACACCTTGGCACGCGCCTGTACCAACTTTTTGCGGCGGGTACCCCCGCTGTTGGGCATTGTGCGCCATGACAAAAAGGTGGCCGAAGCGATACGAGCGCAAACCCCCCTGCTGACCCGTTATCCGGGCACCGCCGCGGCGGAGGATGTTATGGCAATTGCCCGCAAGCTGTTTTTGGAATAAGGCTTAGGCATGGCCAACATAGAACTCATTGCGGCGGCGGCGGGCAGTGCCCAGGTTATCGGCCTAAACGGCGCGATGCCTTGGCATTTGCCCACCGACCTTAAGCATTTTAAACAGGTGACCTTGGGGCACCCGGTGTTGATGGGGCGCACCACCTATGACAGCGTGCTGCAACAGCTTGGTAAGCCCCTGCCCGGCCGCCGCAACCTGGTGATGACCCATCAGCGGGATTGGCGGGATGATCGGGCTGAGTGTTTTCATGACTTGGCCAGCGCGCTGGCGGCGGTGGGTGATGGAGAAACCCTGTTCGTTATCGGTGGGCAACAGCTGTATGAACAAACTCTGCCCCTGGCGCAAACCGTGCATTTAACCCGCATTGAGGCCAACATCGAGGGCGACAGATTCTTCCCGCCCCTGCCCAGCGATCAATGGCGGCTGGTTTGGCAACAAACCCAAATGGATCAGGGGTTAACCCTGACCTTCTGCCGCTATGGCCGCATCCCTACCCCACAGCAGGATTAGCAGGCAGCAAACTTTACGATAAAGTTTTAGGCAGAATGAACAGGCCGTTCGGCCGCAACCGCCTGCTGAAGCATTTTAATGGTGGCAACCGCGACACCATTGGCAAACACCCGAACATTAACCGAACGGAGGGTTGCAGACGTATTGGAATTTTTCATCACATGACTCTTAATATCAAATGACTCTGTCGAATCAAGGTTATACCTTAACAACATATCAAATTTTAGGAATATTGCAAGTATGTTGTTAAATGACTTGGCGCTTATTCTATTTACTTATTCATTCAACCGCACAACATCCTATTTTCCTAACCTACTGGCCAGGAAAATTGTGTCGTGCATATGGGTTGGTTGATGGGTTAGGTTGGTTGGCGGATGAAGAAGCTTTGCCTTAGGCTAAACATCATCCTCACCCCGCCCACTGCCCACCTATTTCGATGGGACGGGGGTTTCGCCGCTGTAGTCGTAAAAGCCTTTTTTGGTTTTGCGCCCCAACCATCCGGCCTCAACATATTTGACCAGCAGTGGGCAGGGGCGATATTTGCTGTCCGACAACCCCTCATACAGCACGCGCATAATGGCCAGGCAGGTGTCCAGGCCGATAAAGTCCGCCAGCTCAAACGGCCCCATCGGGTGATTCGCCCCCAGTTTCATCGCGGTGTCGATGGCGGTGATCGATCCCACCCCCTCCTCCAACGTGTAAACCGCCTCATTAATCATTGGGATCAGCACGCGGTTGACGATAAAGGCAGGAAAATCCTCCGCCACGATTGGTTGTTTTCCCAGACGGTTGGCCAGCGCCAACACGGCCTGAAAGGTTGGCTCATCGGTGGCAATGCCCTTAATCAATTCCACCAATTGCATCACGGGCACGGGATTCATAAAGTGCATGCCCATGAATTTGCCTGGCCGATCGGTGGTGGCCGCCAGGCGGGTGATGGAGATGGAGGAGGTGTTGGTCAGCAAAATCGCATCAGGATTCAGATGCGGCAACAGTTTGGCCAGAATATCTTTTTTGATCGCCTCATTCTCGGTCGCTGCCTCAATCACCGCGTCGCATGGCGTCATGGCGGTCAATTCGACGCTGGTGCTAATACGCTTCAACGCGGCGGCGCTGTCGGCCTCGGTCACCTTACCCTTGGCGACTTGGCGCGCCAAATTGCCCTTAATCACTTCCAAGCCAGCGGTCAGCCGATCATCGCTGATATCGCTTAAGACCACCTGTACCCCCGCCAGGGCGGCCACATGGGCGATACCGTTACCCATTTGTCCCGCGCCGATAACGCCTAAGATGTTAATTTCCATGGAAAGCTCCTTAGAAGATGTCTGAAGATTAATTTTGGCCGAAGCCACCACCCGCCAGAACAGCGGGTTGTTGCAAAAGCATGGCAGGGGATTCTATGACCCCTTTCCTTTCCAAGTCATTAACAACACGAACAAAACCAGGCTGATCCCCTGCAGGGCGACGCGCCAGCGCATCAATTTGTTGCCATAGCGTTTGTTGAACTCCCCCCCCTGCATCATGCCAACAATACCGACCACCAGCACCGCCAGGGTGGCAATCAGGGCTATCAACAGGGCATAGGGTATAACGGCTTGCATGGTTACCACCATAGGCGGATGCCGCCTACCGCGCAAGGGTGTGCGGGGAGTGGGCGGGAGTAATTCCCCCTCCACCTGCGGGAGGGAGGTATGATGACAATGGAGAGGTGGGACAACCCTACTGCCGCAGTTCGTCCCAGAATTCCTTAACGCGGCTGAAAAAGCCTTCGGATTGCGGGCTGTTGCGGCTTGCCTGCCCCTCGGCCTCAAAGCTGCGCAACAACTCTTCCTGCTTTTTGCTAAGATTAACAGGAGTTTCCACCATGACCTCAACATACATGTCGCCGCGTTGGCCATTGCGAACGCTGTTCATCCCCTTGCTACGCAACCGAAATTGCTGACCCGTTTGGGTGCCGGGCGGGATGGTGATACGGGCACGGCCAGCATCGATGGTCGGCACCTCAAATTCTCCACCCAGGGCAGCGGTTGTCAGGTTAATCGGCACGCGGCAATACAGATGGGGGCCTTCACGCTTAAACAACTGATGGGGGCGAATGCTGACAAACAAATACAGGTCACCAGGGCTGCCGCCGCGCAAGCCGGCCTCCCCCTCACCCGCCACGCGGATGCGCATGCCATCCTCAACCCCGGTTGGCACATTGACCGACAAATTCTTGTCCTTATGCTTGCGACCCGCCCCGTTACAGCCGCGGCAGGGGCGTTCAATCACCTGACCCGTCCCCTGGCAGGTGGTGCAGGTACGCTCCACCGTAAAAAACCCTTGGCTGGCGCGCACCTTACCCGATCCACGGCAATTGCTGCAGGTTACCGGCTGGCTACCATTCTCCGCCCCTGTGCCGCGGCAATCATCACAAACCACATTGGTGGGCACGCGCACCTTAATCTGCTTACCCTGAAAGGCCTCCTCAAGCGAAATTTCGATATCAAAGCGCAAATCCGATCCGCGCGACATCGCGCCGCCCGCGCCGTTTTGGCCACGGCGGCCACCGCCCATGAAATCGCCAAAAATTTCCTCAAAAATATCGCCAAAGCTGCCATGGAAATCGCCCGCCCCTGCACCCCCACGGCCTGCCGCGCCCATGCCCCCCTGCTCAAAGGCGGCATGGCCAAAACGGTCATAGGCAGCCTTTTTCTGGCTGTCTTTTAGCACATCATAGGCTTCGTTAATTTCTTTAAATTTTTGTTCGGCAGATTTATCACCAGGATTTTTGTCGGGATGGAATTTGACCGCCAGCTTGCGATAGGCAGCCTTCAGGGTGGCTTCATCCGCATCGCGTTTTACACCCAAAACATCGTAATAATCACGGCTCATAAAAGAAAAAACCCTGCTGTTGATTCAGTGAACAGGGGCAGTGCAGCCGCGACAGATTCACTCCGCCCCCGCTGTACCGCCCCTCTATCGTCTGGTGATCTTTTAAGATCCCGTTTTGCGTTTATCCTCGTTCTCGACTTCCTCAAACTCGGCATCGACCACCTTGGCGCCATCCGCCTCAGCAGCATTAGCGCCCCCGTCATCAGTGGCACCTGCCCCAGCCTCTGTGGCCGCCTGCGCCTTATACATCGCCTCACCCAACTTCATGCTGGCCTGCAACAATGTTTGCGTCTTGGCCTCAATCTCGGATGGGGAATCCAGATCCTTAACCTCTTTCAACGCCTGCAGGCCATCTTCGATTGCCTGTTTTTCTTCGGCACTGACCTTATCGCCATGTTCAGCCAGATTTTTCTCTGTGCTGTGAATAAGGCTGTCGGCCTGGTTGCGCAGCTCCACCAGCTCCCGCCGTTTTTTGTCCTCATCAGCGTTGGCTTCGGCATCGCGCACCATTTTCTCGATGTCGTCCTTCGACAGGCCACCCGATGGTTGGATACGAATCTGCTGTTCCTTATTGGTCGCCTTATCCTTAGCCGATACGCTGACGATACCGTTGGCATCAATGTCAAAAGTCACCTCCACCTGTGGTACACCGCGCGGCGCCGATGGAATCCCTACCAGGTCGAACTGACCCAACAGCTTATTATCCACCGCCATTTCCCGCTCACCCTGGAAAACCCGAATGGTCACCGCCGTCTGGTTATCATCAGCGGTTGAGAACACCTGGCTCTTGCGAGTTGGGATGGTGGTGTTGCGGTCGATAAGGCGGGTGAACACGCCGCCCAGGGTCTCAATGCCCAACGATAGTGGGGTGACGTCCAACAGCAACACATCCTTCACTTCGCCTTTCAGCACGCCCGCCTGGATCGCGGCACCCAGCGCCACCACCTCATCCGGATTAACGCTGCGGTTCGGCTCCTTACCAAAGAATTTTTTAACCGTCTCGTTGATTTTGGGCATACGGGTCATCCCGCCAACCAAAATCACCTCAGCCACGTCAGCAGCTGACAGGCCAGCATCCTTCAGGGCGTTGCGGCAGGGATCAATCGTCCGCTCAATCAAATCTTCGACCAGCGATTCCAGCTTAGAGCGGGACAGTTTGATGGTCAGGTGCTTTGGCCCCGTTTGATCGGCGGTAATAAAGGGCAGGTTGATTTCGGTCTCAACCGCGCTCGACAGCTCAATCTTGGCTTTTTCAGCCGCCTCCTTCAGGCGTTGCAAGGCCAACCTGTCGGCGCGCAGGTCGATGCCATTTTCCTTTTTGAACTGATCGGCCAAAAAGTCGATGATCCGCTTGTCAAAATCTTCCCCACCCAAAAAGGTGTCGCCGTTGGTGGCCTTAACCTCAAACACGCCATCGCCAAGTTCCAGCACCGACACGTCAAAGGTTCCACCACCCAAGTCATACACCACCACCAGGCCGCTTTTTTTCTGTTCCAAGCCATAGGCCAGGGCGGCGGCGGTTGGTTCATTGATAATCCGCAACACCTCAAGCCCTGCAATCTGGCCAGCGTCACGGGTGGCTTGGCGTTGGGCATCGTTGAAATAGGCCGGCACGGTAATCACCGCCTGCGTCACCTTTTCACCCAAATAGTTTTCGGCAGTTTCCTTCATTTTTTGCAGGATAAAGGCACTAATCTGGCTGGGCGAAAACTTTTTGGATCGCACATCAACCCAGGCATCGCCATTGTCACCATCAACAATTTTATAGGGCACCATGCCAATGTCTTTGACCACAATCGGGTCATCCTTGCGGCGGCCAATCAGGCGTTTGATAGCAAAAAAGGTGTATTCAGGGTTGGTAACGCTTTGACGCTTTGCCGAACGGCCAATCAATCGCTCACCATTTTCGGCAAAGGCAACCATACTGGGGGTTGTGCGTTCGCCCTCAGCGTTTTCCAAAACTTTTGCGGATCCACCCTCCATAACCGCTACACAGCTGTTGGTGGTTCCTAAATCGATACCGATGACTCGTGCCATGCTTTTGTCTTCCTGTTCAGTTCATTAAATCCAGTTGATGCGCGGTCAGCCGCCAAAAATTTCAGCATTCGCCCACTTCCTGGTATATGGGAACAACTCCCCCCCGATGTAAAGGGGAGGACAGAAAAATCTTCGGCAGAATTTTGCAAAAGCCCGCGGTTCAGGGCTGTTACGCCGCCTTTTTTGCCAGCAATTTTTTCAGCGCGTCGGCCACTTGATCCACGGTAATCTGCTTCATGCACTGATTATCCTGGCAGGGGGATTTGCGATGGTTGCTGGGCGATACGCAGGGGGAGCAGGCCAAGCCGCGGAACAGATAGCTCGCCCGCGGGTTCAGCGCCCCATACAGTGCATAGGTTTCTGGCCCATAGAGAATGACCGACGGCAGATGGAACGGCGCGGCAAAGTGGGCGGGGCCACTATCGTTGCTGATCATTGCGCTGGCCAGGCTGTACAGCGCGGGCAGGTCATCCATCTTGGTAAAGCCAGCCAAATTAATCGCACGACCAGCGACTTTGACGCCCTTAGCCGCTGTAGCCCCCTGATTCCCTTCGCTATTGGCCGCCAACAGCCTGCCGACCATAATGCCCGCCTGTTCCGCCTCGCTAGGGGATCCGGTTACCAAAATCGCCGCATCGGGGTAATCAGCCAACAGGCGCTGACCCAGCGCGACAAACTGATCGGCTGGCCAACGGCGCAGCGGCATCAGCTCACTGGCGTTGGGGTTAAACAACAACCATTTAGGATAGTCGGCCAACTGCGGAAAATGGGTCAGCAGGCGTTGACGCATCTCTTCCAACGCCCCCTCCTCCACCGTGCGCGGAGCCAACACCAAATCGGCATCGGTAAAGGCGCGCTTGGTCAGCGGCAAATTGGTGGGATCCTCCAGCGGGGCATGAATCAGGCTTAAGAAACTTTTGCCAATATGCTGATAGGGGTTGTACAGCACGCGGTGGGTCAGATGGCTGCCGCGATACAACCCCTCCCCATAAAAACGATCAAAGCCAACGCGCAATGGCGCACCGCTGAACAGGCTGAGCAGGCTGGTAAAGCGGGAAAACAGTTCCAGATCAATCACGATGTCGATCTTCAGCTGGTTCAGGCGCCACAGCACCGACACCGTATCCACCAACAACGTCCACAAACTGTTGCTGCGAATCGTCAGCTGCCGTTCACGCGGCACCGTGCCCATGATATCCAAACTGCCACGGTTTTGAGCGAAGATTAGGAAATACTGCTCCGCCTGCGGGTACAGTTCCTGGGCACGGCGCAGGGCGGGATCGGCCAAAATGGTGCTGCCCATCTCCGACAATTCAATAAAGAGGATTTTTTGGGCAGCCGCGGGATCTGGCCTGGGTTCTGGCACAAACAGCCGCCGCTTAAGACGCAGTCCAAGGCTGGAAACCCAGGTCAGCGGTATCCCCAGCCAGTAATCAATCTGTCGCATGCGATCAATGTTCATCACCAATTCCCCAAAAGTTTGCCCTTTTAACCTACAGCAACCAACCACGCTTGCAAGATTATCTGTTGATTTGTTGCGGCGGCCATGGGTTTGGATCAGGCTAACAATCGGGCTAATGACTTGATAGGCGGCCAGGCAGGGGCAATCGCCACCAAATCAATCCGCCGGGCAGACTGGCCAACAGGGTGCTGACCCCACATAGCAGCGATAGGGCAAGCGCCGATTCGGCCGCCATACCCTGATAACCAAAGTAAAACACCAACAGGCTTTCGCGCACCCCCCAGCCCGCCAACGATATCGGCACCATCAACAGCACGCTGGTCACTGGCCAAATCACAAACAGGGCGACGGCATTCAAACCGCCAATTCCCAGGGCGTTGGCGTTCAGCCACAAACCGCTAACAAACAACAGCTGTACCAACAGGGATAGCAGCATGATCCGCCCCAGCAATGGCGGGTTGGTCAGCGTCTTGGTCAGGGCACCGCGCGCCCCCAACAATTTGCGACGGATTTCTTGCCAGCCCTGAAACCGCAAATGGGGCAAGGGCAATCGCGCCACCACCCAGCAGCCCGCCAGATAGCCCAAACTCATCCCCGCCAGCAGCAAGCCGATAAAGGGCAAATCCCCCAAGGACTTGGCCAACAGCAACGCCGCCACCACCGCCATCGCCAGCAGTACCCCCAGCCCCAACAACCGTTCTACCAGCACCACGCTAAGCGATAGGGTAAGCCCGCGGGTAATGGGGCGCAGGTAAAAGGCACGGATAAAATCGCCCGACACGCTGCCCGGCAGCACTTGGTTAAAAAAGGCGCCGACCTGGTAATAGGCGTACAACCGCCGCAGGGGGGGGATGTTGGGCTGTTGTTGTGATTGTGGTTGTGGCTGTTGCGGCGGCGGCGCATGATCCGAATGCGGGCTATCCGAATGGCGTTCATGGGATAGATGGTCATGAGATAGGTGAGCATGATGCCCCACCAACCCCGCAATCAACATTTTCCATCGCCAGGCCGACACCGCCAGCAATAGCCAAAAGCTGGCCACCCCCGCCACCAACCATTCCCAGCGCAGGTTGTGCAGATGCTGTTGCAGGCTGGCCACGTCCATCTTTTGATACAGCCAGACAAAACAGGCCAGCGTGACCAGCAGTTGCCCGCCCTTCAGCAGCCATTTTTTAATTGATGTGGGGGGGGATGAGGCCACCGCGGTACCCTTTGGCAAGATAAAAGTTTAATCGCCGAATTTCCTGCCCATCACGGTATAACGTCAAGGGGGTAAAGGGCGGGGGTAAGGCGGTCAAGGATTCAAAATAGGGTTGCAGGCTGGCTTGCTGATCATAATCGCCATCCGCCCGCGTGATGTACAGAAAATCCCCCCCCATCAACGCATCCACCGCCCGCGCATCAACATTGGGGAATCGGCGCATCGCATCGGGGGTAAAAACCATCGGGGCATAGGGGTTAAAGCCGCGGGTGTAATAGGCAATTTGGCTGGCCAACGCGTAGTCCATGGTCAACACACGGCCAACGCCCGTCTGCTGCCTGGCCACCGTCACCTGTTGCCCCAGGGTTTGCCAACCGCTTAGGCGCCTGGTGGGATCCACCTGCTGACCAATCGGCAACCAGGGATAAACCGCCTGGCCATAGACTATCAGGCTAAGCCCCAGGCCGCTAATTACCGCCCATCGCCCCAGGCCGCGCTCCGCAACCCAAAAGCTTCGCCCCACCGCCCCTGCTTCACCGCGATGCAGCCAACCCGCCGCCAACACCACGGCGCTGAGAAAGGCGGGGGCTGGCCAATGCGCCTGTACCCGACCATTAAGGGTGTGCAGCAGGAAAAAGGCCAGCGGCAGCAGGCAGCTGACCGCCAGGAATTGCAGCGTTAGGGCATGGCGTTTAGCCCCCTCCCTCAGTCCCCACCAACTGGCCATCAGCAGCCCGATTAGCAACAGCGGGGTGATAACCCCCAGCTCACTGGCGACCAGCTCCGCCAGCCACTGCGCGGGCTTTGGCGCAACCGCGCCATAGGCATGGTTCCATTGCTTGCCCAGGCCGATCCAGCCGTTCGCCGCGTTCCACAGCAACAGCGGGCTGGCCACCGCCGCCGCCGCCACCGCCGCGACATAGGGCTGTGGCCGTACCAACCAGCGGCGCATCAGGGGCACGCCCAAAAACAAGGCTGCCAAGGGTGGCGCCATCAGCAGGATGGTGTATTTGCTCAGCGCGCCCAAGCCCGCCGCCAGTGCCAACAGCCCCCACCATCGCCACTGCCCTTCTAATTGCCCTTTCGGATCAACGCCCAAAAGAACCGCCTCCTTACTGGCCTGAATCAATCCCACCGCCGCCAACAGCATGAGACTCCAGCACAGCAGCAGCGGCGCATCGGGGGTAACAATCAGGGCGATGACGTTGAACATCAAACAGGCGTAGAACCACAGCGCCGCCGTCAGCCCTATGCGCGCACTGCCAAACACCCGATGCGCCAGGGAAAACAGCACGCGGGCGGTGGCCAGGTTTAACAGAATGGCGGGCAACCGAATGGCCACGGGGGAATCGCCAAACAGGCTGGTGCCGGCGGCAATCAGCCAGGCCACCATGGCGGGGTGATCGTAATAGGACAGCTGCAAATCGCGTGACCATAGCCAATAATAGGATTCATCCTCCATCAGCTCCAACTGCCACGCTACCACCAGCCGCACCGCCACCACCACCAGGCTTAGCAGCCAAAACGCTGTCAGCGGTTGCAGCCTAGAAAGGCCAAAGGCGCCCCTATATCGGCTTGTTTTCTTAACGATTTCTTGCACCGCATTACCCCTTTCCTGCCAGCTTATCTTAGCCAGAATTTTGCAGGCCACTATCGGGCAGCATCAAGATTTTGCCAAGCCTTTCGCGCCTATTTACCCCATTTAGCCTGATTATTTCCACCTCCCTGATTTCCCCATGATTTAAGGATAGGCAAGAAGAAGCGGGCAGGTTAAAATAGCCCCCATGCCATGCCCGACTTGCCAAAAGCCTACAGAGCTTCAATTTCGACCCTTTTGCAGCAAACGTTGCCAGCTGGTCGATCTGAATCATTGGTTCGGTGAATCCTATGCGATTCCCGCGGTGGAGGCTGAGGTGGATGAAAACGCCGACTGGCCAGATCCCCTTACCCCGCCTAACGATTCTTAACCCCTGCTGATGACCCAAACCGCCCAACCCGCACCAGCCTCACCCGCCGCCATTGCGGAGGCGGAAAAGCTGGCCTGGCTGCGGCTGATTCGCACGCCGCAAGTGGGCAGCAAGAACTTTTTTTACCTGCTGGAACGGGCGGGCAGCGCGCAGGAGGCCTTGCGCCTGCTACCGCAACTGGCTAAGCGCGGGGGGGCAAAAAGCGCGTCAACAGGCGTGCTGCACCCCATCGCGCCTGAGGTGGCGGAGCGGGAATTGGCGCAGCTGGCGCAGCTGGGCGGGCAGCTGTTAATCGCGGCAGAGGCTGCCTATCCCCCGCTGCTGCGCGCTATCAGCGATGCCCCCCCCTGCATCAGCGTGCTGGGCAATCCGGCCGTGCTGCATCGGCAGTTGTTGGCGATGGTCGGCACCCGCCATGCCAGCGGTAACGGCATCATGCTGGCCAACCAATTTGCTCAGCAGCTGGGGGCGGCGGGCATCATCACCTGCTCTGGCCTGGCGCGTGGCATTGACACGGCGGTTCATCGCGCCAGCCTGAGCGCGGGGACGGTGGCGGTGTTGGCGGGCGGGATTGATCAACCCTATCCACCCGAAAATCGTGACCTGTACCGCGCCATCCCCGCCAACGGCTGTGTTATCAGCGAAATGCCGTGGGGTGAGGTGGCGCAGGCTAACCATTTCCCCCGCCGCAACCGCCTGATCTCTGGCCTTAGTTTGGCGGTGTTGGTGGTTGAGGCGGCGCGGCGATCGGGATCGCTGATAACAGCCCGCATGGCGGCGGAACAAGGGCGGGAGGTGATGGCGATTCCCGGTTCCCCGCTTGATCCGCGCGCGCAAGGCAGCAACGATATTATCCGTGAGGGCGCGTTGTTGGTGCAAAGCGTTGCCGATGTGGTGCAGGGGTTGCCCAATTTTGACGCCTTAAGAAATCAACAGGCCGCCGCCGCGCTAGCACCTGGCCAGCCCAACCTTTTGGCCGATTGGCCAGCCGCCCCCCGTTCACGGTCTATGCCAGCCGCCCCGATTGGCAAGGTTCATCAGCCCGGCATCGCCAGCCTGGAACCTGATGAGCAGCAGGTGGATCGCCTGCGTCATCGCCTGCTTCAACTGCTCAGTCCAACCCCCATTGGCCTGGACGCGGTGATCGAACTGTTGAATGCCCCCCCGCCTGAGGTGTTGGCAGCGGTGACAGAGCTGGAGCTAGCCGGCCTGATCCTCCGTAGCCCTGGCGATCAACTGGTACGGGTGAGTTAGCACTTTTTTATCAAAATTTGCATTGACTCTGTCCATTTAATAGATTATTAATGATTGTAATTTGCTAGCCAAATCTCTTTTAAGGTCATTTTGCATCGCAAATCGACTTTGATGGGACTAGGCCAAGACGTTAACAATTAAAAGAAG
>JBILMH010000025.1:0-26767 GCA_044375625.1 Alphaproteobacteria bacterium
ATGATGGTCAGGCGGCGGCCTGGTACCGCAAGGCCGCCGAGCAAGGCAATGCTTACGCGCAAACCTCTCTTGGTTGGATGTATCGTGAAGGAAAGGGGGTAACGCGGGATTATGGTCAGGCGGTGGCTTGGTACCGTAAGGCCGCCGAACAGGGCAATGCAAAGGCGCAATTCTTCCTTGGTGGGATGTATTATGTCGGGGAGGGCGTGACCAGAGATTATGGTCAGGCGGCGGTCTGGTACCGCAAGGCCGCTGAGCAGGGCGATGCGCAGGCACAATTTAATCTTGGTTGGATGTATCAGGAAGGAAAAGGGGTAACGCGGGATTATGAGGCCGCCTATGGTTGGTTGGCACGGGCGGCGGCGCAAGGTAACAAACAGGCTGCTTCAATGCTTGATGATCTGGAAAAAAAGCTAACCCCCGAACAAATTGCACGGGTGCAAAAGATGTTGTCTAAAGAGGCTAAACCCGCCACCCAAACCCCTTAGCAAAAACCCTCTTGGCAAAAACTTTAGCGTGATGAGAATGAATGCGCCGTCTGTTACCCCTGATGTTGGCCATCGGCCTGTTGATGGCGTCGCCGTCGTCATGGGCGCGGCAATACACGCAAACGGCCTTTGCCCCGTCGCCCAAAACGACAGCCCTGATCACCCGCAACATTGGTCAGGCCGAAAAAACCATCCGAATTGCCGCCTATTCCTTTACCTCGCAACCGATTGCCGATGCCCTGATCAAAGCCCATCAAAAGGGGGTGGATGTTAAGGCTGTGGTTGATAAGACTCAGGCCAATCCGCGCACACACTCCATCGTGTCACGGTTGGTTCATGCGGGAATCTTGGTCAGGGTGGATAGGAAACATTCGATCATGCACAACAAATACATCGTGATCGATGGCCGCACCATTCAAACGGGCAGCTTTAACTATACCGCCAACGCCGAAAAGCGTAACGCCGAAAATGTCATGGTGATTCGAAACAACCCCGCCTTGGCCGAAAAATACCTGAAAAACTGGCAGGCGTTGTGGGATGAATCCGAAAACTATGCTGCCAATGATAACGCGCCCAAACCCAAATAGGCCGCCATAAAAACCCAGCCTGTTTAGAACCCTAAGGTTGCAGCAGCAGGGTGCGGAGGGCGTTGGTGCCGGCCTGGTCAAAAGACCCCTCCTGCACGATGGCGCGGCCAGTGGCGCCGGATCCGTAATAGGCGGTGTTCCAATCTTCTTTGGCCTGAATGGTAACACCGCTCAGCGCGCCGCCGCCAAACAGGCCACGGTTGCGGCTGTACACATACACATCAGGCTTAAACCCGCCTGCAAAGGCTGTGCCCCGCCCGCCGCCAATGGGGCCAAAGGCGACATTCATATCGGCGCCGAACTTAAAATTGTTCGATAAAATCGCGTCTAAGGCATTGTCATTCATGATGATAAAAATCACCTGGCTGGATTCCAGCCCCAGTTGCAACCCGACACTGCCCCCCGCCAGGGTGTAAACCGCAGGCGGACTCCAGGTGCCCGCGGTGGTTTTGGCCAACAGCACGCCGCGACCCCCCTCAGCCCCCAAAATCAGGCCGCCGCGAAAATGACTGGGCACGATCAACACCGCCTTGGCCTCCCGCAGAACCGCACTGCTGTTACCCAGGCGATTTTCCTTGAGGATGGTGTTGGCGGTGGTGGCGGCACGATCCACCAGCTCCTGCACCTCAAAAGCGCGGCTGGCGGGGGTATCGGCGGCGCACCCAGTCAGGCCAAGAAAGCAGAGGGCGATTAGGCCTAGCAGCGAGGAGAAACGCCGTTGCCGCATCGCTTAACGCACGATGACCACGGTTAAAATAATGGCCAGCTCCGCCACCATTTGCACCGCGCCCAACACCCCCTCACGGAAACTGTCGCCATGGGTTTTCAGCAACCAAAGGGCGGTGACGGCCGATACGCCAATCCCAACAAACAGGGCGCTTAGCCCCGCGGTGACCCCGCCACAAAGCAACAGCACCACCACCCCAATGATTAAGGCTTGCAGGCTGACCGCACGGCTGGGCACATCCCAATCGCGGTTATTCTTAGCGGAAAATTCGGCCAATATCATCGGCAGGATGGCACGCGCCCCCGTCGTTGCACAGATCCAGGCGGCGGCGGCATGTTCGGGGGTGATAGCCACCCCCAGCGCCGCGACCCGCACGCCAACAGTCATAATCAGCACCAACACCCCCGCCGCGCTTAACGGTTGCGATAAATCGCGGGCGTAATCAATTTTGGAACCGGCAGGCTGCAAAAAATTGGCCAAATGCATTTCCGCCGCGCCGCGGGTAAACAGCACCACCAGCGCCAGAATCAGCCAGGCAATCAGGCCAGGCGGCATGTTGATCATGCCCGCAATCGCCAGCAGTAGGGCGCCGCCCAGACCAATGCTAAGGCCGACCAGCGGATAGGCACGCAGGCTGCGTCCCGCCTCTACCGCGTCATCAGCGCCTTCGGTTGCGCCAAAAGGGGGCGTCCAGATGGTTTGCTCAGCAAAGGCACGGCGAATATCGACCAGCCATTCATCGGCTTGGCGCAGCAGATTAAAATTGTTCGCGCTGTCGGTCATCGGTTTTGTTCCTGCCGATTGGGGTAACCGGATAACGCCTCATCAGCCAAAATGAATGTTGCCACCCATGCCAACCAACTTATCGTTTGGCAGATTCTATCCTAGAATTTATAACGATTCTAGCCCCCTGTTTTTCCCATCCATTGCATCCATGATTGTTGGCCGAAACCCGTGACCGCTAAGCCCCCCCTGCCACCCCATTTGCGGATGCCGACCAAGCCTGGCGAAGCGCGTAGGGAGGAGGATTGGCAAAGTTTTTTGCAGCAGGTAAAGCCCCTGGCCGCCAGCAAACGGACGAATCGGGTGATGCCTGCCCAGCCAGCCAAGCCTGCGGCAGGATCTGGCGCGGGGGCAGGAGGCACGGTGAAGGCTTGGCATCCGTATACGCTGGCCAGCCAGCTGCATCCGTCATCGCCATCGCCTTTTGGCATAGGATCTACGGCTAGCCTGCCCGCCCGCCCCAAACCCACCGATCGGCTGCGTGATATTGATCGCCGCAATTGGGTCAAGCTAAAACGGGGGGAATGGCCGATTGATATGACCATCGACCTGCATGGTTGCACCCTGGAATCTGCCCATCAGCAGTTGGTGCAGCGGCTTTGTGACGCCTGGCAAGCGCATTATCGTTGCGTGCTGGTGGTGACAGGAATGGGCAGGCGTTCGCCCAGCGGGATCGGCGCCATCAAACAGTCTTTGCCGATTTGGATTCAGGAATCCCCCCTGGCGGATAAGGTTTTGGCCTATTGCCCAGCGCAACCCCATCATGGCGGGGCGGGAGCCGTCTATCTGTTGTTGCGTCGGCAACGCTTGCCTAGAACGGAACCAAATGATTAGATTGGTTTTATGAAGCCCAATACCGAAACATCGCTGTTAGAAGCCATCGAACGCCTGCAACAGGCGCCCGCCCCGTTTGGTGCTGTTTTGCTGCGCTATTCCCTGGTACCGCCATCGCCGCGGCGTGCCCAGTTTGTGCAGGTGGCTGCCCATGCTTTTAGCAATTTTACCTATAAGCTGGCGGGGGCAACCTTTCCGCAAAAAAACTTTGATTGCTTTTTCTTTTTTCCCCTTGCCAGCCAGGCTAAGGTTCAGGAAGCGGTGCAAAAGCTGCGCACCCTTTTTAGTGATGATGGGATGTTTGAAGAAGATGGGGTGTTGCAACCTTTTGATTCATGGTTTGAGGTGGTGCGCGATACTGAGGAGTTGGCGCGGATGGCGCGGCGTTACCAGGATTTGGCGGTTACCCTGAAGGCTGAATCGGGTGAGGGCGCATCGGTATCATCCAAAGTGGTCACCATGGATCTGGATTCCAGAAGCCTTAGCAAGATTGTCGATCTGCTCGCCAACGTCAAACTGGCGCATTTTGTGAAAAGGCAACCGGTGTGTGCGGTTGGCTTTAATCAGCCAGTGCAGGCTGTGTTTGAAGAATGCTATGTTTCCTTTCAAGATTTACAGGCATCCGTCTGCCCAACGATCAACATTTACGCCGATAAATGGTTGTTTCAGTATTTGACCAACACCGTTGATAAACGCATGCTTAGCATGGCTATGGAGGATTTGGCGGAATTTACCAAAACGCCTGTTAGCATGAATTTGAATGTCGAAACCCTGCTTTCTAAGAAATTTTTGGAATTTGACCGACAGATGACCCAATTGGCCATTCCCCGTGGTCGTGTGGTCATAGAGTTGCAGCGGATTGATATTTTTAGTGATTTTGGTGGTTTCAGCTTTGCCCGCGACTTTTTGTTAGAGCGTGGATACACGATCTGCGTGGACGGTATGACCCATCAATCTCTACAGTTCATTGATCGCAACCAGTTGAAGGTTGATTTTGTTAAGATGATTTGGTCGCCCGATCTGACTGACGGCCTGCCTGCCAGAAAGCTGGCAGAGATGAAAGAACTGGTTAAGCGGACCGGCACCGCGCGGCTGATTCTGACCCGTTGTGATAACGATACCGCCCTACGTTTTGGCCGATCCGCTGGCATTTCCCTGTTCCAGGGGCGTTATTTTGATCAGCGTTTGCGGGTGCAAAAAATAACCGACAGCGACAGTTATTAGGTGGCCTGTGGATGCGGTTAGGGGTCAACATCGATCATGTCGCCACCTTGCGCAATGCCCGCGGTGCCGACTATCCAGATTTGCTTCGGGCAGCCCTGGCGGCTGAGGCGGGCGGAGCGGATCTGATAACCGTTCATTTGCGTGAGGATCGCCGTCATATCCGCGATGCCGATGTCACCCGATTGCTGGCACAGCAGAAGTTGCCCATCAATTTGGAAATGGCAATCACGACTGAGATGCAGCAGATAGCCTTAGATGCCTGTCCGGCAGCCGTGTGTTTGGTTCCCGAACGGCGGCAGGAATTGACGACTGAGGGCGGGTTGGATGCGCTTAAGCTGGGCGCTGATTTGGCCGAATTCATCCAGCCATTACGGGCGGCGGGCATTGCCGTTTCGCTGTTCCTGGATCCCGATCCCGCCCAGATTCGGGCGGCGCAGCAGGCGGGGGCGGCCGCGGTTGAGCTGCACACCGGTGCCTATGCCCATGCCAAATATGGGGAATTGGCGCGGTTGCAGGATGCAGCGGCGCAGATTCGTGCGTTGGGGATGGCCTGTCACGCGGGTCACGGCTTAACCTTTGCCAATGTGCATGAAATCGCCGCGATTCCACAGGTTGAGGAGCTGAATATCGGCCATTTTCTGGTATCCGAAGCGGTCTTTGTTGGTTTAACCGCGGCGGTTGCCGAAATGAAGCGGTTGGTGATGGTGGCCAGGGGCGGGGTTTGATGATCTTAGGCATCGGCACCGATTTGGTTGACAGCCGCCGCATGGAATCATGGTTGCAATGTTTTGATCATCATCGTCTGGCGCGGGTGTTTCATGGCCATGAATTGGCCGGATTGGCTGATAATCCCAATCCGCGCATGTTTTTGGCCAGTCGTTTTGCCGCGAAGGAGGCGTTGGCCAAGGCTTTGGGCACGGGTATTGGCCGCCACCTTAGGCTTAGGGATATTTGTGTGGTTCGCACCGCCAGCGGTCAACCAAGTCTTGAACTTCATGGCCAAAGCCTGCAGGATGTGACGGCGCGCTTGGGCGGCAATTTTCACCTGCATCTAAGCCTTTCCACCGAAGACCCCTTTGCCTTAGCCTTTGTCGTGCTGGCTTCCCACCCCTAAAGTCTGCCCCCTATCATGATGTACTATTTGTTGTTTGCGATTTTCCTGCTGATTGTGGCGCATGAGGCCTACAGCTATTACCGCGCGCGCGCCAGCAGCAGTGATGGTTGGCCAACCGATACGGTGCCGCCGTTTGAGGTTACCAAGCTGGTGGTGTCGGCCTTTGTGTTGGCGGCGATTGTGCGCACCCTGTTGTTGGAGCCGTTTAACATTCCATCGGGATCCATGAAGCCCAATTTGCTGGTTGGGGACTATCTGTTCGTATCCAAATATTCCTATGGCTATGGCCGCTATTCTTTCCCCATAGAGGCGCCCTTAAAGCAGCGGTTGGGCGGTCATTTGCCGCGCCAGGGGGACGTGGTGGTTTTTCGCGGTCATGATGGCAAGACCGATTATATTAAGCGGGTGATTGGGGTGGCGGGCGACCGCATTCAGATGAAACAGGGACGGTTGTATTGGAATGGCCAGCTGGTTCCGCGCGAAAAGGCTGGCTATCACATGGATACGGATGGTTTTGCGGGGGCTGAGGCGCCGTTGCAGCTGTTCGTGGAAACCCTGCCCAATGGCGTGCAGCATCGCATTGCAGAAATCGACGATGATCACCCCCTGGACAACACCGCCGAAATCACCGTGCCCGCCGATCATGTTTTTGTCATGGGCGACAACCGCGACGATTCCCGCGATAGCCGTGAGCGCACGGTTGGGGCGATTCCGATTGCCTCAGTCATTGGCAAGGCGCAGATGATGTTCTTTTCGATCAGCCCGATGGCCAGTTGGTGGCAACCATGGGAATGGCCATGGGCGATTCGCTATAGCCGCTTTTTCCAATTAGTGGGGTAGGGGGGGCTAACCCGTCCGCCAATCGGGGTCGTGCGGGCGTTTGTACAGGGTGGTGCCGTCGGGGGTATCCTGAATCAAGACGTCATGGCTGGTTAAGGTTTGTTTGATGGCGTCGGCGGCGGCAAAGTCGCGGGCGGCACGGGCGGTTTGCCGTTGATGCAGCAGGGCGACAATTTGCTGATCCCCGATTGTTGCAGCAGCAGCCGCTGAGCTCGCATCCTGAGCGGTGGCAGCGGGCATCGCCCGAAAAAACGCGCTGGGTGCATCGGCAAACAGACCCAACAGCTGGCCTGCCGCCAACAGCTGGACCAGGGCTTGTTCTTTGCCTTCAGCCGCACCCTTGCCGTTCGTCCCCCGTGTCTGCTGATACAGCGCGGTCAGGCGGCTGATCGCCAGCGGGGTGTTCAGATCGTCCAGCAGCGCCAGGCGCACGGGGTTGTCGGGCGCTGCCACCACCCCTTGCTGCTGCTGCCAAAAATCATCCCCCGACGTGCCGCCCGCCTGGTAAAACAATCGATAGCAATCCTCAATCAGGCCATCATGCTGGCTGGCGGGCTCTATCCCCCTATCCCCCACAGTTGGCCAGTTCAGCGGTTGGCGGTAGTGGGCACTTAACAGTTGCAGCCGAACCGCCTGCGGCTGGCGCAACAGCATCACCGCATCCCCCGCATCATCAACCGCCGCCGCCGTCTGCCGCCAACATTGCCAGGCGTAGCGAAAATTGCCCAGGCTCTTGCTCATTTTCTCACCGCCCACCGTCAAAAACCCGTTGTGCAGCCAGGTGTGCGCCAGGACGGGGGTATCGTGGGCGCAACGGCTTTGGGCGATTTCGTTCTCGTGATGCGGGAATTTCAGGTCGGCGCCGCCCGCATGAATATCAATCTCATTGCCCAGCACCGCCGCGATCATCGCCGAACATTCGCTATGCCACCCCGGCCGTCCATGTCCCCAGGGCGAATCAAAACTACCGCCCGCAATCGGGGGGGATGGTTTCCACAGCACGAAATCGCAGGGATCCTGCTTATACGGCGCCACCTCTACCCGTGCGCCCGCCACCATCTCCTCCAGCCGCCGTTTGGCCAGCTGGCCATAGTCGGCAAAGCTTTTGACCGCGAACAGCACGTGCCCCTCAGTGACATAGGCATGGCCGCGATCCAGCAGGCGTTGAATCAGGGCGATGATCGCTGGCATGCTTTCCCGCGCGCGCGGTTGCATGGTGGGGGGCAGGCAGCCTAACGCGGCCAGATCGCGGTTATAGGCGGCGGCATAAAAATCGGTCAGCTGGTCGATGGTTTGATTGCCCGCCTGCCTCTGCTGTCCTTGCTGCTCTTGCTGATCCTGCCCGCGCTGCTCCTGAAAGCGGGCGATGATTTTGTCATCGACATCGGTGATGTTGCGGGCATAGACCACCCCATCCGCCCCATACAAATCACGCAACAGGCGGAACAATACGTCGAACACCACCGCGCTGCGAGCATTGCCGATATGGGCATAGTCGTAAACCGTTGGCCCGCAAACATAAACGGTTACCCGTTTGGGATCGGCGGGCACAAACAGCTCCTTACGGCCGGTCAGGCTGTTAAAGAGTTTGAAGGTGGGGTTTGCGGGGGTGTGGGCAGCAATCGTCATGCCCCAATTATCCTGATTTTTTGCCCGCCTGCAAATACAAGCTGCAAAAGGCGTCGATGCGACCAACTGCATCAGGCTGTTATTGACGGCGGCGGGGCAGGCAGGGTAGCAATACAGGTTGGGTGTTCCAATATAATGCCCGTATAAAATTTTGGTAAAGGTTTGGAAAAAGATGTTTGCTGCCATCGTGCAACGGCTGTTCGGCTCAGCCAACGAACGTACGCTTAACCGTTTTCGCCCGCTGGTGGCACAGATTAATGCGTTGGAGCCTGAGGTGGCCGCGCTGAGCGATGCAGGGTTGCAGGCCAGAACCGCGATGTTTCGGCAGCAGTTGGCGGCTGGGGCTAAGCTGGACGACCTGCTGGTTCCTGCCTTTGCGACCGTGCGGGAGGCGGCCAAGCGCACCCTGGGGCAACGTCACTATGATATGCAGCTGTTGGGCGGTTGCGTGTTGCATCACGGCATGATTGCCGAAATGAAAACGGGGGAGGGGAAAACCCTGGTTGCTACCCTGCCCGTCTATCTTAACGCGCTGACCAGTAGGGGCGTGCATGTGGTGACGGTGAACGACTATCTGGCGCGGCGTGACGCCGAATGGATGGCGCAGGTGTATCGCTTTTTGGGGCTGACCGTCGATTCGATCGTATCGGGACTGAACGATGGGGAGCGGCACACCGCCTATAGCGCCGATATTACCTATGGAACCAACAACCAGTTCGGTTTTGACTATATGCGCGACAACATGAAGTTCCGCCTGCAGGATCGGGTGATGCGCCCCTTTAACTTTGCCATTGTTGATGAGGTGGACAGCATTTTGGTCGATGAGGCGCGCACGCCGCTGATTATCTCTGGCCAGGCGGAGGATTCCTCAGCCCTCTACCTGACTATGGCCAAATTGGTGCCGCAGCTGGGCGCTGAGGATGTGGAGGTTGATGAAAAGCTGCGCACCGCCGTGCTGACCGAGGTTGGGGCGGAGCGGTTGGAGCAGCGGATGCGGGCGGCTGGATTGATTCAAGAGGGCGGGCTGTACGACCTGGAAAATGTCCAGATGGTGCATTATGTCAATCAGGCGCTAAAAGCTGAAAAAATCTTTAAGTGCGATGTTGATTACATCATCAAAGACGACAAGGTGGTGATTATCGACGAATTTACTGGCCGTATGATGGAGGATCGCCGTTATTCTGGCGGGCTGCATCAGGCGTTGGAGGCCAAAGAGCGGGTATCGATTCAAAACGAAAATCAAACCCTGGCCACCATCACCTTTCAAAACTATTTCCGCCTGTATCCCAAATTGGCGGGCATGACCGGTACCGCGATGACCGAGGCGGCGGAGTTTTTCGAGATCTACAAGTTGGAAGTGGTGGAAATGCCCACCAACCTGCCCGTGCAACGCCAGGATGCCGATGACGAAATCTACCGCAGCGCTAAGGAAAAAAATGAGGCGGTGTTGAAGCTGATTGAGGAATGCTACAACCGCCGTCAACCGGTGTTGGTCGGCACGGTTTCGATTGAAAAGTCGGAAATTTTGGCGGCGATGCTGAAAAAGAAAAAAATCCCCCACCAGGTGTTGAACGCCCGCCACCATGAGCGTGAGGCGGAAATCGTGGCGGAGGCTGGTCGCCCCGGCGCGGTCACCATTGCTACCAACATGGCGGGGCGTGGTACCGACATTCAGTTGGGCGGTAGTTTGGAGCAACGCTGCAAAACCCAAATCCCCGCCAATGCAACACCCGAACAGCAGGCAGAGATGCGGGCGAAAATTCAGGCGGAAATTGCCGCCGACAAGCAAATCGCGCTGGCCGCTGGCGGGCTGTACGTCATCGGCACGGAGCGGCATGAAAGCCGCAGGATTGATAACCAGCTGCGCGGTCGTTCCGGGCGGCAGGGGGATCCAGGCGCCTCGCGATTCTTTATCAGCCTGGAAGACGATCTGATGCGAATCTTCGGCTCAGAACGGATGGACAGCATGTTGCAACGGCTGGGGATGCCCTATGGAGAGGCGATTTCGCACCCATGGGTCAGCAAGGCGTTGGAAAAAGCCCAACAGCGGGTGGAGGCCAACAACTTTGAACGGCGCAAATGGCTGTTGCGCTATGACGATGTTATCAACGCTCAGCGCAAAATGATGTATGAGCAGCGGGCGCAGGTTGTTGATGCCGACAATATTGAGCAGTGGATCGCCAACATGCACCAGGAGGTGGTGGAGGATACCGTTAGCAAATTCGTGCCGCCCGAAAGCTATCCCGAACAATGGGATATTGAGGGATTGGGGGAGGAGTCTCGACGGCTGCTGAACCTCGACCTGCCGCTGACCGAATGGGCAGCGCGGGAGGGGGCGGGCCCCGCCGATATGCTTGAGGAGGTGCGCGATCACGCCCTGAATCATATGAAAACCCATTTGGCGGCCTTTCCGCCAGAATTATGCCGCCTGGCCGCGCAAAAAATTGTGCTGGATGAGTTGGATAAGGGTTGGCGCGATCACCTGTCGCAGCTGGATCACCTGCGTGAGGGGATCGGCCTGCGTGCCTATGGCCAGCGCGATCCGCTGAGTGAGTTTAAGCGGGAGGCGTTTATTTTCTTTGAGGCCATGTTGTCGGAGGTGCGGGAAAATGTGGTGGCGATGATGAGCCGCCTGGAAATTCGCCTAAACATGCCCCAATCTTTGCCTGAGGGGATGGTGTTGGCGGCGGGCAGCGGTCTGCCCAAAGCCATGCGCGAAGTAACGGGGCAGGGGGGCGCCAGACTACCTAACGCCGCCATCAACCCTGGCAGCAATGTGGCGACTTTGGGCGGGCAGAATGGGGGGCAACCACCCGTCATGATGACCCTGAACCGTGCCAGCCGCCGCCGCAGCGAAAAGTTGCAACGCGAGACCCCCGTGAAGGCGCCAAGCGCGAAATAGCTGCGTTACTTGGCCAGCTGCACAACCACCGGCACATGGTCGGACGGCTGGGCGGATCCGCGCTGTTGCACCAGGATGGTTGCGCTGTGCAGGCGTGGCAGCAGGTCGGGAGATAGCCAGGCATGGTCGATTCGCCGTCCCCGATTGCTGGCCTGCCAATCCTGGGCGCGATAGCTCCACCAACTAAACAGCTTGGTTGGCGGTGGGGTCAGGTGGCGAACAGCGTCCACCAGCCCGCTGGCCTGTTGCAGCTTGTCATAGGCCGCCACCTCGACCGGGGTGTGGCAAACGACGGTCAACAGCTGCTTATGGTTCCATACATCATCGGGCAGGGGGGCAACGTTCAGATCGCCAACCAGCAGGGTGGGGGGCAGCGGTTTGGGCTGCGCCGCGAACCAATCGGCCAACTCCGCATAGAATTGCAGCTTATGGGCGAATTTATCGTTGATCGCCGCATCGGGCACATCGCCGCCCGCGGGGATGTAGATGTTGTGCAGGCGGATACCATCAACGGTCACGCTGACATGGCGGGCGTCAAGGCGTTGGCACCAATCATGCCGTTGCGGCTGGCTGATGGGCAGACGGCTGGCAATCGCCACGCCGTTGTAACTTTTGATGCCCGCAAATTGCAGGTGGTGATAGCCATGTTCCAGGAAAAAGCTGGTCGGGAAATCGCCATCCTGCACCTTGGTTTCTTGCAGGCATAGCACGTCGGGCTGCTGATCGGCTATCAGCACGGCCAGTTGCGGTAGGCGTAGGCGCAGCGAATTGATGTTCCAGGACAGGGTTTTCATGGGTTGGGGCTGACTTATGTTATTAGCGCGTTATGCGAGGGGTGATGGCTGCGGCTGCGGCTTCGGCTTTCGTAATTGTAGAATATAGGACAGCTTTACCCTGTTGCTGGTTTTTGGTATAGGCCTTTCTCCGTCTTTTGTGGTCTTATGATAGATTTTATAAAAATTTAGTTGACAATTAATCGTGTAAGAGTTTTTGTAGAATTCTATTTTAATGCTTTGCAACTGAAAAACAAGGATCGCAGTATGTCAGTTGAAACTTATACAGAACATCACGTTAACTGGAGGCTAGACGGCGGCGGCTTTCATCAATGCACAAGTGAAATAATAAATCCAGAAGAACCGATAGTTATAAGGGATGGTGCGGTTGGGTTTTGCTTTTCGCAATATACCGCTGCAAACGCTGGTGGAGAGATTTTGCGAGGGAAGCTCAGAGAGGAGACTCCTGGCATAACATATATTGACGCTCTTGTTTACTCATTAAGTGAAATACAATTAGCATATCCCAGAGAACCTATCATTAAGCAGATGGAAAAAAGGTCTATTAAATATGCAGTTTTTACAAGAGCGCAGGCGTTCGAACCGTTGAACCCAGACGATAGCGTTATTAGTGTTCAAAAACAAAGGATAATTTACCCCGAGGTGGAAGACCTCCCTTATAAGATTTGTTATCAACAACGTTAATTAATAGCTGCCCCAGCGTATTCAAAGTAAAATTGCGCGTTATGCGAGGGGTGATGGCTGCGGCTGCGGCTTCGGTCGTTGCGCCAAATAGCGCGCCACCGCCTGCCCAAATTCACGAAAGATGGCACGCCCCACCGCGCAATCATTGCCCGCGCCCCATTCTGGGTGCCATTGCACCCCCAAAACAAAGCGGTTGCGATCCTGGTGACTGACCGCCTCAATCACCCCGTCGGGGGCAATCGCCTCAACCACCAGGCCATCAGCCAGCGCGTCAACACCCTGGGCATGTTGCGAATTGACCATCATTTCGGTGGTTTGCAACAGCTGGCTTAGCATTCCACCAGGCGCCAGGGTGATACTGTGTGCGGGGGCAAAGCGCACCTCATCCGGATCCTTCATATTGCCCTGATGGGTGATGGCGCCCTGCAGGGCGCTGAGATTTTGATGCAGGGTTCCGCCCAGCGCGACGTTCAATTCCTGAATCCCGCGGCAAATCGCCAAAACCGGCACGCCCGCCGCCACCGCCGCCCGCACCAGCGGCAGGGTGGTATCATCGCGCGCCCGATCAAGCGGGTGTGAGGCAGGCTCAACAATGGGAGAGGAGCAGGATGGAGCCGCTGTTTCACCCTCCGCCATTTGACAGTCATAGTGGGTAGGATCCACCATGCTGGGACTGCCCGTCAGCAGCAGGCCGGCAATATGTTGCAAATAAACCTCGGCATCCATGCGTTGGCCAATCGCGGGCAACAGCACGGGCACGCCGACTTGATTGGCGACAATCGCCTGCATATACCGATCGCGGGTGTGATGAATGCGATCGCCCGCCAACCAATCCAGGCAGCATGTTACCCCAATCAATCCCATCTGCCCAACCGCTTTCCTATCACAATCATGCATCCAATCCTGTCATTATGCCTGTATTTTCTATCCATCTTGCCAACTTTAGCAAACTTTTCCACCAAAGGTAGCCCCCCATGCACCTGCCCCGCCATTTTCCAGGCAACGAAGGCGGCAATCGGGCGGTCATGGCCAGCATATAGTTTTCTGTTAAGCCATCAGCGCGGCAGAATTGTGACCAAAACACGCGGGATTGGGGCTTATGCTGCCCCCTGATGCAAATTTAAACACAGCAAAAGCGTTAATTTTTTGCCAGCTAGAGGGGTAGCGTCGCTAGCCAAGCGCGGCGGAGGGTGCGCAGCTGTTTGGCCAGGGCGGCGCCTGGGGGATAACCCGCAGCCAGCAGGTCATCGCCGTTGGTGGCAAAGCGCGCATCGCCCAGCCGTCGCATCACGGCCAGGGCTTGGTGGCGGGCATCGGCCAGTTCTTTGGTTGGGGTGGTGGCACGAGTCGCCTCCCAAGTCGATTCCCAAGTCGCTTCCCAAGTCGCTTCCCACCAGGCCAAGGACTCCTGCCCCGCGGCCAGGCCGTGCAGATAGATCCAGTCCAGCCAGTCCAGGCGATCTTGGCTGTGCCAACAGCGCCATCCCGCCTGCCACAGTTGCCATTGTCGCCGCTGTTGATTGCTAAGGCGCAGTCGCCCCGTCAGGCTCTTAAGCGTTTCGGGCGTCACCTCTCCGCCAATTAACACCGCCAGTTGCAGCAGCGGTGGCGGCACATCTTGCGCGGCATCCAACAAGTTCTGCAAGCTGGCTAGGTCGGGGGTGGCTATCACGGCGGGCAGCCACAGGTGGGGCAGGATGGCCTGTCCACTCATCATCCCCCCCGCCATTATTCGCAGCATCGCCAGCCCATCCCGGCCAAGGATTAATAGCCGCGACAGCTCCGCCCACACCCGTTCGCCCGACAAGTTCGGCAACTGGGGGGCAAGATCGCTGGCCGCCGCCAGCCCATCCGCATCCAATTCGGCCGCATAGCTGGCACTGAAGCGGAAAAAGCGCAGCAGGCGCAACACATCCTCCGCAATGCGTTGATGCGGATCGCCGATAAAGCGCACCCGCCGCGCCGCCAAATCCGCCAGCCCCTGATGATAGTCAAACAGCTGGCCAGTCGGCGACAGATACAGGGCGTTGATGGTGAAATCGCGCCGTGCCGCATCCGCCCGCCAATCGGTGCCAAAGCGCACGACGGCATGGCGGCCATCGGTGGCCACATCCTGGCGCAGGGTGGTAATTTCAATGGCGGTGTTATCCAACAGGGCGGTGATGGTGCCATGATCAATGCCGGTTGGCAGGGTTTTGATGCCAAGCTGGCTTAAGGCGGCCACCGCCTGTGGCGGGGTCAGGGTGGTGGCCAAATCGACATCGCGCACCGCCAACCCCAACAAATGATCGCGCACCGCGCCGCCAACCACCCGCACCGCATCAGGATCCTGATGCGTCAGTGCCGCCATCACCCGCTGCAACGGCGCCGCCTGCATCCAATCGGGCAGGGGGCTAAGAACGGTGGGAAAGGGGGGGGATGCTGTCACGGCCTAATTCATCTGGGCAGGCACGATTCGACCGTTTTCCAAATGGGCAGGCTGGTAATGGCTGCCGCGCGGTTGCCCATCCAGCACGATAAAGCTTACCAGTCCAACGCCCAACAGCATGATGCAGGTGATCATCAGCCAGAACCAAAGGCGCGCATGGGGATGACCAGCCTTAACCAGCCTTATCCAATGGAAATACATCAGAATGGGCAGGCCAATCAGGGCAATGCGCAGCAGAATTATCCAAAAACGGCTCATGATTCAAACATCCTTTAAACAAAGCCCTTGGCCAAGGGCGAAGATTCCTTTAGCGTTAAATGGTAAGGCGCGCCCGCGCACGATTCCCGTTACCATAGCCAATAACCATGACCGTGACCATCGCAAACCATTTGTTGAAAGCGCCCGCCGTGGATGCACCACCCGCCAGCGTGGTGGCGGAGCAGTTGGACAAAATCGCCGCCGCCCTGACCGCCGCCGAAAAACAGATTAACCAGGTCATTTTGGGGCAGGAGGCCGCGGTTGAAATGCTGCTGCTGACCATCATGGCGGGCGGGCATGCCCTGTTGGTGGGGGCGCCAGGCGTTGCCAAGACCAGCATGGCGCACAATCTGGCCACCGCCTTTGGTTTGCAATTCAAACGGGTGCAATTTACCCCCGACCTGATGCCATCCGACATTTTGGGCAGTGAGGTGTTGGATCAGGCCGCCGATGGCCGCCGCAGTTTCCGTTTCCTCCAGGGGCCCGTTTTCTGTCAGCTGTTGTTGGCGGATGAGGTGAATCGTGCCAGCCCGCGCACCCAATCCGCCCTGTTGCAGGCGATGCAGGAGGGGGTGGTGACCGTGGCGGGCGTCGATTACCCTTTGCCCCGCCCGTTTCATGTGCTGGCCACCCAAAACCCGCTGGAGATGGAGGGAACCTATCCCCTGCCTGAGGCGCAGTTGGATCGCTTTTTGGTGGAGATTCCTATCGGCTATCCTGGCGCAGCGGCGGAACTGGGGCTGTTGCAACAAACGGCCTTTGGCCAGGCCGAATTCCACAGCTCAACCGTTAGTGCCGAACAGCTGCAACAGCTGCCCCGCCTGTTGCGCTTTTTGCCTGTCAGCGAGGCTTTGTTGGAAGAAATTGTCGCGCTGGTTCGCAACGCCCGGCCAGAAAGCAGCACGTTGGACATTGTCAAACGATCAGTCCGTTGGGGGCCAGGCCCACGTGCCAGCCAGGCGTTGTTGCTGTTGGCGCGTGCCCGTGCGGTGCTGGATGGTCGCCTTACCCCCGCGCGTGAGGATGTGTTGGCGGTTGCCCCTTATGTGTTGCGTCACCGTATCGCCCTGCATTACGCGGCGCATGCTGAGGGGATTACGGTTGCCGATGTGGTGGCCAAGTTGTGTTCCGAAAGCGTTTAGCCATTCGGCCAGATGGGTCAGCGGGTCGGCGGTTATTCGTCCGCAAGACTAAAAATTCGTCTAACTTTTGGCCGAACAATCGGGGGCGCAAGCTGGCCAGCTATTTCATTTCCAAAATGGCGGATCTAAAAGCCCAATGGCATCAAAGCCTGGTGGGGCAGCGGGTGGCCTGGGACGCCCGCAAGCCAGTTAGCAAGTCCGCCAACGATCCCACCAAAGATACTTATGCAGGCATGCAACCGATGGTCGCCGCCGGGCGCTTGGCGGCGGGTTATCCCGCCCTGTTGCTGGCCGCGGAGCAGTTGGCGCGGCAGATTCAACTGAGCCAGGGGGGATTGCATGGACGGCGCCGCCAGGGTGCTGGGCAAAGCTTTTGGCAATTTCGCCCCTATATTGATGGTGATGATGCGCGGCGTATTGATTGGCGCCAATCGGCCAAATCCAACCGCGCCTTTATCCGTGAGACCGAATGGGAAAGCAGCGAAACCGTGATGTTTTGGTGCCAGGATGATGCGGCGATGGCCTTTCAATCCAAGGATGCCCCCCGCAGCAAGCGGGAAACGGGGCTGATCCTGACCCTGGCCTTGGCCATGCTGCTGGCTAAGGGGGAGGAGCGTTTTGGCTGGCTGGCGCGCCCCAACCAGCTGGGGGTTGGCAACACAGGGTTGCAACGGCTGTGGCAAGAATTGCAGCAGGAGTCGCGGCGGGAGTTGCGGGCAGAATCCGCGCATAAGGATGCGGCGCCCCCGCCCCTGTTGGCACTGGGTGCCAGCCTGCATCAAATGCCAACCCTGCCCAACCGTATGGTTGGATCCACCCTGGTGTTGGTGGGGGACTTTATGGATCCGCCCGAAACGTGGCAGGGGGTGTTGGCCAATTGGCAGGCGCGCCGTTGCAACGGCCTGCTGATACGTCTGGTTGACCCGATTGAGCGCCGCTTTCCCTTTGAGGAGGCTAGCCACTTTGTCGCGCCCAATCAATCGGTTGAGGTGGTGTTAAGCCAGCCCGCGGCGGTGCGTTCCGCCTATCTGATAGCCTTGGTCAATCACAACCAGGCGATGAACAGCTTGGCGCAGCAATATGGCTTTCGGTGGGTGGAGGTGGATACGGCCGCCCCCCTATCCGCTAGCCTAAGCACCCTGTTGCGCGAATTGCAAACGGTGGGGGACTGATGCCAATCTTGCCGTTCCCCAGTTTTTACCAGCCGTTGTGGTTGCTGCCCCTGCTGCTGCTGCCGCTGCTGTGGTGGTGGTTGCGCCAGCGCGATCGCCAGCCGTTGATGGTGGCATTTCCGGCCACCCGCCTGCTGCTGAACTTTGTTAATCTGGTGCCACGGGCGCGACCACCGATATGGCGCAGGGTGTTGCAGTTGTTGCTGTTGGCCAGCGTGATTGTCGCCCTGGCACAGCCCTATTGGCCGTCGCGTCGGCCGCCGATAGCCAATCAACCCACCCTGCTGATTATCGACAACAGCTGGTTGGCTGGCCAGCATTGGGGATCCCTGCAACAGGCGGCCACCACCCTGTTGGATCAATTGCCCGCCGATCAGCCTGTTTATGTGACCAGCACCACCAGCCTGGCCGCCCCCCTACCGTCGTTGGAACAACAACCCACCCGCGTGGAAGATGCCAAGGCGATGATCCACCGTTGGCAACCCAACAGTTGGCCAATGGATCCTGGCTTTGCCGAGCATCTTAAGGTGCAGCCCTGGTGGCATCAGTTGGGGCAAGTGTGGTGGCTGACTGGTCCGATGCAGGATCAGGCCAGCAAAAATGTCATGGGAGATTTGGAGGCGGCCTTGCCGATGGGGGGGCGCCTTCGCCCCCTGTTGGTAGGCAGGCAGCAGGCGGTGTTGACAGGCCTGACGCCGCTGACGCCGCTTGCCTCGTTGACTTCCTCAACATCCCCAACCGATACGGGGGTACAGGCCAATGCCGTTAAGCCCGAGGGGTGGTTGGTTCAGTTGAACAGCAGCGGGGGAAGCCAGCGGCAGGAGCTGCAACTGTTGGATGAGGATGGCCAGCTGTTGGCGCAGCAGCAGGTGACGTTGGTGGGCGGCGCGCAAACCATTCCGCTGTTGGCACCGACCCCGCAGCTGGCAAAGGCCAGCCAGCTTCGATTGGTTGGCCAACGGCACCTCGGTGCGGTTTGGCTGTTGCCCGTTGGAGCTAGCCATAGGGGCATTGGCCTGATTGGTGAGGCGGCCAGCCTGCAAAGCCGACCACCCCTTAGCCAGGCTGCCCATTATTTGACCCAGGCGTTGCAGCCTTCCCCGCCCGTGATGGCTGACGTGACCGCCCTGTTGGGTGAGGGGGGCGGCAATCCAACCCCCGCGATGATGCTGTGGCCAGAGGATCAGATTTTGAACGCTGAGGAGCGTGCCACCCTAACCGCCTGGGTAAGCCGCGGCGGCGTGCTGCTAAGGCTTGGGGTGTCGGTGGATTCCAATGACGGATCCTATGGATCCTTATCCTTTGGCGATAGGGCGCAAAGCAACAATGGAGTTATTGCCGATGCCTTGTTGCCGGTCAGGTTGTTGGCGGAACCGCGCCGCTTTGGCGGGCTGTTGACCCCACAGGTGCAACAACGGGTGCAGGCGATGGCCAACAGCCCCCTGGCCGATCTGGCCGAGCGCGATTTGGCGATTCAGCAAGCCTGGCTAAGTTTGCCCGATGTGGAGCAGTCCAGCCAAATTTGGCTAAGCCTGCCTGATGGCAGCCCGCTGCTTAGCGCCCGCCCATTGGGGCAGGGGTGGTTGCTGTTGTTGCATGTGCCCGCCACCCCCAATTGGTCGGATTTGCCGATGAACGCGCTATTCCCCCAACTGTTGCAACGCTTAGCCGCCTTTGCCGCGCAGCAACCAGCCGTGCGGGGAATGGCGGTTATGCCAGCCCACGGCCAATCGCTGGCGGGCGAAAAGAATGCAGCTGCAGCTTTGGGGGCAGGTTTGGGGGCAGAAAAAGCGCCTGGTTCAGTCGCGGGAAAAGTTCCCGAAAAAACCGCTGGCCTGATGGCCTGGCGGCAGGTGGACGGCTATGGCCGCCTGGTTCCCGCCCAGTCCCACAGCCAGGCATTGCCCCTGGATAAGCCCACGGCGGTGACCTATCACCATCCGCCAGGCTATTACGGCATGGCGGGATCTGCCCGTCCGCTGAATCCCGATTGGCAGGCGGCTGGCCTTCAGATGCAGGAGGGGGAATCGTGGCTGACCATTCCCGAAACCAACCTGACCAGGCCATGCCTGTTGCTGGCCTTAGCCCTGCTGACCCTATTGGGGCTTTGCGATGCGTTTGGCCGTCGCCTGCGCCTTTATTCCAGCCTCTATACCAGCCCCCCCGCCGTATCTCCAAGCAAGTCTTGGCGGGGTAGGTTTGGCAAAAAGTTTTTTGTGCTGTTGGCCTTGATGGTGCCTACCCTGATGGTGACCAACCAACCCTTGCATGCCCAGCCCTCCGTCCAGCCAGCATCTTTTGCTGAGGCACCCAGTCTGGCCTATGTCATCGGCAATGATCCAAGGCTGAATCGCTTGTGCGATACAGGCTTAAGCGAGCTGATTGGGCTGATGGCGGTTCGCACCTCCCTAACGCTGGGGGCGCCTGTAGGCCTTGATCTAACCAAGCCAGCGGTGCAGGCTGTGGTGGGGCGTTACCCCATGCTGTATTGGTTGGTGCCGCCAAATGATGGTGCGGTTACCCCCGCCCTGTTGCAGGGGTTGCGCCGCTATATCGCCCTGGGCGGCTTATTGGTGATTGATTTGGGGCAACGCGGTAATGGGCTTCTGCCTGCCGCCTGGGCGGATGCGATGGCGCTGCCCCCCCTGGCCGCTATGCCCGCCGACCATGTGCTGACCCGCAGTTTTTATTTGTTGCGCCAGCTGGATGGGCAGCCAGGGTTGAGTGATACCCTGCTTCTGGCCAGGGCGGCGGCAGGGATGGAGGTTGCCCCCGCCCTGTTGGCGCGGCGCAATTGGGCTGCCGCCTGGTCCGATGTTTCCCTGGGCGATATGCAGGCCAAAGGCGATGGTGAAATGGCGATACGCAGCGGTATCAACTTGGTCATTTATGCCTTTACAGGGCAATATAAGGCTGACCAAGTTCATATGCCCGCCATCATGCAACGGTTGGGACAGCCCCTGAACATGCCCCTGAACATGCCCCTAACCGATGACAACAACGCTGTTACCCCGACGGATAGAACAATCGATAGGGATATACCAAAGATATTTCGCAATCCGTTCGATCCCAATGTCTTGCCCATCAACCCTGATGAGGATGCACCATGATGATCGACGCCTGGCTTAGGGAGTTTGCAAGCTGGTTGCCCTATAACGGGGGCGGTAATCCGCTGGCCTGGGATCAGTTGGGATGGGGGCAACCCGCGCTGGCAATCCCCGTATCTGGCCTGGTTTTGGGGTTGTTGGCATGTGTGGTGATTGCCCTGTTGCGCAACAGGCTGGCCTGGGGCGGGGCGGTTGCCGTGATGCTGGCATCGCTGTTGCTGGCCACCGCCATTTTGGATCCGCAGCAGGTGACCCAAAGCCGTCAGGCGATGCCAACCGTGATGGCGGTGATTGGGCAGGGGACCGGGGATCAGCAGGAGGCCTTAAAAAGCTGGCAATCGCAACATTCGGATATTGAGGTGCAGCAGGCGGCATGGCCATCAGGTGCGGATGCAAGCCCGATTGAGGAGTTGCGCAGTCTGTTGCCCGCCAGCGACCAATTGGGCGGTGTGTTGATTCTGCCACCATCCGCCAGCCCTGATATCAGCAGTGGTGGCCGTGCCGATAAAGCGCTGCCCCCCGCCATTAGCCGCGCCGCGCTTGAAGATTTGGCGGCCTGGCTTCGGCAACGCCAGCTGCCTGGCCATGTATGGTTGCCACCCGCCGCCGCCAACACCCCCTATCGTCTTGAGCTGTTGGAACAGCCCAGCTTTGGCATGGTGGGACAACAAGTTAAGCTGACGGTGCGGGTTACCGGTGGTGGTGACAGCGTGTTGGCCAGCGCCCATTCTGTTCTAACCGCCCCCCTAACCCTGGTGGTAATGGGTGAGCGTGGCCAGGCTATTCGTGCGCCCATTACCCCCGATGTGGCGCAAACCATCACCCTGCCGCCTCTGTCAGCAGGGGTGCAGCGCTATCGCCTTAGTCTGCAGGAGGGGGATCAAAGCCTTAGCCAGCGCGATGGTGCGCCCGCGGCGGGCAACCCCCAGCAACTCCTAACCCTGCATGGCATTACCCAGCGTTTGCGCGTGCTGTTGGTCAGCAATCAGGCATGGGCGGGGGGACGGGTTTGGCGCGAGCTGTTAAAAAGTGATCCCGCCGTCGATTTGGTGCATTTCACCATTTTGCGCCGCCCCGATAGCCGTGATAGCACGGTTCAAAGCGAATTGTCGCTGATTCCCTTTCCGGTTGACCAATTGTTCGGCCAACAACTGAACAAATTTGATGTGGTCATTTTTGACCAGGATACCCCCCAAAGTGCGATTAATGCCGCGCTCTATGCCCCCCCCCTGAAGCGCTATGTTGAGGGTGGCGGCGCCCTGTTGGTGCAAATGGGAACCAGCAGCACCCCCGCGATGCAGATGCGCGACCTGCCCGATCCGTTGTTGCAAGATTTGCTGCCGGCACGCTGCCAAAGTGGCTTGTTAACCCCCTTTTCGTTGCAGCTGACCGCGCAGGGGCAACGGCATCCCGTTACCAAATCCTTGCCGCCTTTGAAATCCAGTGGCCGTTGGAGTCAAGGTTGCGTTGCCAGCGTGAAAAGCGATGCGCAGGCGGCCACCAAAACCCTGCTGCAGGATGAGGCGGGTAACCCCATGTTGGTGTTGGCGACCTATGGCCAGGGGCGGGTGGCGCAGTTTCTAAGCGATGATTTGTGGCAATGGCAACGGCAGGTTGATGGCGGGGGGCCGACGCGCCCGTTGTTGCAGAATTTGGTTGGCTGGTTGCGGCAGGAACAGGGGTTTGATGATAGCCCGCTACAGCTGCAATCGAGGGCTTCGGATGGTGACCTGGATAGCGCAGCAATGGGTAGAGAGGGGGTTAACTGGCGGGCGACATGGGATCGCGGCAATCTGTCGGCAACGGCTGCAACGGCTGCAACGGCTAAGAACGGATCCACCCCGCCACCGCCCCTGCTGCTGGAAAAGCCCGACGGCACATCGATCAACCTGGCCTGGCAAGAGGATGCTGATAAGGGGCTGTTGTCAGCCAAATTGCCCTTAGAGGATTCAGGCGTTTACACCGTTACGGCAGGCAGTGATCGGCGATTTGTTGAGTTTGGCCGCTTTGATGGATCGCCAACCAATCAACCCTTGATGGCCTTGGCGGATCGGGAAGCCTGGCAAAATCTGGCCAACAGCACGGGTGGGCAAGTGTTTGAGGCGGCCACGGCAACTTCATCCTTGATGATCCCCGATGCGGTTCAGTTGGTATCGGTGCAGCAACCCGCGCCTAGTGAGAACAGCCTGTGGCTTAGGCGGGTGGAGGTGGAACAATTGGTTGGCAGTCAATCCCGACCGCTGCTGCCGCTGGCGGCCTGGCTGATACCCGCCGCGTTGCTGCTGTTACTGGCTTGGCGGGGACGGTTGCGCCGCCTGTGATAGATGCTGTCTTAGGGTACGACGGCTGCATATTCCCGCATGAAGGCCGTGGCAAAAAGGCAACAGTTTGGACAAAAGTTAACAAATTCTTACCGCAAACGACTTGCGGTTAACGGCTAAACATGACCCATAATGGTCTCAGCGCTTTTATGCTGAAAACTCTTTTCACTTGTTAACAATGGTAATGCCGATGCTAAGCGGCTCAATGGATTCTTTTTGTGCTCATGACCAATCGCTGGCTTCTCCGCTGGCGATCCATACCGCACTGTTAAAAGACCATGCCCTGATTTTGGGTGAGCGGTTGGATCAAAGCTATACCCTGAGCGGTATCGATCTGTTGTGGGCGGCAAAAACCAACAGTCAGCGGGTTATCTGGTATTGCCAGATTTACAATCAGTATCAGCAATGTTTTGGTGGCCAGGCATCTTTCGGCCTGTCTGGCGAGATTCTAAGCTTGGCGCCTGAGGTGCGGGATAGGCATTTGCAGGTGCAGCTTAGCGCGATGCGTGAGGTGGATCGTTTCTTTGAACTGTTCTATCAGACCCAGGTGCTGTCAGCGGAGTTGGTCAACCATGCCATGTTGCAGCAGCCCCAAGGTTTTTCCCTGTCCATGCCCAACGGCCTATACCCCTTTGTGTCGGCATCGGATCATGCGGATACCTTGTTTCAATTGATTGTCAGCAACCAGCTGGCCTATAGCACGTTTCGGCAATGCTGGCAGTTGCTAAAGAATCCTACCAACGATCAGCCTGCGGGTGCCATGACCGGTCAACAGCGGCGATTCACCTTAACGGTGGCCAGCCAGGTTTTGCAGAAACTGGCCACGGTGTATCACCATCATTTGCAGCAATTGCAGGAGCAGGATTGCCGCCAACCCAGCCTTCTTAGCCTGTTGGGGGATACCTTTTGCCATTCCCATTTGAATCACAAAGAAACCCTTAAAAGCCAATATGGCATTCCAAATTGGCGCAACCTATCCATGCGGTTGATGGATTTTTGCACGGCCTATACCGATTACGCGCAGGAGGCGATGACCGTCGGCGTTATGGAGCGTCGTCATTTTCTGGCCATGTTAGCCAATTTGCAGAAAAACCCCTATTTCAGTGACCATGAGCGCAAATCGCTGTTCGGCGCGGTCACCGATACAACCGTCACCATGCAGTCAGAGGCCAAAGCCAGAATGGCTGCTATGCGGCCGCAGCGTTCCTATCCGCATGGTTATGCCGCCACATCCGCCGCACAAAAGGTGGCGGCTTTGCGAAGCAATGCTGGTTCGGCGCCCGCTAGCCAAGCGACCAATCAAGCCCATAATCAGGCTATATGCCCCCTGACCGCTCGCAGAATGGTTGAGGGAACCTTTACGGATGGATCTGGCCTAACCCTGCAATAGGGGTGGCCATCATTCCTGTTGGTTGCTGGCCAAGTTGTTGGCATGATCACTGTTCAAATGTTTGTCCAACATTGCCTTTAGCGTGGTTTTTTTCAGCGGCTTGGTCAGGTAATCTTTCATTCCCGCCGCTAGGCATTTTTCGCGATCCCCGACCATTGCATGCGCTGTTAGCGCGATGATGGGAATGGTGCGATAGATGCCGGCCTGCTGTTTTTGGGTAATGGTTTGGGCGGCTTGATAGCCATCCATGACCGGCATTTGGCAATCCATCAGAATCAAATCGATGCTGGTGTCCGCCGCTTTGGCCAACGCTTCCGCCCCATCTTTGGCCAGCACCACTTGGCACCCCAGGCTAACCAAAAACTCCTCAGCGATGCGTTGATTGAAAATAACATCTTCAGCCACCAGCACTTTGGCCAGGGTTAAGGTGTTGGCGGCGGCGGGGTTAGGTGTTGGCAGATCATAAGCGGGGGATCCGTAAGATTCGTTGAGGCTTTTAAGCAAGGGTAAGGGCATTAGGGGGGGATTTAGCAGAACAAGCTGCTGATGATTCAGCAACAGCTGTTGCAGGGCGGCATGGTCAGCGCCCGCAATGATCGCCACCTTGTTGGCGGCTAAGGCGGTGCAATCCTTAAGGCTTTGCACGGCCGATAGCAACTCCGCCTCATCCCTGTTGGGGCCTATGAGCAACAGGCTGTAGGGGGAAATGGTTTGTTGCTTCAGCGCGCCAATCTTTTCTGGCCACTCTTCCAGCGATACGGCGGTAACCCGGCATCCCGACCATTCCAGCCAGCGTGTCAGCAGGGGTTGATAGCGTGATGACGGCGCCAACAACAGCACGTTGGGTTGCGCGCCATTTCCGTTAAGCGATGACCAGCCCGTCAAAGCCAAGCCAACAGGCTGATTGGCGGGCGTTTCGATGGGTAAAGCCACCTCAAAACAACTGCCTTGGGGGGTGTTGGGCATATAGCGGATCTGACCACCCATCAAAATGGTTAATTCGCGGGTAATGGCTAAGCCCAACCCACTGCCGCCATATTGACGGGTGGTTGAGGCATCGGCCTGAGTAAATTTATCAAAAATGCTGTCCTGCATCGATGGGTTAATGCCAATACCGCTATCCAACACGCGAAAAATTAAGGAATAGGGCGGTTGGTTGTTTGAGGCTAAGGCCAGTTCAAGCTTTACATAACCATCGTTGGTAAATTTAATCGCGTTGCTGATTAGATTGTTCAGAATTTGACGGATGCGGGTGGGGTCGCCGATAACCTGAGCGGGCAGGGTGCGCCAATCGTAATCGACCATCAAATCCAACGATTTGGCCTGGGCGCGGGGATAAAACAGCTGAATCACCTCATGCACCAGGTTGGTCAGGTCAAAGGTGACCTTTTCAAAAGTTAGCCGCCCTGCCTCAACCTTCGCCAGATCCAGCACATCGTTAACAATCACCAACAGATTTTCGCAGGCCGACATCATCATATTGGCTTGATAGCTTTGTTTGCTGGATAGCTGGCTTTCCAACAGCAATTCGGCGGTTCCCATAATCGTGTTGATGGGGGTGCGGATTTCATGGCTCATATTGGCCAAAAATTCGCTTTTGGCGACATTGGCTTTTTCGGCTTCGGCGGTAGCGTTCTTCATGGGCGTAATGTCGGTATTGCTGCCGACAAAGCGGTTCGGCCTGCCCCCTGTGCCTTTCACTATACTGCCGCGTGATAAAACCCAAATGGCGCGTCCATCCTTATGAATCATTTGAAATTCGATGGCATAATGGGGCAATTCCCCCGCTAAATAGCGGGCAATGGTTTTTTTGACTAGGGGCAGGTGATCGGGATGGGTCAGTTGCCACCATGTTTCCGGGTGATCGGGCAATTCCCCCGCCTGATAGCCCAACATTGCCCACCATTCCTTGGAATAAATCACCCTGTCCGTGCCCATTTCCCAGATCCAGATTCCATCCCCCGTATTTTCAAAAATATGGGCGGTGATGCGTTCGTAGTCATGCAGGGCTTCGCGGGTGGCCTCTAACTGGGCGGTGTCGGTGACATCCATAATCACCCCGTCGTAATAGATCGGGCGATCATGCTCATCCCGAATCTGGCGACCACGATCCGACACCAACAGCTCGCTTCCATCCGCGCAAATCAGGCGATAGCGCAAGTTATAGCTGTCGCGGTTGCTAAGCTGTTCCACCATCGCCTGTTGCACCAGGGGGATATCGTCGGGGTGGATAATATCGCGCCAACGCCGCACGCGGTTGTACAGAAAATCGCTGGACGGATAGCCGGTTAGGGTTTTGCAGGCCTCTGACATGTAAAAGGTGGGGCGATCACTGCCCGCAAA
>JBILMH010000054.1:0-7017 GCA_044375625.1 Alphaproteobacteria bacterium
CCCTCGCCCTCTCCAAATACAACACCTTCCGCCCCCATTCTTCCTTGCGCGGCGCCACCCCTCTCCACTATATTCATTCTTCCTTCCCAGCACTCCTCCAGTCTCATATGTACTGAACCTATACACCGCCTTTTGAGGTGTCTTTGTTTTGTCAAAAAAAGGCGCTAAGCTGTCCTCATGATAGCATCCCTTCCGCAACAGGCAGCCTTTGTCGCCGCCGGTCGATTACTTGAACGGTATGACGACCAATTCCGTCCGTTTTTGCAGGCGCAATTGGGCACGGTGGTGGATGGCGCCTATAACGCGGCGGCTGAGGAGATAAGTGGTATCAGTGAAAATCTGGCCTCTGAGCACAGCGCAAGTCGCAGCCTGGTTACCGATTCTGAACAATATGAACAGCTGGGACAGCAGTTGTTGGCAACAGTGTTTGATGTGGTCGAGGCGCGGCAATTGGCCAGACAGTTGGTGGAATTGTTGCAACCAACCGCTAAGCAGAATCATCGACTGTTCCTGTTGTCGATTATTGAAAAATTGCGTCGTCCCGCCCTGATGATTGAACAGGCCGTCGCCCTGGCACGCTACACCGACGATAAGTTGGAGGATGAGGATGGGGCTTTTGCCGATGCATCACCGCTGGTGCGGTTAATTTATCAGCTGCATTTGTTTTTGGGGGTTCGCATCAACGATCCGCAATTCAGTCTGGATCTGGCCTTTTCCTTGGCCAGTCATCCTGCCGCCCTGTCGACACAGGATCGTGGCTATGAAAGCGCAGGGCGGGTTATGTAGCCCTGGCAATTGCCTCTTGATGGGTCGTGTGCCTCTTGATGAGTCGGGGCGGGGCAGCGTGGTTTATGGGGTTGCCCCCGCTAAACATACAAAACCGACAGCACCTCAAAATTTTTCTTGCCGCCTGGCGAAACAAAGGCGATTTCGTCGCCTGCACTTTTGCCAATCAGGGCACGTGCCAGCGGTGCGGTATAGGATATTTTGCCCATTGCAATGTTGGCCTCATCCTCCCCCACAATTTGGTACACCACCTCTTCCTCTGTGGCCTCGTCATACAATTTGACGGTTGCCCCAAAAATTACCCGACCCCCGCTGTGCTGGGTAATATCGATGACTTCGGCCAGGCTAAGTTTGGCCTCCAGCTCCTCAATGCGTCCCTCAATCATGCTTTGGCGTTCTTTAGCGGCGTGGTATTCGGCATTTTCCTTAAGGTCGCCATGCGCGCGCGCCTCAGCAATCGCCTCAATCACCGATCGCCGCTCAACATCCTTCAGGTGATGCAGCTCTTGTACCAGGGCGGCGTGCCCCCCAGGGGTCATGGCGATGCGTTCCATTGTTCAGCCTTATGCGTCAAAAATTGCCTAAGCATCCATTGTAGAATCAGGCGGATGGTTGGTCAAATATAAGTAGCAGCAATCGATGGTGGTTCTGGGATATGCTGAGGCAAGTGGGGCAACAGGCGGCGGGCAATAGGGGGAGTGGCGGGTAGTCTTGGTTTCTTAATCGGGCTGGACTATTATCAAGCTGTGCATTCCGACGCCCACCATTGTGATGCCTATCATTTGAAAAGATGCCCCATGCTAAACCTCGAAGCCTTTACTCCCGTCTATTATGACAATTTTGTTGTCCGCCTGGCCAGCAAATTTGAGGATTTTGAGAACATCCACAACGCGGAACGTGCCGAAATGGGCGATGCGGCGGAGCCCCCATCCGAAATCAAAAGGGTTTGGGATGATTATCCCTATGGCATGTATGTGCTGGAGGAGTTGGGGGCAGCGGGTGCCACCTATGTTGGCACCTTCCTGGTCATTCCCGTTGATGAAAAGGTGGCCAAAGATTTTCGCCAGGGGCGTGTGGGCTATAAGGATCTCGACCAAGCCAACTTAAAGTTGGCCACCGTGGCGCAGGCCGGTTGGTCGGTGTGGCGCATCTGGCTGTTGCAAATCGTGCCAGCGTATCGCAAGCAGGCCTATCGCCATCTGATCCCGTGGCTGTTGGCGCACGCATTTGACAGTTGGGCGGAAAGTGGCGCGGTGCGTTATCCCGTTGAGATTTTTACCACGGGTTACACGGCCGAGGGGGAGGCGATGTTGCGCCGCTTTGGCTTTCAGATGGAAACCCCTGGCGAAAAAATGGCGGGCGGCAAACCCTGCTACAGCAGGATTTGTCATGATAAGAACGAAATCTTCGTGCCGCTGTTCGATCGCGGCCTGGATCACCTGTTGCCTGTTGCTCAGCAACCATCACCAACGCCGCAGGGGTAGGACAATATCGGCACCAATTATTTGGACAAACCCTTTCCCTAAAAAAATTAAATAATTTATTTTATATGCTAACTTTTTCAATCTTATCAGTATAATAAGGAATTATTAACCGCAATCGACGATAATCCTTAGGCGTTGGGATGACGCAATTCTGCCGCAAACATGACTATTATAAACCCGTTGAATACAATCGCATTGGAATATTATTACGATGACCATTCTTGCTTTCGCCGCTAATCCCGAAGCGCTTCCAACCTTTCTGTCGGGCGCCAACATCCCCTATCTGATGGAAATTTACGCTCGCTATTTGCAGGATCCCAGCACGATTGACCCCAGTTGGGCGCAATATTTTTCCTCCATGGGGGAGCAGGGGCACGCCGCCCTGCACGACATGTCGGGAGCCAGCTGGTCTCCACGCGATTTAAGCACCGTGGTGGATGCCATCAGCCCTTCTACGCACACCATAAAGCCATCTGGTCAGCCAGCGATGATGGCCATTCCGCTAAGGGCGGCTGCGGGGCAGTCGGGATCTACAACAGCTTTATCGGCAACCCCCAGCGGTCAGGTGGATTCGGCGGCGGCGGCGGAGCTGTTAAACCTGCGGGCGGCCAATTTGGTTGAGGCTTATCGTCGCTATGGCCATCAATTGGCGACCCTGGATCCGTTGGGTCTGGCCAAAAGCCAGCTGACCACGCCGTTGCAACCGGCTACCCACGGGCTAGAAAGCGTCGATTTTACCAAAACCATTACGCTGGATACCCCCCTGCTGGGTCGCAATCGCATGACGGTTGGGGAACTGTTGCAAAGCTTGCAGGCGATTTACTGCCAATCGGTCGGCGTAGAGATCATGCATATTGCCGATTCCCAGCGACGGGATTGGTTGGTGCAAAAGCTTGAGAGTGGGGCTTTATTGCAGCCGTTATCCGCCGCCGAGCAAAAAACCCTGCTGCAGCAATTGACTGAGGCCGAAGGGCTGGAGCAGTTTTGGCAGAAAAAATTCGCCAGCGTTATCCGATTCGGCCTGGATGGTGGGGAATCGCTGATTCCTGGGCTGCACGCCGCCTTTCGTCGCTTTAGCCAACAGGGGGTTGATGAGGTGGTGGTGGGCATGGCGCACCGCGGCCGCCTGAACATCTTGGCCAATGTGATGGGCAAGCCCTATCGCGCCCTGTTCGCGGAATTCCAGGGGCATATGCCGATTCCCGATGATTTTCATGGCAGTGGCGATATCAAATACCATCTGGGTGTATCGAACGACCGCGACTATGACGGGCAAACCATTCGCCTGTCTATGGCAGCCAACCCAAGCCATTTGGAGGCGGTCAACGCCGTGGTGCAGGGTAAGGTGCGGGCAAAACAGGATTTGCGTGGCGATAAAAGCCGCAAACAGGTGGCGGGGCTTTTGTTGCATGGCGATGCTGCCTTTGCGGGGCAGGGCAGCGTGTTTGAGGCGTTAAATCTGTGTCGTCTGCCCGGCTACAACAGCGGCGGGACGTTGCACATCATCACCAACAACCAGGTTGGTTTTACCACCAGCCCGCAATACGGACGATCCTTTGCCTATGCCAGCGGTATAGCCATGCCCTTTGAAATTCCCGTTCTGCATGTGCAGGGCGATGATGTTGAGGTGGTGGCCAAGCTGTTCACCCTGGCGGTGGAGTATCAACAAACCTTTGGCGAAGACATTCTGATTGATCTGATTTGTTATCGCCGTGCTGGCCATAATGAGGTCGATGAGCCCAGCTTTACCCAGCCCAAAATGTACAGCCAGATTAGCGATCAGCTTAGCGCCCGCACCCAATATGCGGCAAAATTGGTGGCAGACAGTGTTGTCACGCAGACGCAGGATCAAGAGGCGGTTAAGGCCTTTCAAAAACTGCTAGATGCAGAGCTGGCTGCGGCAGACAGCTATCGCGTGACCAACCTGGATTGGTTGCGTGATAATTGGCAGGGCGTCAAACCAGCGCCCAGCTATGATCAGGATGTGGCGGCATGGAACCCCATCACGGGGGTCGCCCTTGATCGGCTGCAGTTTCTGGGCAAAAGCCTGACCAAGTTGCCAACAGGTTTTAACCCGCATCCGAAAATCGAACGCTTTTTGACGGAACGATTGACCAGCATTGTTGAGGGTAAGGAGTTGAATTGGGCAACCGCTGAGGCCTTGGCCTTTGCCAGCCTGGCGACGGAGGGGGCATCGGTACGGCTGAGCGGTCAAGACTGTGGCCGGGGCACCTTTTCGCAACGCCATGCGGTGCTGACCGACCAGGTGACGGAGCAAAAATACACCAGCGCCGCCCATGTTTCCCCGGATCAGGGATTGGTGGAAGTGTTGGATAGCCCGCTGTCTGAATATGCGGTTATGGGATTTGAGTATGGCATTAGCCAGGGTAGCCCAAACTGTTTGGTTATGTGGGAGGGGCAGTTTGGCGATTTCGTCAACGGCGCCCAAATTATCATTGACCAGTTCATCAGCTCGGCCGAAACCAAATGGCAAAGGCTGTCTGGCCTGGTGCTGTTGTTGCCCCATGGGTCTGAGGGGCGCGGGCCCGAACATTCCTCAGCGCGGGTTGAGCGGTTTTTGCAACAATGCGCTGAGGATAACATGCAGGTGGCCAACTGTTCGACGCCCGCCAACTATTTCCACATTTTGCGCCGACAGCTTAAGCGTGATTTTCGCAAGCCCTTAATCCTGTTAACCCCCAAATCGCTGTTGCGGCATAAGCTGTGCGTATCCAGCTTAGCCGAAATGGCTGAGGGCACGCGGTTTCAGGAGGTGATTGCCGAGGCCGACACCACCATCAACCCATCAGCGGTGAAGCGGGTCGTGCTGTGCAGTGGTAAGGTTTATTATGATTTGTTGCAGGAACGTAACGCCCAATCCCAATCGCTAACCAACAGCCATGTTGCCCTGGTACGGTTGGAGCAGTTCTATCCATTCCCCCAAACCGCTCTGGTTGAACAGCTGAAACGCTATCCACAGGCCGAATTGGTGTGGTGCCAGGAGGAACCCGAAAATATGGGGGCGTGGCGCTATCTGGATCGGCATTTGGAACGCGCCGCCCAGGCCGCTGGTATGGCTACCCAACTGCCCGTGCGCTATATCGGCCGTGATGCCTTTGCCGCCCCCGCCACCGGCAGCCATCATCGCCATGAGGCACAACAAAAAGCTCTGGTGACCGCTGCACTGACGATCTAGGGGGGGGGGCGTTGTGTTGGCTGGTGTGGATGAAAGGACAAAGGCTATGACCATCTATTTGGACAATCCGCACCCTGGCATCATTCTGGAAGAGGAATTTTTGCAGCACTGGTGATTTCTAAATTGGAAAAACTATAACATTGGCCGTATTGGCAAAAAATATTCGGGATTTGGCGATGTTTCATTCATGGAAATTTGCAGCAAACGCAGTCTGGGAAGAAGCCATAACAATTGATGCAGATAAGCCAATTGATATTGCCGCCATTGGAGAATGGATCACAAAAAGTGCACAGAATGTAGCTTTTGAAGGCATATTTGCTGATCAGAATGGAATGCCAAATACCATGCTTGGCATTCGATTAACTTCTTTCTCGAAAACTGAACAAGTTAAACGCATCAAAAGCCTATTAACACAATCAAAATCCATAAAAACAGAAGACGATTTTAAGAAAATTGCTGCTAATTCTTTTCCAGAATTTAAATTATTTTCCAAAGAACCGGAATCTTTAAATATTGGTATTGTCGATCGGTGGTACAGTTTTGGGGAGGAGTTAGTTTGGATTCCTGAATATAAAGATCCACTTACATTGGGTGAATTAAATCAAAAAGCCCCAAGATTTTTAGAATCCACAGAAAATCCAGCTGCTATTGAGTTTTGGCACACAAATCCAACGGATCACTGGTATAAAATATATGTTTCTGATCCTTCTCCAAACGGCTATAAAATTAATCCCGCCAAGTATGATTCCGCGGTCAGTCAGTTGAAAAAGTTTTCTCATGGAAATTAAGAAATAATAGCGGTTTTTATCTATAAGTGTCAGTTTTTTGTTCTTTTATTTTTCGCGCTTGACAATGGCTTCGAACTTTCTAACCGCGTCATAAACGTGGCAGGTTTTTTCCTATGCTGGATATAGTAAAACCTCCACGCGTCTTTTTTGACGGTTATAGGTACGGATCCAACATTTTTCCACATTGAATGGTAGAAAAGATATCTTGGTGTTCAGTGGTCAAAATTGAGCTTTGAAAAAAGCCTTCAACTGCCGCTTGCCTATCGAAAATGGCGTCCCCTACGGGATTCGAACCCGTGTCGCTACCTTGAAAGGGTAGTGTCCTAGGCCTCTAGACGAAGGGGACATATCGCCTTGAATAATACGATAAGACCTGTAAAGCAAGGGTTAAGCGTAGGGATAGGCAAAATAATTTGGATAGGCTTGGTATTGCCCGCATTCCTGTCATGCTGCGGGTTCGCCAGTTGGACGCATCCTGCCCTCTGATGCTGTGGTGTAAGGCATGAACGACGCGACAATGAACAAGCGCCGTTTAGTCTGTTTATGGCCTGCGCAAATCTCTTTGTTTTCTTTGTTAAAATTTTTAAAAGAGATTAATTTAAAACAAAAAATATAAAAAACATTGACAGAAAATATTTTTGGGGCTGTACCAGATAACGCAGGTATGTGTTACTGGATAGGGGATGAGGAAGAGTCGATTAAGCAAGGCGAAGCAGGATAAACTGCTGGAGCATTTTGTGGCGGGGACGACGGCGCGGTGTGC
>JBILMH010000026.1:0-25164 GCA_044375625.1 Alphaproteobacteria bacterium
TTTCTTCATTTGAAACAATGGCGTGGAATCGCCACTCGATACCTTAAAAATACAAAATCTTTCCTCGCCGCCGTCCACATCCGATGCATCATTATGTGGGCAAAAATCTCGTGACTACACTATCTAGAATAGGCCAAAGATTTAGGAGCATATGGGCAATCATGATCAGTTTTTACATGCTTCGCCATGGTCAAACCGTGGCCAATGCGATGGGCTATCTGTCGGGATCGCTGGACACCCCCCTAACCAGCCTGGGGCGGCAGCAGGCGGCCGCGTTGCCCCAACTGTTGCCGTATTTAACGCTGCAACCATCGCTGGTAATCCACAGTCCCCTGTCGCGATCGCGGGATACCGCCCTGCTGATGAACCGTCAAATGCAGTTGCCCCTGTTGGAAATGGCCGAATTTTCTGAACAATGCTTTGGCGATTGGCAAGAACGCCTTAGCTGGCAAGAGGCAAAAAGCCTGATGGGGCAGGACATCATGCCGCCCAATGGCGAGAGCCGAGAGGTTTTTCGAGCGCGGGTGATGGCTGGGATTGCGAAAATAGCGGCTGTTAAGCCCGCGCCCAATTTGCCCGTGTTGATTGTCAGCCATGGGGGTGTTTTCGATGCCCTGGCCGAACACTACGGATGCTGGCTGCGCGATGTCGAAAATTGCCAGCTGTATGAATTTTCGCCAATTCCAGCCCCCCAACCCCATGCCGATTTGACGAAAGCCCTATCCTGCCAACCTGCCCAACATGACTGCAACGCTGCCTTTCCCTGGCATATCCATCATCACTTTCTGAACGCCGATAACCACCCCGCCCGCCACCCCGTGACAGTGTATGGCAACGGTTTGGATGGGTGCGCGTGAAGGTTATGAGCCTGAAACTCATAAAGGACTGATGGTGGTGGATGAGTAGGGTTGGTTGCGGGGGCCAGATTTGAACTGCGCAAGCCATCCAGTGGATGGGTGCGCGTGAAGGTTATGAGCCTGAAACTCATAAAGGATTGATGGTGGTGGATGAGTAGGGTTGGTTGCGGGGGCCAGATTTGAACTGCGCAAGCCATCCGGTGGATGGGTGCGCGTGAAGGTTATGAGCCTGAAACTCATAAAGGACTGATGGTGGTGGATGAGTAGGGTTGGTTGCGGGGGCCAGATTTGAACTGACGACCTTCAGGTTATGAGCCTGACGAGCTACCGGGCTGCTCCACCCCGCGTTAACCGATTCCCTGACGCTGAAAACAAAGCTGCCAGCCAGGGGAACTTTGGCTTATAGCCCAGCTGTGGCGCGCTGACAAGCAAAATCTAGCAACAGGCTGTGCTTGCCCTTTTGCTTGGCTGGTTTTTTGGTTAGATTAGCGCTTCTGGGGGTTCCCCAGGGCATCAAGAAAAATTGTTGAGAAAACAAATTGTCATGAAAATTGCGGTGGTTGGCACGGGCTATGTGGGATTATCCAACGCCATTTTGTTCGCAATGAAGCATGAGGTGGTGGCCTTAGACATTGTGCCTGCTAGGGTTGAGATGTTAAATCGCCGCCAATCGCCGATTAGTGATCCCGAAATTGAGGAGTATTTGGCGCATCAGCCGTTGAATTTGCGGGCGACGCTGGACAAAACAGAGGCTTATGACGGGGCGGACTTTGTCATTATTGCCACGCCTACCGATTATGACCCCGATACCAATTCTTTTAATACCCAGTCGGTTGAGGCCGTCATCCGTGACGTCATGGCCATCAATTCGCAGGCGGTGATGGTGATCAAATCAACCGTTCCAGTGGGCTTTACGGTCAAGATGCGGGAGAGGTTGCAATGCCCCAACCTGATCTTCTCGCCAGAGTTCCTGCGAGAGGGGCGCGCGCTGCACGACAACCTGTACCCATCGCGCATTGTGGTGGGGGAGCGGTCAAAGCGGGCAGAGGCCTTTGCCCAGTTGTTGCAGGACGGTGCGCTTAAGGCCGATGTGCCCGTGCTGCTGACCGATGCGACGGAGGCTGAGGCGATTAAGCTGTTCGCCAACACCTATCTGGCCATGCGGGTAGCCTATTTTAATGAGCTGGATAGCTACGCCGCCAGCCACGGCCTGGACACCCGCCAGATTATTGAGGGGGTCGGGTTGGATCCCCGTATCGGCAATCACTACAACAACCCAAGCTTTGGCTATGGCGGCTATTGCCTGCCCAAGGATACCAAACAGCTGTTGGCCAATTACGATGAGGTGCCGCAAAGCCTGATTCGTGCGGTGGTGGAGGCCAACGCCACCCGCAAAGACTTTATTGCTGACAGTATCTTGCGCCTGAACCCCCAGGTGGTGGGGATTTATCGGCTGACTATGAAAAGCGGGGCGGATAACATTCGCACCTCAAGCATTCAGGGGATTATGAAGCGGATTAAGGCTAAGGGCATACCCGTAATCGTCTATGAACCGATGCTGCAGGAGCCAAGCTTTTTCCATTCGCCCGTCATGACCGATTTGGCTGAGTTTAAAAAACAGGCGTCGGTGATTGTTGCCAACCGCCTGACCGCAGAGCTGGACGATGTGCGGGATAAGGTCTATACCCGCGATTTGTTTGGCGGGGATTAAGTGGTGGCTGTTGGGATAAGAAGATGGGGGATAGGCTTATGGAATTTTTAGAATGTCTGAGGTGCGACCAATGACCGCTAAACGGTTGATGGATCTGGTGGTGGCTGGGGTGGCGGCGGTGTTGCTGGCCATTCCCTTTGTGCTGACGGCGCTGGCGGTCGCGATGACCTCAAAGGGGCCTGTGCTGTATTGGTCGGATCGGGTGGGGCGCCAGAATAAGCTGTTCAGTATGCCAAAGTTTCGCAGCATGCGGGTGGATACGCCCGCGGTGGCCACCCATTTGCTGCAGGATCCTGCCAGCCATCTTACCCCCATTGGCGCGTTTTTGCGCAAATCCAGCCTGGACGAATTGCCGCAGTTGTGGAGCATTCTTAAGGGCGATATGAGCCTGGTGGGCCCCCGCCCCGCCCTGTTTAATCAGGAGGATCTGGTGGCATTGCGTACCAGCTGTGGCGTGCATGAGTTGGTTCCTGGCCTGACCGGCTGGGCGCAGGTGAATGGGCGGGATGAGTTGCCTATTCCCGAAAAGGTCAAATGGGATGCCGAATATCTGCAGAAACGATCGTTAGGCTTTGATCTGAAGATTTTGTGGATGACCTTTGTTAAGGTGTTGCGTAGCGATGGAGTGTCGCACTGATGCGTAATTATTTTGGCGGTTTTGTGCTGCGTTATTTGGTGAATATGAATCGCCTGGGCAAACAGGCGGTGCTGTTGGCGGTTGATACAGTCTGTTTGATCATGGCCGTCTGGTTGGCCTATAGCATCCGCCTGGGAACCTGGTTTGTGCCCAACAACGCGCAGGTCTTTCTAATGCTGGCCGCCCCTGTGCTAGCCGTTCCTGTTTTTGTTAAGGTCGGGCTGTACCGTTCGGTCATTCGCTATGTGGGGGAGCAGGCGTTGTGGACGGTGGTAAAAGCCATGTTCCTGGCGGGGGTGATGTGGCTTGGCCTGGCCTTTATGACGCAGATGACAGGGGTACAGGGGGTGCCGCGTACCGTGCCCGTGCTGTACTGGATTGTTGGAACAATTTTAATCGCGGGTACACGCTTTGCGGCGCGCTGGTTGTTATGGTTGCCTGTGCGCCAGCGCTTTAATGGGCGGCAGGTGTTGATCTATGGCGCGGGTGTTGCTGGGCGGCAGCTGGCGGCCTCCCTAAAACAGGGGCGGGACATGTTGCCGATCGGCTTTTTGGATGACGATCTAGAGCTGCACGGTAAGGATGTGGATGGGCTGCGGGTCTATGAGCCTGGTCAATTACCCATGCTGATCGACCGTTTCGATATTCACGACGTCATTGTCACCCTGCCGTCGGTGTCGAATGCCCGCCGTCGGGAGGTGGTGTTGTTTTTGGAAGGTTTTCCCGTGCGGGTGCGAATCTTGCCCGCTATGGCCGATATTGCTAGCGGTCGCCACCTGGTCAACATGGTGCGGGAGGTGGATATCGGCGACCTGTTGGGGCGGGATGCGGTGGCGGCTGACCCACTCATGCTGAAACGCTGTATCGCGGGCAAGGTGGTGATGGTCACAGGGGCGGGCGGCTCGATCGGGTCAGAGCTGTGTCGGCAAATTGCCGCGATTGGCCCCGCCAGCCTGCTGCTGTTGGAAGTCAGTGAGCATGGCCTGTACCAAATCGATCGGTTGCTCCGCACCATGACCGACTGCCCGATTATCCCCTGCCTGGGTTCGGTGGAGGATGCGGGGCTGGTGGCAAGGCTGATGGCCGAACATCGGGTGCAAACCATCTACCACGCCGCCGCCTATAAACATGTGCCACTGGTGGAAATCAATGTGATGCAGGGGGTACGCAACAACATTATCGGCACGATGGTGGTGGCACAGGCGGCCTTTGACGCGGGCGTGGAAAGCTTTGTGCTGATTTCCAGTGATAAAGCTGTGCGCCCCACCAATGTCATGGGTGCTACTAAGCGTTGGGCAGAGCTGGTAATCCAGGACTATGCCTGGCGCGCGCGGGAGGCGAAGCGTGGGCAATGTTTCTGCGCGGTGCGTTTCGGCAATGTGTTGGGGTCATCGGGGTCGGTTATCCCGCTGTTTAAGGAACAGATTGCCCATGGCGGCCCGATAACCGTTACGCATCCAGAGGTCACCCGCTATTTCATGTCGATTCATGAGGCGGTCGAGTTGGTGATTCAGGCAGGCGGCTTGGCCAACGGGGGTGAGGTGTTTTTGTTGGATATGGGGGAGTCGGTGAAAATTATCGATCTGGCGCGCAACATGATCCGCCTGGCTGGTCATTCGGTGCGTGATGAGTCCAGCCCCGATGGCGATATTGCGATTGAGATTGTCGGGATGCGCCCTGGTGAAAAATTGTATGAGGAGCTGTTAATCGCTGATAGCAACGCCGAGGCGACCGCCTATCCCAAAATCATGAAGGCCAAGGAACCGTGTTTATCCGCAACCGTGTTGGCGGGTTTGATTGATCGGTTGCGGCAATCAATGGCGGTGGGGGATGAGGCGGCGGTGCGCTCTGTCCTGATGGCGGTGGCCAACAGCGGATCGCCGAAACAGCAGCAGGTTGATGCGGCTTAACGGCCGCTTGCTTTTTCCAAAAGGCTGTGAAGCGCCAAAATGGCGTGTTAGCAAGAAAGTAACCATAAACCCTTAAAATTAACTGGACTTGTAACCGCAACTGATTAATTTAAATGGGTAGTTCATCTTCTTCACCAGCTCTTGAAAAAACCATGGTCGAGACAGCCACATCCCAAGAACCGACAATGGAAGAAATTCTTGAGTCTATTCGTAAGATCATCTCTGAGGAGGATGATCCGGCTGCCGCTGAGCAAGCTGCTGCCCCCGCCGCTGAGGAAGAGGTGTTGGAACTGGTGGATTTGATCGAGGAAGAAGAGGAAGAGGGGGAGGAAGAATCGCTCCAGCCCGCCGCTGCTGAAGAAGAGATAGAAGACGAAGAGGCGGATTCCCCGGCTGCTGATGCCCCTGTTGTGGAGCGGGCAGAACCTCCGACCATGCCGTTTTTGGCTGATGGTGACGATGAAGAGCTTATCAAGCTGGTGTCTGAGCGTACCACTGATGCGGGGGTGGCCGCCTTTACCGATTTGGCGCGTGCCGTTCATGGCCCCTGGCCATTGGGGGATGAGGACAAAACCGTTGAGGGCATGGTGTTGGCGCTGTTAAAACCATTGTTAAAAGAATGGCTGGATCTGCATTTGCCTGGACTGGTTGAGGAATTGGTGCGCCATGAGATTGAACGCATGGTTCGCCGCGCGCGCCCCGACATTTTTAAGAAATAACTTTCCAGCGCTCTGCCCTATCGCCGCTTCTCCGTTGTCATCTCCGCGCAGGCGGAGATCCAGAGCCCTGTCGCCGCCTACCATAATCCCTCCGCCGCATGGATCCCCCGCCTTTCCTTATTGATAAGGGCGGAGGATGACGACTTTGGTGCGGATGCAGCCAGCCTCGTTCTGCCGCCACGCACAACCCCCGCCCCTGTCTTTCTTCCCCCGCCTACCCCCGCCCCCGCCCCATACAAAAAAATACGGAGGGGGAATGCCATTATCCCCTTCGAACCAATAAAAGATTCACAAACGCGGGGGGAGGCATTAGAACAGGAGGAGTGTTATCAAAAACCTGTTATCAAAAACGCGTGAGGTGCCCCCATGACCCTGTTGCAACAAACCCTACATGCCCCCCAATTGAATTGGCAGGCGTTGTTGGCCAAGACGCCCGCCGGCCTGGCGCGGGTGCGGCAGGCCTATGGCGATGGCAGCCTGCCGTTGTTGCGTCTGCCCGAACGGCAGGATGATTTGGCGGCGGCCGCTTCGGTGGCGGCACGATTGGCGCAATATCCCTTTTTGCTGGTGTTGGGCACGGGCGGATCCTCCCTCGGCGGGCAGACGCTGTACGCCCTGGCCGATGCGGGCTTTGGCAATCGGATGGCTGGCCGTCCACGGCTAATCTTTCTGGACAATGTTGACCCCCACAGCTTTGCCCAGTTGCGGGCGCAGGTGCCGTTGGAGCAGGCAGGCATCCTGGCCATTTCCAAGTCGGGGGGCACGGCGGAGACGCTGATGCAACTGCTGACCCTGCAACAAATGGCTAGCATAAGCGCGGCGCAGGTGGCGGTGGTGACGGAGCCTACCAAAACAGGGGCGGCTGCTGGTGGCGCTGATAACCCGCTGCGGGCATTGGCCAACAGCTGCGGCTATGAGGTGCTGGAGCATGACCCGCTGGTCGGCGGGCGGTTTAGCGTGCTGTCGATCGTCGGGCTGCTGCCCGCCATGATTGCGGGGCTGGACGTGGCGGCGGTGCGGCGTGGCGCGGCCAGTGTGTTGCAGCCAGCCTTGTCCGCCAACACCGCGCCAGAGGCGATTGCCAGCGCGATTGGGGCGTCGGTCAGCGTCGCCGCGTTGCAGGCAGGTTTGCCGATGCAGGTGGTGATGCCCTATCGCGACAACCTGCGTAGCCTGGGGCAATGGCACCGCCAGTTGTGGGCGGAAAGTGTCGGTAAGGATGGGGTGGGCAGCACGCCGATTCCCGCGCTGGGCACGGTGGATCAGCACAGCCAGTTGCAGCTGTATCTGGATGGTCCCGACGACAAATTCTATACCCTGATTACCGCGCCCACCGATCTGGCTGGCCTGCCCAAGCTGCCTGGCACGCTGAACGACAGCCGCCTGGCCTATCTGCAGGGGCACGGCATGGGTGAACTGTTGACCGCGATGCAGGAGGCGACGATTAGCACCCTGCAGGCTAAGCAACGGCCGCTGCGCCGCCTGGCCATTCCGCGCGTGGATGAGGAGGTGTTGGGGGCGTTGTTCATGCACTTTATGCTGGAAACCATGCTGGCCGCCGATCTGCTGGGCGTGAACGCCTTTGACCAGCCAGCGGTTGAGGATGGCAAGCATCTGGCGCGGCAAAATTTGGCCAGCATGGCGGCCTAGGGCGAATTGATGGCGGTATTTTCTGATGCCCTAAATCCCAATAACCAGGCGACACCCATCATTCGGCGGTTGCCCGAAACGCTGGTCAACCAGATTGCCGCGGGTGAGGTGGTGGAGCGACCCGCCGCCGTGGTGAAGGAGTTGGTGGAAAATGCCCTGGACGCGGGGGCAGCCAACCTGACAATTCGGATTGCCCAGGGCGGGTTAAGCCTGATTGAGGTGGCCGATGATGGTTGCGGCATGTCGGGGGCGGTGCTGGATGGCGCGGGGGGGGTATCGCCCCTGATGCTGGCGTTGGAGCGGCACGCCACTAGCAAGCTGACCGACGACAACCTAAGCCGCATTGCCAGCCACGGCTTTCGGGGGGAAGCCCTGCCCGCGATTGCGGCGGTTAGTCGCCTTAGCCTGCTTAGTCGTACCGCCAGCGATGCCCATGGCTGGCTGTTGCAGCTGGAGGGGGGGCGGTGGATAACCCCCCAACCGCAACCCGCCGTGCGGGAGGTTGGCACCACCGTCACCGTCCGCGACCTGTTTTTCGCTACGCCCGCCCGCCTGAAATTTCAGCGCAGCCCAGCCTATGAGGCGGAGCAGGTGTTGGATTGGGCAAAGCGGCTGGCGCTGGCCAATCCCGATGTCGGATTGCGGCTGAGCGTCGATGATCGCTGGCTGTTGGAACTGCCCGCCGACCAAAGCCCTGAGCAGCGGATGCGATCCCTGCTGGGCGTGGCGGTGGCCGACAATTTGTTGCCCGTCGCCTTAAGTCATGGCGATAGCCGCATCATCGGCTGGGCGGGATTGCCCACCTTTCACCGCGCTACCGCCAGCCTGCAATGGCTGTATGTCAACGGGCGGGTGGTTAAGGATCGCCAGCTGCAGGGGGTGTTGCGGGCAGCCTATCACGATGTGATGCCGCCGCGTCGCCATGCCGTCGTGCTTCTGAACCTACACCTGCCGTTGGAGGCGGTGGATGTGAATGTGCACCCCGCCAAGACCGAGGTGCGCTTTGCCGATGCGGATGCTGCCCGCCGCCTGATCATTGTTGGGTTGCGGCAGGCGATTGCCGAGGGGGGGCAGCGGGCGGCAGGAACAGTGGCCAGCGATATTCGCCCAACGCGGGTGGAATGGCCGCAGCAGGGCACGGGCATGGCTGCGGCGGCGGCTGTGGATAGTGAGGCGGCGGATTCTGGAGCAGGGGCAGGAGCTGGTGCAGGGGGCGACTCCCGCTACGACTCCCGCTACGCTCTGGGGCTGGGGCGTCTGCAATCTGGCCGATTCCCTAGTGGCGGCGGCGGTGCATCATTTGCACAGGGTCGGCAGGGTAGCCTGCGGCTGGGGCAACCGCTTAGCGACCAGTGGGGAGAGCGGGAGCAGTGGCGGGCGGCATCGCCTGGTGCAGGTCAGCAAGAGGCAACGGGCTATCCCGCCGATCAGGAACCCGCGCCAGGCCATAACATTGACCATAACATTGATCACAACACTGATTTTCCCCTGGGGCACGCCCGCGCCCAGCTGCACAACACCTATATTTTGGCGCAAACCGCCGATGGCTTGGTGCTGATTGATCAGCACGCCGCCCATGAGCGGTTGGTGTATGAACAGCTGCGGGCACAGATGCAGGCGGATGGGGCTGCGGCGGCGGTTACCAGCCAGGCGTTGTTGGTACCAGTCATCGTTGATCTGCCCCCCGCGCAGTTGGCGGCGATGCTGGCGGCGGCTGACAGTCTGATTCAATTCGGGCTGCAGGTGGAGGCTTTTGGCCAGGGCGCGGTGGTGGTGCGGGAGATTCCCAGCGTGCTGGGCGCGGCGGAGGTGGCGGCAGTGGTCGCAGATCTGGCGGAGGAGTTGGTGGCGGAGGGGACGGCGCTAAGCTTGCCAGAACGGCAACATCATCGCCTGGCCACCCTGGCCTGTCATCACAGCATTCGCGCTGGCCGCCGCCTTAGCCTGGAGGAGATGAACGCCCTGCTGCGGCAGATGGAGGCAACGCCAAACAGCGGCCAATGCAACCATGGCCGCCCCACCCACATCAAATTGACGCTGGCGGAGTTGGAGCGGTTGTTTGAGCGGGCGTAATCTGCTAAACCAGCAGCTCGTTACACCCCTTTTTCGATACAACCCTGATGCCCCTTAGTTCTTCTAGCACAAAATCGACCGCCACCAGCCCATCCACGCCGTGGAGCCCGCAGAGTTGGCAGCAATTCCCCCTGCGCCAGGTACCAACCTATCCCGATCCCGCCCAGCTGGCGGCGGTGAAGCAGCGGTTGACCAACTATCCGCCGTTGGTGTTCGCGGGGGAGGCACGGCGGTTGGAGGCTGAGTTGGCGCGGGCGGCGGCGGGGCAGGCCTTTGTGCTGCAGGGGGGCGATTGCGCCGAAAGCTTTGCCGAATTTCATCCACGCCATATCCGTGACAATTTTCGCGTCTTGCTGCAAATGGCGATTATTCTGACCTTTGCGGGGGCTTGCCCGATTGTGAAGTTGGGGCGAATCGCGGGGCAGTTTGCCAAACCGCGCAGCGAGCCTGACGAAACCATCGATGGCGTCACCCTGCCCAGCTATCGCGGCGACATCATCAACGGCATTGAGTTTACGAAAGAATCGCGGACAGCCGATCCCGAACGATTGCTGCAAAGCTATAACCAATCGGCGGCCACCCTGAACCTGTTGCGCGCCTTTGCCCAGGGGGGTTATGCCGATTTGCACCGCGTCCATGGTTGGACACTGGATTTTGTTAATACGGGCAGCGGTTCCAGCATTGCTGAAAAATACAGCCAGCTGGCCGACCGTATCGGCGAATGTTTAGATTTTATGGCGGCTTGTGGCCTGACCAGTGAGACCACGCCGCAGCTGGCCGAAACCAGCTTTTACACCAGTCATGAAGCGCTTTTGTTGGATTATGAGGAGGGGTTGACCCGCGTCGATTCCCTGACCGATGATTGGTACGACTGCTCCGCCCACTTTTTGTGGATTGGGGAACGCACCCGCCAGCTGGATGGGGCGCATGTGGAGTTTTGCCGCGGTATCAAAAACCCGATTGGGGTTAAGGTGGGGCCCAGTATGGATCCGGATGAGCTGATTCGCCTGATTGACGTGCTGAACCCCGCCAACAAGCCTGGCCGTCTGACCCTGATTAGTCGGATGGGCGCGGATAAGGTGGCGGCTGGCCTGCCCCCCCTGTTGCGGCGGGTGAAGGCTGAGGGGCGGCAGGTGGTGTGGCTGTGTGACGCCATGCATGGCAACACCTTTAAGGCGGCCAGCGGTATCAAAACCCGCGATCTGGCCAAAGTGCTACTGGAAATTGAGCGGTTTTTTGCGGCTCATCTGGCTGAGGGAACGCACGCGGGTGGGGTGCATGTCGAACTGACGGGTAAGGACGTCACCGAATGTTTGGGCGGCCCCCAGGCGATTGGTGAGGCGCAGTTGTCGGATCGTTACGACACCCACTGTGACCCCCGCCTGAACGCCAGTCAGGGGTTGGAGCTGGCCTTTCGGGTGGCCGATATGCTAAAGCAACATCGTCGCGCTTTGCAAGGTAACGAGGCGACGGCGTAGCGCGTTTGGCTAGAAAGATAGGATGCAGGCGATGGCAAAAGGATTGATAATTGCCTTGGCGCAAACCAACCCGCATGTCGGGCATTTGGCGCACAACCTGGCCATGATTGATCAGCGCTATCACGCCGCCGCCAAGCAAAAGGCCGATTTGGTAGTGTTTTCTGAGCTAGTCGTGTCGGGCTATCCCCCCGATGATTTGGTGTTGAACCCCGCCTTTGTCGCCGCCTGTCGCCAGGGGGTGGAACAGTTGGCGGCTATTACCCGCGGTCAGCCAACCGGCATGGTGATTGGGGCGCCGTGGATGGATCATGATCGCCTGTACAACGCCGCCCTGTTGTTGGCGGATGGAGAGGTGCAGGCAACCTATTACAAACAGGAACTGCCCAACTATGGCGTGTTTGACGAAAAGCGCCTGTTCAGCCCTGGCCAACAGGCTGAGCCTATAATGTTCCGCGGCCATCGGTTGGGGCTGATGATCTGTGAGGATATGTGGTACCCAACGGTTGGTCATGAATTGGCGCAGCAGGGGGCAGAACTGTTAATCTGTATCAACGGATCCCCCTTTGAGGAGGATAAGTTGACGGAGCGGTTGCATATGTCTAAGGCGCAGACTATGAGCAACGATTTGGCGCTGATCTATGTCAACCAGGTCGGTGGGCAGGATGAGTTAGTGTTCGATGGTCGCAGCTTTGTGATGACCATGATGGGAGAGCAGCAGGTGACCTTAGCCCCCTGGGCAGAGGATTTGGTGTTAACCCATTGGCGCACCCAACCGGGCAGCAAAAATGCCATCAGCACCCACGGCAAATTGGTGTGCAATGATCCGCCACGCTTAATTGATAAAGCCGAAACCCTAACCGATTTTTATCAGGCGTTGGTGTTGGGATTGCGCGACTATGCCCACAAAAATGGCTTTGATAAGGGGGTGTTAATCGGCCTGTCGGGTGGGATTGATTCCGCCCTGACCGCGGCGATTGCCGTGGATGCATTGGGGCGGGCGGCGGTTCACGGCGTGTTCATGCCATCGCCCTATACCGCCCAACAAAGCTATGACGATGTGGCGGATCTGGTCAAAACCCTGGGCATTCAATTGGATACCATTTCGATTTCGCCCGCCATCCGCACCTTTGCCAACATGCTGGACGGTATTTTTAGCCGCGATGGCGACGATTTTTCTGGCCAGGGCGATGTGACCGAGGAAAATATTCAGTCGCGGGTGCGCGGCATGCTGTTGATGGCCATGTCCAACAAATATGGCCGCCTGGTGCTGTCAACCGGTAACAAATCGGAAATGTCGGTTGGCTATGCCACCCTGTATGGCGATATGTGCGGCGGTTTTGCCCTACTTAAGGATTTATACAAAACAACGGTTTACGATTTGTCGCGCTGGCGCAACAACCATTATTTGCGGCATTTTCAGGGGCCTGCCGGCATGGTCATCAGCGATTCTATCCTGCAACGGCCGCCCACCGCCGAATTGCGCCCCAACCAGACTGACCAAGACAAGTTGCCCCCCTATGATCAGCTTGACGCCATCCTGCGCGGCCTGATTGAACAGTCGGCCAGCGTTGATCAGCTGGTGGCGGGTACAGGGATGCAAAGCGGTCAGCCGCGCTCGTTGGTGGAAAAGGTACGGCGCTGGTTAGACCTGGCCGAATACAAACGCCGCCAGGCACCGCCAGGGGTCAAATTGACCAGCAAGGCTTTTGGCCGCGACCGCCGCTATCCCATCACCAACGGCTGGGAGGGTTAGCGGGGGCGCATCATCGCACCGCTACCATTCCCCCCCTACATCACCCCCAGGGACTGATAGACCCGTGTCCAGTTGCGGGTGGATTTGGCGGTAGCGTCGGCCTGCGCGCTTTGGGTTTCATACAGGCGGCGTTGGGCGTCCAACACCTCCATAAAGCCGTTCAGGCCACGGCGATAGCGTTGTTGTGCCAATTCCAGATTCAGTTGGTTGCTGGCCACCGCCTGTTCCAGGGTTTGGCGCCGTTGATCCTCCTGCAAAAACGCTGACAGGTTGGTTTCCACCTCGGCCAGGGCGGTCAGCACGGCTTGACGATAGGTCAGGTCGGCTTGTTTGGTGTGGGCATCGGCGGCAGCAATTTCGGCATCGGTGCGGCCAAAGGTAAACAGTGGCGCCAACACCGTGCCGCCCAATGACCAGACGTTGCCGGTGATCTGCATCGGGCTGCTGGGGCTGGATTGTTGCAGGCCGAATAGCCCGCTTAGGGTCAGGTCAGGAAATTGCGTGGCGCGGGCGGCATCCCCACGCGCCAGGGCGGCCAGCACCGCCGCCTGCGCCTGCTGAATATCGGGGCGGGCGGCAATAACCTTGGCGGGGGTGTTTAGGATTACGTCGCCGCGTGCCAGGGGAATAGGCTGGCCAGCGGGGGGTGTCGGCGGTGCATCCTGTTGTAGCCTTGATAAGCTGCCCGGCGTCTGCCCCAGCAGCAGTTCCAGCTGGTGCAAGGCGGCAGTTTCGGCGGCACGGTAAATCGGCAATTGCGCCTGGGTGCTGCGCCATTGGCTTTCGGCCTGCGCAACATCCAAATCGCTAACCAACCCCGCATCACGGCGCGCCTTAGTCAGTTGCCAGCTTTCCTGTTGCGCGGCGATGGTCGATTGAGCCAACGCCTGCTGCTGCTGCGCGGCGCGAAGGTCAATATAGCCGCTGACCAGGCTGGCCACCAGCCGCAAACGGGCATCGCCCAGGGCGGCCTGCGCCGAGGCTTGCTCCGCCTCCGCGGCTTTAAGTTTGGCACGATTGCCGCCAAACAGATCCAACGACCAACTGCCCGTGACCGATTCGGATAGCACATTGGCGGTGGTTTGTGCCTGCTTGCTGCGCGCGGCTCCAAGATTGCCGTTAAGTTGGGGCAGCAGGTTTGCCCCCGCCCCCTGTTGCGCGGCGGTCAGTTCGGCCAGGCGGGCTTCGGCCTTTTGCACATCCAAATTCTGCGCCAACGCTGTCTGCACCAGCTGATTCAGGCCGTCATCCTGCAACTGCAACCACCATTGGCTGGCGGATTTATTCGGTTCGGGCTTAGCGGCGTTGCCATCAGCGGGCACGTCTTTATCGGGCGATACCCCCTGCCACGTTGGCGGCACATCAGCCTTGGCGGTGGTCATGGCAGATGATGGCTGGTTATCCCGCCCCAGGCCGCACCCCGTCACACTGGCCAGCAGCAGGGGTAGGGCGAACAGGCGGGCATGGCGCCACAGGCTGTTACGGGAATGATTGGGGCAATTGGTCATCGGGCAACAATTTTGGTTGAGGGGCGTGGCGGAGTAGAGCCGTAGCTTTGTTTTTACCCCCAAAGCCCGCAATTGCCTATGGGTGATTTTAGAGGGGGGTGATTTTTGGGGGTTGTTTTTGACGACCGCTTGCATAAGGGCGGCATCTTATGCACCAATAGGCCATGACCAAGGCATCCTTTCATCCTTTTGGCTATCAATTTCGGGATTCGGCGCTGTTGACCATGGCGTTGACCCACCCGCGCGCCAACAACATCAAAATCGCCCGCAACGCTACCGAAGATTATCAGCGTCTGGAGTTTCTGGGCGATCGGGTGGTGGGGCTTAGCGTGGCGGGCTTGCTGTATCGGCAATTTCCGTTGGAGCCTGAGGGCAGCTTGGCGAAGCGGCATGCCCATTTGGTTAGCCGCCCCGTGCTGGCCAATTTGGCGGTGGCGCAGGGGTTGGCCGATCATATCATTGTGGCAGTGGCGGAGCGGGAAGCCCTGGCCGCCCAACCATCGGTCTTGGCCAATGTGTTTGAGGCGGTGATGGGGGCGGTGTTTTTGGATGCGGGGTGGGATGTCGCCGACAGCCTGGTGGCGAATCTGATGCACCCCTTGCTGGCTGAGCAACCGCACGCCCCCCAGGATGCCAAATCCGCCCTGCAGGAATGGGCGCAGGCACGCGGCATTCCCCCCCCCATCTATCGAGAAATTAGCCGTGAGGGGGCATCCCATGCGCCTGTTTTCGTGATTGAAGTCGCCCTGCCCGATCATCCCGCCATTCGCGCCAGTGGCCAAAGCAAAAAATTGGCGGAGCAAAGCGCCGCATCCTTGCTGTTGACTTGGCTGCAAGAATCGACATCTTCTTGCTAAATGACCAAAGATACCCCCTCCGCCGTTATCCCTACCGACTCGACCACCCAATGTGGCTATATCGGCCTGGTTGGCTTGCCCAACGCTGGCAAATCGACCCTGGTCAACCTGTTGGTTGGCGAAAAGGTCAGCATCGTCAGCGCCAAACCGCAAACCACCCGCAGCGTGGTGTTGGGAATCGCCCACCATGGCGGCATGGAATTGGTGTTGGTCGATCTGCCCGGCTTTACCGTTAGCCGCAAGGCGGAGGTTAAAAAGCTGCGCAGCGCGTGGGCAGAGGGGATTGAGCAGGCCGATGAGCTGTTGGTGCTGGTCGATGCCAGCCAGCCGCATCAACAAAGCCTGCCAATCTTGGTGACGATGGTGGGGCAACAACGGCGGCCAATTACCGTTGCCCTCAACAAAATTGATTTGGTGCCAAAGCCACAGTTGCTGCCCCTGCTGGCAGAATGGCAAGCCCGCCTGGCCGAGTTGGGCATGGCCGACCAACCCATCTTTCTTATCTCCGCCAAAACCGGCAGCGGGGTTCCCGAATTGTTGGCGCATTGGCAACGCCGCCTGCCGCCTAGCCCATGGATGTTTGGGGGAGAGGTGGTGACGGATCAGGAGGCGCCCGCCCGCGCCGCCGAATTAACCCGTGAGGCGATGATGCACCTGCTGAAAGATGAGTTGCCCTATAACGTGCAGGTGGTGACCGAAGTGTTTAAGCCGCTGCGACGGGGGCGCTATCGGATTGAGCAGGTGATACGGGTGGCGATTCCCCGCCATCAGGCCATGGTGGTTGGGCATCAGGGCGACATGGTGCGTCGCATCGGCCTGCGCGCCCGCCTGGGCATTCAGGCGGCGATGGAGATGGATTGCGATCTGTTCCTGCGCGTGCTGGTCGCCAAAAAGGGCACTCAGTCCTAATCGCGCCTTAAGTCTCGCGCTCCCGCGCTGATAATGGAGGGTTGTGGGGCTGATTGGGGTTGGTATGGGGTTGTTTGGCTTTGTTGGTCTTATCAAACTGCTTGGGCGCGGGCAGTTTGGGTTTACCAGCGGGCAGGCCGCGCAGCGTTACCCGATCGGGCAGCCGCAAATCAACCGTGGTGATAGGGGGGCTAAGGCGGCTAAGCTGGGCGGGACTATCCTGCCCCCGTTTGTCCAGCGATACGAATTTGGCCAGGGCGGCGGTGGGATCCAGCTCTGGCAATTTGATGGTCACCCCGTTGTCCAGCTGCAAATCCCAACGGCGGTTGCCAACCCAGCTGGCGGTTTTCATCCGTTCCCGCAGCATCGGCTGGCTGGCCAACAGGTGATCCAGCTGTGACCATTGTTTCGATGCGCCATTGCCCACCAACAGGATAAATTGTTGAAAGGCGGGGGTTAGGGGGGCGTTTAGCACCATCCCCTCAGCGTTCATCAGCTTAACCCGCCCCTGCTGCTGCAACAGGGCGACCGGCTGCCATTCCTGAATATCCACAACAACCTGTTGCCGAACCCAGTCGCGCCGCAAATGCACCTGGCGCACCCAGGGCAGTTGTTTGATTTTGTTGGCGGCCAGTTGCAAATTGATCCGCCCCATCGCATCGCCCTTTTCAAAGGGCAGGTTGGCAACCACCTCCGCCTGACCCAAATAGTGCGTGCCCGTAACCACAATATCCTGCACAGGAAAATGGGGCTTCTCTGTCGATGGCATGATTGCCAGAGAGGGGGGTAGAGGGTTTGCATGCGGACTTGATGGCGGGGGATTGTCTGCCAAGGATTGCAAGGGGGGGGGCAGGGTGGCGGCCAAATCCCTAAGGTCGGCGGGATTGTTAGGAACAGGTGGTTCGGGATGACGCTGGCCAATCCACCAGCTGACCAACCCGCCACAAATAACCAGGCCAATCACAAAATCGCGCAGCAATGTTAGCCAGCGGCGCCGCCCCCGCCCCTGCGTCTGCTGCCGCCCTGCTTGCCGCTTATCCAGGCCGCGTCCCTGTTGCGTGCGCAGGCTTTCCCCCTTAGCGGGCAAGCTTTTGGCCGCTAATCTGTTTGGGCGTGATCGACCAGCCATTGCATCAAATCCTGAAAGCTTACACCGCGATAGGCGGCAATTTCTGGTACCAACGATAGGGGGGTCATGCCCGGCTGGCTGTTCAGCTCTAACAGCACCAGGCGGCCAGCTTCCCCCCCCCCGTCATCACAGCCAGTATCGTCATAGCGAAAATCGCTGCGGCTGATACCACGGCAACCCAGGGTGCGGTGGGCGGCCAGGGCGGCGGCCATCGCCTGTTCAGCGACAACGGGTGGGATGGGGGCTGGCATAAAATGGTCGGATACACCCGCGGTGTATTTGGCGTTGTAGTCGTAAAAGACGTTTTTCGGCCTCAGCTCGATCACGCCCAACGCCTGATCCCCCATTACCGCTACCGACAGCTCACGCCCAGGCACATAGATTTCGGCCATGATGGGGGCATCGGGCGGCCAATCCGCGCCCATCAGCTCCACCAGATTCTGGTTGTCGCCAACCTTAACGATATGCACCCCCACGCTGGATCCCTCATTGGTGGGTTTCAGCACAAAGGGGCGGGGCAGGGGATCGCCAGCGGCCAGATCCTGAAGCGTCACCACCCTGTTGTCGACGCATGGCAACCCCGCCGCGCGAAACATGTCAATCGCGCTGGGTTTGTCCATCGCCAATGCCGAGGCCAACACGCCCGAATGGGTGTAGGGGATGTTTAGCATGTTCAGCAGCCCCTGCACACAACCATCCTCCCCAAATCGACCGTGCAGCGCGTTGAATACCAGGTCGGTCTTAAGGGCAGTCAGCTGGCCAACCAGGGCGCCTATGTCGCGGGTAACGTCAAGGCGCGTCACCCGATGCCCCAACGCCTCCAACGCCTCGGCGCATCCTGCCCCCGTCGTTAACGACACCTCCCGCTCCGCCGAAAAACCGCCGTAAAGCAGGGCGATGTTTTGGTTGGTGCGAACAGGTTGGGGGAGGGGGATTGAGCGCATGAAAAGCACAGAAAGGCATTGGAAAAGGTTGCCTAAGACTGCCAGGTTACGCCGCCTAGTGCAAGCGTCGCTGGCACCGCCAGCAATAGCCATAGCCTGCAATGGGAATCGCCGCCATCGCCAGCAGGGCGGGTAGGGTTTGATTGTCAAACAGCCATCCGATGCCCGCAATGGTCAACACCCCGCCCGACATCATGAACAGGCTGTATAGGGCTGAGGCGACGCCCGCGCAGTGGGGAAAGGGGCGCACCACCCCCGCCCCCGCGATAGGAAGCAAAAAGCCGTTGCCCGCCATGTAGCTACTACCCAACAGCACCATCAGCCAGGGGGTCAGGGTTTGTGACATATAGCCCACCACCAAAAGCCCAGTGGTCAGCACGATAATGGTCATACCAATGCGCAGCATCAGATAGGGTGGCTTGGTTTTGCCAAACTCCGACACCAAATTGCCGACAAAATAGCCCAGCGGCAGCAGCATGGCGTAATAGCCGTATTGGGAGGGCGGGATGGTGAATTGCTGTAGCCAAAAGGGCAGGTGGCTGCTAAAGGCCAGGGCGCCGCCGATACCCGCACTGCTAAGCAGGGCATAGCCGCGCGCCTGACGATGGCGGATGACACTGTTAATCAGCGACCATTGTTGGCGCCAACCCACCCGTTGCCGATGCTCCGCCGCCAAGGTTTCGGGCAGAAACAGCATAATCAGCACACTCAACGCAAACGCCAGGCCGGCATGCAGCCAGAAACAGCCTGGCCAGCCATACCAGGCCACAAACTTACCCCCCATCAGTGCGGCAACACTGGATCCGACCGCCGCCGTGATGCCGCCCAGTGCCATATAGCGGGTAAGGGCGGGGCCATCGTAAACATCGCGGCCAATCGCCCGACTGATACCAACGCAGGCGCCGCCGAGCCCTTGGAAAAAACGGCACAGCACGAGCCATTCGGCACTGGTGGCCGTCATAGCCAACAGGGAAAACAGCAGGAAAATGCCAAAGCCAACCAACAGCGGTATTTTGCGCCCCCAACGGTCGGCGGCCATTCCATAGAACAGGGGGCCAATGCCAAAACCCAATAGTGAGCTGGCCAACCCCGCCTGCGCCTGGGTGGTGGTAATCTGAAAAAATGCGGCAATGGCCGGCATGGCAGGGATAAAGGAATCGTTGCTGAAAATCCCAATCATGCCGATACAGACCGCCAACAACACAATCGGTGCGGGCAGGGGGGGATGGTTGGGCATGCGGCGCCTTAGGATAAGGTTTTGGATTGGGATTTGACTGCGTTTGACTGGGGCGGCCAGAAGGGTTTAGCGGGTCAGCTGGGCACCTTAAGACAGGCTAGCAGGCAGGTTATTTGCCTGCTCGAAGCACTCACCAAAGTTGGCGGAGCCAATCGCCCCATTACCCATGTTTGCGGCTGACGATCATCTGCTTAATCTGCCCAATCGCCTTGGCGGGGTTTAGACCCTTGGGGCAGGTTTTGGTGCAGTTCATGATGGTGTGGCAACGGTACAGCTTAAAGGGATCTTCCAACTCATCCAACCGTTCGCCGGTGGCCTCATCACGGCTGTCGGCCAACCACCGATATGCCTGCAACAGCACGGCTGGGCCCAAATATTTGTCGCCATTCCACCAATAGCTGGGACAGGATGTGGTGCAGCAAAAGCACAGAACGCATTCCCACAGCCCATCCAGCTCCGCCCGCTGCTCATGGCTTTGCAGCCGTTCTTTGCCCGCGGGGGCAGGGGTGCGGCTTTGCAGCCAGGGCTTGATGGAGGCATATTGTTTGTAAGCCACGGTCAGGTCGGGCACCAAATCCTTAACCACCGGCATGTGGGGCAGGGGGAAGACCTTAACATCGCCCTTAACCTCATCAATCGCCTTGGTACAGGCCAGGGTGTTGGTGCCATCAATGTTCATGGCGCAACTGCCACAAACCCCCTCCCGACAACTGCGACGAAAGGTCAGGGTGGTATCAATCTCCCCCTTGATTTTGATTAGGCCGTCCAGCACCATGGGGCCGCAGCTGTCCAAATCGACCTCATAGGTGTCAATTTTTGGCGTAACCTCAGGCGTGTCAGGGTTCCAGCGATAGACCTGAAACTTTTTAATCCGCTTTGCCCCCGCGGGCGCAGCAAAAAGCTTGCCCTTCGTGACTTTGGAATTGGCGGGTAGGGAGAATTGTACCATGGCGATTCCTATTGCTTAATAGACCCGCTTTTGCGGCGGGAAGGGCGAAACATCGTTGGACAGGGTGTAGTAATGGACGGGGCGATAGGCGATGGTGGCCTTACCCGCGTCATCAACATAGGCTAGGCTATGTTTCATCCAATTTTGGTCGTCGCGTTCGGGGAAATCGTCGCGGGCATGGGCGCCACGGCTTTCTGGCCGTTCGGCGGCGGAATGCATGGTGGCGACAGCCTGCCCCATCAGGTTTCGCAGCTCTAGGTAGTCAACCAAATCGGTGTTCCAAATCAGGGATTGGTCGCTAAGGCCGATGTCTTTTGCCTTAGCATAAACCTGTTCCAGCTTGGCCTTCCCCTCCTTAAGGGTGGCATCATCGCGGAACACGGCGCAATTGCTTTGCATCGCCTTTTGCATATCCACCCGCACCTCACCAACCTTGCCATCGCCCTTGGCGGCGCGCAGTTGGTCAAAGGTGCCAATCGCCTTATCGGTGATTTCCTTGGAAAGGCTTGGCAGGCGGCCATTCGGCTTAATGGTTTCGGCGGCACGCAGCGCGGCTGAACGGCCAAACACCACCAGGTCAAGAAGGGAGTTGCAGCCCAAACGGTTGGCACCATGCACCGAAACACAGGCGGCCTCACCAATTGCCATCAGGCCAGGAACGATCGCATCGGGGTTGTCCTTAGTCGGGCGGATAACCTCGGCATGATAGTTGGTCGGAATACCGCCCATGTTGTAATGCACGGTTGGGCAGACCGGAATCGGCTCCTTCGTCGTGTCCACGCCCGCAAAAATGCGCGCCGTTTCCGAAATGCCAGGCAGGCGTTCGCGGATAATTTCCGCGGGCAGATGTTCGATATGCAACAGCATGTAGTCCTTCTCCGGCCCCACGCCCCTACCCGCCCGCACCTCCATCGCCATGGCGCGGCTGACCACGTCACGGCTGGCCAAGTCCTTAGCCTTGGGGGCGTAGCGCTCCATAAACCGCTCCCCCTCAGAGTTGGTGAGGTAGCCGCCCTCACCCCGCACGCCTTCGGAGATTAGGCAGCCTGCGCCATAAACCCCGGTTGGGTGAAACTGCACAAATTCCATATCCTGCAGGGGAATACCCGCCCGCAAGGCCATCGCACTGCCATCCCCCGTGCAGGTATAGGCGGAGGTGCAGGTGTAATAGACGCGGCCATAACCGCCGGTTGCCAGTACCGTGGTTTGGGCGCGGAAGATGTGGATGCTGCCATCCTCCAGGCACCAGGCCACCACGCCGCGACAGGCGCCCTCCTCATCCATCAACAGTTCCAGGGCGAAATATTCGATGAAAAAGTTGGTCTGATGCTTCAGGCTTTGTTGGTACAGGGTGTGCAGAATCGCATGCCCCGTGCGGTCGGCCGCGGCGCAGGCGCGTCGCACCATCCGATCTCCATAGTCGCCCGTATGGCCGCCAAAGGGACGCTGATAGATGCGGCCATCCTCCGTCCGAGAAAAGGGAACACCAAAATTTTCCAGCTCAATCACCGCGGCGGCGGCGTTGCGCACCATATACTCAATCGCGTCCTGATCCCCCAACCAGTCCGACCCCTTAACCGTGTCGTACATGTGGAAACGCCAATCATCCTGATCCATATTGCTTAGTGAGGCGGCGATGCCCCCCTGCGCGGCGACGGTATGGCTGCGGGTTGGAAAAACCTTGCTGACACAGGCGGTTTTCAACCCAGCCGCCGACATGCCCAGGGCTGCCCGCAACCCCGCGCCACCAGCGCCCACGATGACCACGTCATAGTCATGTTCAACAATTTTATAGGCAGCAACCATAACCCTAATCCCCTTAAAAACCTTTAGGAAAAACCCTCAAGAAAAAATCGACACCCATCCTATTTCAGCGCAACAAAAATCACCGAAAAAATGGATCCAACCGCTAACAACAACGTCAAACCCTGCACCATCAACAACACCGCCCAACGGATGCAGGCGCGATGAATGTAATCCTCAATAATGGTTTGCAGGCCAAGCGCGCTGTGATAAAAGCTGGCCGCGAAAAACAGAATCAGGCCAACCGCGTTGATGGGGTTTTTCAGCCAATAGACATAATTGCCGAAGGGCGTGAAAATCAACCCCAGCAGGTTGGCCACCAGCCAAAGACTAAGGACAATCAGCGCCAGGGCGGAAACACGCTGCGCCAACCAATGATGGCTGCCCGATTTGGCGGAACCAAGATCGCGGGGACTACTGGACATTGGCATTGCTAAGCAGCTCCTGCACAATTGATGAACGTTGAATAACATAGACCCAGGTGACAACAGTCATGGTCAAGCTGGCCAATACCACCGCCCAGCCCGAAGTGGTAACGGTGGACAGCTCAAAACCTTTGCCCATATCCCAGAACAAATGCCGAATACCGTTGCACAGGTGGTAATAAAACGCCCATGACCAGCCCATCAGCAATATATAGCCATACCAAGTGCCCATCTGCCCACGCACCAGGTCAAAGCTTTGTTGCCCGAACGCCGCCGAAATAATCAGGCCAGCCAACAGCAGCAGGCCGACTGACAACGCAAAGCCAGTAATGCGGTGCAGGATCGACAGCACCGAGGTTATCTGCGGGCGATAGATTTGCAAATGGGGGGAAAGGGGACGCATGGTGTGCTCCTGCCGCTAAGCATAGCTTTAAGAATGCGGCGATAATAACCCGTTGGATGAGTAAATCAAGCCCTGATTGCTGGCTGGTGATGTCGCAACCCCGCCAACTTCCTCCCTCTCGCAAACCAGCTCTAATGGCCGCCTTTGTGCAGCTTCTCAATCGCTTCGGCCAGTTCGACCAGGCGCCAGGCGCTTTCGACATGCAGATTTTCGATCATTTTGCCGTCAACCACCACCACCCCCTGACCTTTGTTGTTGGCATCGGCATGGGCGGCAATGATGCGGCGGGCATTGCTAATCGATTCGCTGCTGGGCGCAAAAATGCGGTTGGCGGTGTCAATGGTTTTGGGATGAATCAGGCTTTTGCCGTCAAACCCCAACTCCACCCCCTGCCAACAGGCGCGGGTAAAGCCATCATCGTCGGCTAAATCCTGATGCACGCCATCCAGGATCGACAGGCCATAGGCGCGCGCCGCCAGTACCGCCATCGACAGGCTGGTCAACAGAGCCAGGCGGTCTTTGGACGGTTGCGCCTGCAAATCCTTGCTTAAATCCGACGTGCCCATCACCATACAGCGCAGGCGGGGCGTTGCCTGAGCAATTTCGCGGACATTCAACACCCCCAGGGGCGTTTCAATCATCACCCACAGCGCGGTTTCCTCACGCAGGCCAGAGGCCAACAAAATTTCTTCAACCCGCCGCACCATTTCCGCGCTTTGAATTTTGGGCAGCAGGATGGCATGCGCCCCACAGCTGGCCACCGCCACCAAATCCTGATAGCCCCAGGGGGTGTCCAGGCCGTTAACCCGCACCACCACCTCACGTTTGCCATAGTCGGCGGAGTTTGCCGCCGCAATCGCCTGCCGCCGCGCAACCTCCTTCATATCGGGGGCAATCGCATCCTCACAATCGAAAACAAAACCATCGGCGTTCAGGGTTTTGGCCTTTTCCAGCGCGCGTGGGTTCGAGGCGGGCATGTACAAAACACTGCGGCGGGGACGTATCGCAAAGGCCATGATGGTCGCAATCGTAAAATGGGGTTGGGGAAATCGTTAGGATAAGATCAGACGGTGTGTAGCCTGGCCTGCGAAAGCCAAGAACCTGTTCTACCCTTTACCACATCCCTCCATCCCCTGCAAAGGGTGAAGATGGGGGTATGTTGAGGGAGCACAGGTTAACCCGCTAGCTAGATAATCAGACGGAGGGAAAGTGGCATCAAAAAGATTTTACAAATCTTTTAACCTTTGTCATGCTAGCATCATATAAAATTGTTAGCATTTCACCATGTATAGCTGTTTTTTGCCGATTCTGGCTTTGTTGTAGGTCACCTTAGATTGGGTTTTCTGTCATGAAATTATCGAAATCATCTGCCGCTTCTGCTTATCAACCAGGCTGTCTAAGCCATAGGATGGTGAAAGGATGGCGCAGCAATCGTGGCTATATGTTTGCGATGATGTTGGCGATGTTGGCATTGATGGCGGTGATGGGGGTGGGGCTGTCGCGGTTGATGATGACCACCAAGGCGACCACCCAGATGCAAAGGACACAGGACAATAAGCAGCTGATGAGCAGCCTGGTGATGACGCTTAGCAGCAAGGCGGCGGACAGTGATGGGGATTTTGTGTTGGAGCCGCCCGCGATGCAATCGTTTAATCCGGCGACCCCTACTGTAGGTGGATTGCTTCCCGAGGATGTTGCCAATGTAGACGCATGGGGACGTCGGTTGGGCTATTGCGCCTATGATTATGGCACCCAGCCTACTGCTGCGGCTACAGGGCGAATTCGCGGTAGCGCAACAACACCACCAAATGAAAACCCAACCAACTCATCCCCGACCGACAGTTGGGTGGCGTTGGTGGTGATCAGTGCGGGGCCCGATGGGGTTTTTAATAAGTTAGACGCAAGCGGAACAGTAACGGTAATGACACCATCCAATCGGCCGTATTGTCCGCCTGTTTTGGATGACAGCGTAACGCCGAACAAGGTAACAGCGGCCTCTGGCGTGGCGGCAACTGGCGACGACATGGTGGCGGCACGCAGCTATGGCGAGATGATCAGCTTTGGCAACGCCCAAATCGCATCAAAGCTAAGTGGGTTAGGAAGCAACACCACCAATAAACTTTGTCGGTTGGGCAGTGATGGAAAAATGATTTGCGATATTTCGACTGGAATCAGTAACAGTAATACGGCTTACAGAATGTGTCGTTCAAAT